>JBFMCV010000003.1:0-300000 GCA_040754335.1 Thermodesulfobacteriota bacterium | reverse complement strand
TTTGATGCTGCCGGATTTGTTTGTCGAATAAGTCGGCATAGGGAGGCCCAAAGCGTCGCAGTACATCGCGTACAGGATCGGCACCCCGCTGGCCTCTACCAAGCCGATGCTCGTGTTGGGCCGTCCGACATCCGGCTCAATTATAAAATACCCGCCGTTATTTTCATCGATCTTGATTTCGAGCGAAGTGATACCTTTATAATGAATTCTGCTGTATATATCTATTGATTTTCTCGGGACCGGATCAATAAGACATTCCTCCGCAAGGCATGCCTCGCCTGTTTCGATGTGCCATTGCCTCAGCTTGCGTGACGTATAATTGATTATCGGCTCGTAGTTTTTATCAAAATAGTAGTAGTACTGGTATATATTGGAATCTCTGCCGTCGATCCATTCCTGGATAATGAAAGTGTCGGTTGCCCTTAGGCAATTGTCGGATACGGCAAGAAGCTCTTGATGACTCCTTATTTTTAATGCTTTCTCTTTAAAGTATTTGAACCAGGATTGCGCCGGTCGTGGTGGTTTTACTACACATGGGTACTTTACATGATTTGCAATTTCCTTGAGCTCTGATTTGTCAGTGACGTAAAAAGTCGGAGGGATCGAAAAACCGTTGCGCTCCAGGTATTTGTAGAATTTGACCTTGTCTATGAGCAGATCGATGGTCTCATGCTCCGGAATCACGAATTCGTACCAATCCGTAAGTTCATCTCTATGAGTGGATATGGCAAGAACGCTATCGTCACTGCATGGAAAGATTACGGACTTGTCGCCCAATCTTTTACCTAAATTTATCAATGTATCTATGAGTTCTTCATTTGACGTATTGGTAGTCAGGACTTCTTTGCATGAGTTAGTGCTGCAGCAATAATTCCTGGAATCGTCCGCTACGCCTATTACGGTTATTCCGTACTTGGCCAATACTCTGGATGTTTGCAAACCTGTAATAGAGTCAAGTTTGATTATTACAGCATTAGGCTTTTGCACTATCTTCCGGAATCTCCATATAAGAATTGTTCTCGCAGGTGAAATGTCCTTCTATGCGTGATATGTAGAAACATGATAAGATCGTCGGGCCTTGTCCTCGGCTGATTAGTGGTCATGCATATATATCATTTGAAGGTCCCAGTTTTTTTCGTCCGCCAGATTTAAACCCTGAAACTCCATATTGTGAATATGCTTGTTGATCGCCCAGATCATAACGGTTTGAGTATAGTCGCTTTCTTTAAACCCTTGCGACGCAAGATAATCATAAATGTCTTTATCCAGCATGCTAGCCCAAATCGAAATCGATCCTGAATTCACGATCGATATCAGAGCATTTAGCAGCTCGATTTTTATCGACGGATCGGTTGCTTGCAGTTCGAATATGTTATGCGACCCTATGGATTCAGGGCTGTATATGAAACTTTGCAATACCAGATAGCCTTTCATGCTCTCATCGTAACAGTAGAGAAATAGATATTTTGAAAGCGGATTATTGTATCTCCAGTGAAAGTATGATTCATCTCTTACGAGGGTAATTTTATTATCCGGGAGAATGCTGTCGACGAGAAGGGCCATTTCGGCCGGCCTGGGTTTGTCGTCCAATGATATACGGTCGGGCAGTTGAGTGCTTCCGCTGTGATAAATCGTATCCATCCTTTGTGAATTGTCTTTTTGTCCCCTCCTTAAGATTGTGCCGATTCCGGTCCTTCTCAATAATTTTCCAGCGTAAGGCCCCGCCAATTTTCTAGCGAATGCAATCGCATCGAACCCTCGTTTCAAGAACTGCTTTTTCATAATGTTGTTTTCTGCGATGCTCTTCCAGCCCGTAGATAAAGAAATCGCAGTAGTTAACGGCGTTGGATTGAAGCTGAATATATATTCAACACCCATTTTGTCTAAATCGTTCTTGTAATAGTTCGTCAGCTGTTTGTATATTCCTTTACCTCTGTATTCCTGCCGTATCAACAGATCCGCAATACACAACGCATTGAAGCTCGCCGCCGCGCTTTTTAGCTGCCATGTGGTTTCATATAAGCCTGCCATGGCCACGGTTTCATCTCCGGCACGGGCGAAATATATTAATGGCGGTTTAGTATGAGGTCTCTCAATGTAATTCCATTTTACATAGGATTTAAATACCTCAAAATCAAGACCCCAGTTTAATGTTTTAAGTCTGGCGATTTGGTCAATTTGTTCTTCAAAGTCTTCGGAGTGTTTTGATATTGTGTATTTCATTCTGCTTCGGGAATCTTATTAGATAGTCGATCAGTGGTCATGCATAAGAATCATTTTGAAATCCCAATTATCCGCGTCGAGAAGATTTAAGCCTTGAAACTCGATTTTATCATCGTGTTTGCCTATGGGACGGATCAACATAGTACGTGTAGTCTCATTTATGATTTTTGCCGAGTTCTTTTCTTTAAATCCGTTTGATACTAAGAATTCATAACTATCTTGGTCCAGCATATTTGTCCAAACTGTTATCGACCCCTCGTTTATTATTGAAATCACTGCGTTGAGCAGATCGATTTTTACTGAGGAATTAATAGCTTCCAGTTCAAATATATTATATGTGCCAAGAGATTCTAGGCTGTATAAATGGCTTTGTAATACCAGATAGCCTTTCAAGCCGTCATCGTACCAGTACAGGAAGCGATATTTTGAAAGCGGGTTGTTATATCTCCAATCAAAGAATGACTCGTCCCTCACCAGGGTGATTTTATCCTTCGGACGAGTGCTGTCCACGAGACGCGCCATTTCCAACGGTCTAGGCCTATTTTCCAACGTTATGCTGGAAGGGAGCTGCGTCCTCGCGCGGTTATCAATAACATCGTTTTTTTGCGGATCATCTTTACGTCTTCTCTTTAAAATTAAGTTCAATCTGGCTTTTTTCAATAATTGTATAGCTCGAGGGCCTGCCAAATTTTTAGCAAGCGAAATAGCTTTTGATCTATTTGTCTGGAATTGCTTTTCCATAACGTTGATTTTTCCAATGGCCTTCCAGCCGATGGATAAAGAGATTATAGAATTTAAGGGGGTTGCGGTGAAACTAAAAAAGTACCGAACGCCCATTTTACATAAATCTTCCATAACGTAGCTTGCGAACTCTTTATATAATCCTTTATTCCTGTACTCCTGCAGTATTAACAGGTCCGCCGAACAAAAGGCATGAAAACGGGGTGACGCGTTGTTTACCTGCCACGTAGTTTCATAAGCACCTCTCATCGCTACGGTCTCTTCTCCGAGTCGGACGAAGTATATTAGAGGCGGCTTCGAATGTGGCCTGTCAAGATAATTCCATTTGGCGTAGGACCTGAAGACATCGAAATCAAGCCCCCAGTTTATTGTTTTGAGCCTGGCGATCTGGTCTATATGGTTTTCAGAGTCACAGGAGTATCTTGATATTTCAAAGTTCATTTTCGGACTTGCTTGGATCGTCGCGGGTTTCACAACGGTTTTATCATCTATAACTTTCGACGAAATTCACCATATCGTTTATCGTGTTCCATTCCACCGTGAAGTCCAGGATGGTCAGGTCGAATGTTGAGCCTGCTTCCTCTTCCAGAAGCAGCGCCAGCTCAAGCAAGTGCAGAGACTCTATAAGACCCGAAGTTATGAGCGGTGTGTCGTCGCCGAAGCCGTCGGGAAGAGATTTCCCCGAGCTCCTGGTTTTGACATAGATAAAATCCATCAGTTTTTTTCTCAATTGTTCCGACATGTGAATGTTCTCAGACCGACGTATCGAGATCTTTCCATCTTACCGGTTTCGCCATCGCGACTACGATCTTTCTTTTGCCGGAAAAGGGCTTTCTCCCGTGAGCGACTAGCATGTTGTCGAGCATGAGCACGTCCCCCGGCTCCCATTTAAAAGCGACCGTGGCGGAGTCGTATGCTTTTCTAAGCTCGTCGATAACTTCTCTTCCGATGCTCGTGCCGTCGCCGTAGTACGTGTTGTTCGGCAGGTCCCGCTCTTTGAAGAATTTCAGAAGCATCTGCTGCAGCTTGGGCTCGATGGCGAATACGTTGAGCACGGTAGCGTGGTTCAGCCACAGCATCTCGCCCGTTACAGGGTGCCTGGCGATTGCTGGCCTCAGCTGTTTCGTTCTGACTTTATTTTCGTCTATCCATTCATATTCTGTCTCCGATTCCCTACAGAATTTCTCCATCTCGGTTTTATCCTGTGTTTGGTAGACTTCCTGCCACGTGAAGCCGAATGGTCCGCCCGCCAGGTTCCGTGCGTATAAAACGCCTTTTTCCTCAAAGGGCTTTCTGACGGATGGAGGGATAGCTCGGTATACCTTCCTGACGTCAGCTATGGGCGTTTCCCCTCCTTTTTCCGCTGACTCGATGCAGTAGAAGAAAATCCTCATGGGGAACTTCGCAGCGAATGAGCTCTCGTTATGGAGAACTATCTCAAGCTCGGGAGGATAATTTGTGGCGGTGTATACCTTTCCCTGGACCTGAGTTCTGTGGGTGGCTCTGTCGTTGTAGTCAATAGGGTCGCCGTAACTGTTCTTAACAATATTTTCGAAATCCTCGGTCCCGTCGACCCGGAACCCCCTGAATAAAATTCCTCCGTATTTTAGTAAATTCGCTTCTATTTCATTCTCCATTGATTTGAATATATCTCTTAACGGTGAGCCCTGGTGCTTTGTGGTGATCACGAGCGGCAGTTTTTTCTCTTCGTCGAAAAACCCCGTTTTTATCTCGATGTCATTGTTCAATTTGACTGTCATCCTATACCCCTGTCTTCAGGGCGCGGGAATAGACAGAGACGGTTCATTTCCATGTTTCTTTAGACCCAGAGACCCGGAGTGACATATATATATAAGAAGTTTACAGCGTTATGGCCATATATCAACGAGATGGATAGACAGGAATAATTTGCGGTTAACTCCATGTGCGGTGCAGATAAACCGGCATGGGTGAGAATTATATAGAAAGCAACGAGGGTTCACTCCAGGAAATATAATTTATTCATAAGCGGAGTTTTAAAGTATTTTGCAATCGCGCTCAACGGGGTTTGTTCAAGAGTCCGAAAATGACTGCATATGATTTGACGGAAGACCGTCGGGGTCGTACACGTTCTCGAGACCGAAATGCCTGAGTATCGAATCGGCGCGTCTCAATTCTTCACCGCCGTACCTCGATTTCCAGCCGAAGAGAACGTCATCTTTTTCCAGAAAATCTCGTTTAAGAAAATTTGTAACGGATGATATGCCGAGCAATGGCTTGATATCATCCCAGTTGAATTTATCGCCCAGATAATTGAACAGACCTTCGAATGTCGGCTCCGGATTTATCATGAGTTCCTCGTACGTAATCATATATGCATCACCGGGTCTCAATTGGTTGAAGGGTACGTAATACAAAACGCACCATATGAAAATGATAGTTTCCATTATTGAGGATTTGTCGATTTCTTTTGCCGCTTGTCTTACAACCGGAAAATCATTGAGCAGCGCTTTCTGCGAAATGATGAGTTCAAAGTCCGTTCTGTCGTTCGACATGGGGTCTTCGTCGAGCATTTTCAGGTTTTCCCATGAGTGCGCTATCGCCAGCGGATGCCTGACCAGCAATATTATGGGCATATCGGGTAAGAGATTCTTCAGCCATCCCAGCATTAAATTGCAACGTATATCTTTAATAATTCGTTTACGGTAAAGAACTTTTCTATTATAACCGCTGTCAACCCAGGGGTTCTTAATTTTCCCCGAGAGTATGAGCCTCGCTTGTTTCTCCAATACGGGATCCGCTGTGTCGGGTCTGATATAATGGTGGATTTTAAAGCAGAAAGCCTCTGATACCTTGGATGCGATGAAGGGCTCGAAAACCGTTCGGTAGCTCTTCCTGTAATTCATGACATCCATAACCCACGTGGTTCCGCTCCTTCCCATGCCGGCTAAAAATATTGCCGCGCCTGCAGGTCCGATATCATAATAGGTCGAGGAGAATCTTCTGACAAGACAGCGTCTCAGGAGTCGTAATAACACACTCGTGTCTCCTATTTACAATTTGTCGGTCGGTGTGAAGTGGATAGCTCGCGTGACAGGACGCAAAATAAGTCTATTCCAGCTCGCGGTGCTTCTTAATGAACGATTCGTTTACCCACCGCTCAATGGTCCTATCGGTCGGCCATTCGTCGCAGTGGCTGTGGTCCGGCTCAATTTCGGAAAACGGCTCCCTTACAAAGCTCCCTATATCGGCTACATAGTGAGCGAAGCCGAACATATCGTCTTTCATGCCCCGACCCTCTGCTTGAATCCAATAGACTGCCCTCTGGCAATTTATTGGATTTATTCTCAACTACATCTTGCATTCGGGCGGTGCACTCTGCATAACCCCTGATAATTATGAGAAATTATCGGCCACCAGCAGGCATCGCTGCGTCTCTATGTATAGATATTACACTATATATTAACGGAATAACAGCTTTTTTCGCTGTAATGCAAAAATTACGATCGAAGAATATCTTGGTTGATAAAAACTGATCGTTATTTTACCGTAATCTGATGGATCAGAGGGAAGGCCTGAAGGGCTCGCAAGCCTACCCCGGCCTTAAGGAATTTTCGTCAAGGGTAATTTCATATGCCTTGGGGAGCATTGGGACAAGATATCGTCTTTTTAGTCTCTCGTAGATGCAGTATTTCGGGAAAAGCGCATTTTTTTTAACCCCGTTCAGGCGCCACATTTCGTTCCAAAGGTGCACTCCTTTCGAGCGGTAAAGCGACATCTTCGCCATTTCCGCGCAGATAACGAGCGGGGACCTGCTAAGTAATCTCTGCCAGTCGGGCCAATCTATCGGGCAGAATGTCTCCGCCCTGACCACGTACTCCTCCAGTTTGAACTTTATTACCGTCGGTCTCAAGAAATAAGGCCCGGTCTCTCCGAATTGCAGCTCGTTCGGATTCCGCCTGCTGGTTACTTCGTAACAATATTCCATTATCTCCGAGCCGGGAGGGGCTTTGATGATACAATTTTCCACCCGGAAGGTCTCATCCAGGCTCCCGGACGGCTTCAGGCTCGTTGTCCTTGCGAATACGTAATCGGAGGTGAAATCAAACGGCCTCAGGCAAACCACATCCGTATCGACCCAGAAGTTGCCCCTCTCGAGAAGCAATTTATACCTGAACATATTGGCGAACCCGGCGTATGTATCGCGGTCTTTATATTTGAATATCCTGTCGGGGGAGATTATGCCGCTCGCGTCCTTCAATACGACGCCTTCGGGCAGGTTCTTGACTTCGTCGTATGCATAAAGGTGATAGGGGTGGCCGTTGCTTAGAAAAGATACGATGCTGAGCCGCTCCATCACCGACAATTCGCTGCCTATCCACATGCTCTGTATGACGGGCAGAGAGGCATCAGCGGTATAATTAACCTTCATGGTAAAGTATACGTCCAATCAAAAGATTGCGGATGATTTATTGCTGCAACCGGTATGCCGCGGTGTTGCGTGGTACTGCCGAACGCTGTCGCAATCGATTATGGGCTGAAGCGGAAGGGGTGTATTATATCTGGATAATCCTGGATGTGGAGAGATCTGCAGAAGTGTCAGAAAACATTAGTTAATTCCGATTGAGCCTGATAAATTCATTCGAGAGCCGTCCGCATATGAAAACCAGCCGGGAAATAGTTCAGGCGTTATATAACCAAAAGCTGCCTCGGGATCCGCGTACATTTACCGAGAAGCTGAGATGGAAGATGAAATATGACCGCAGACCGATCCTCACATTGACTGCGGACAAATTCGGAGTGATGGATTACCTCAGGCAAAACGGGTTTGGAAATCTCTTAAAGAAGCTGTATTTCGTAACCGATAAACCCGGCCAAATACCTTTTGACGATCTTCCCGGCCGCTACATCATAAAGTCCAGTCATTCGTCGGGCGACATAATAATAATGGACAACGGCTTCGATTTGGTAACCAAGGCTCCTCTCGTGAGGGAGGATCAGATAGCGAAATGCAGCAAGTTCTTACGCCGCCGGCACTGGAACGAGCTCAACGAATGGGCGTACAGGGGAATAAAACCCGTAATACTGGTCGAGGAGTTTCTTTCCGGCGAAGAGGGATTGCCCCCGGTTGACTTCAAGTTCCTCTGCTTTGACGGCAAAGCCGAAATTGTCGAAGTGATAGAGGGCAGGTACGGGGAGTACTCGGACAACTATTTCGATATGGACTGGAACCCCTTGCGCTTCACCTGGTCTGACTGGCCGGGGGAGAGGGGATGTCCTCCGAAGGACGGCATACAGAAGCCGCCCGGCTTCGGGGAGATGGTACGCGTCGCGGAAGAGCTCAGCAGGCCGTTCGATTTCGTGCGCGTGGATTTGTACAATGTTTCCGGGAGAATCTATTTCGGGGAGTTTACGCATTACCCGTCAGGGGGCATCGGCGAGATCGAGCCACGATCGTTCGATGACTACATCGGAAGCTTGTGGACTCTCCCGGATATCAAGACCGTGAGGGACAATTCGTTTTCGAGCTTTATCAAAGAGGCGTATTACAATCTCCGTCACAATTACAAGCTGGTCAGATATAAATAAACACTCTCACCTACCCGGCCTTGTGACATGATGCCCTTTTATTGTTTTTGTCATCGCAGCTGCCCGGAAGAGCTGCATTCCGCTCCCCTACGGGCTGTGTGAGAGGATCATTACCGCCTGAGAGTATTATTCTCCGTTTCTTTCTCTATGACAGGAGCGATCGTCTCGGCGAACACGGCCGCCATCTCTTCGTTCCCTCCCGCCGTCAGATGGACGGAGTCGAGGAATATATGCTTGTTCCCGAGCCCGTACGAATAAAGGTCGATAAGAGGCAGGTCGTATTTCCGGGCAAGCTTTTTTATCACGTCGTTATTCTGCCCGATTCCCTTCCCCCACAGCACGTCGGGCATGTAGTCGTTCCAGTTGGGAGCGTCCTCGTCGAATACGAACGTCGATAATACGACTGTGATATCCTTCGCTCTTGCGAGCGCGATGATGTAATCCAGGTTCCTTTCGTACACGGCGCTCGACGTGGAGTTGAAATTGTCGATTTTTTTGTCGTCTTCCGCGGGCAGGTTTTCGAATTTCCATATCTCCGAGAGGAGCGTAGTATTCGGGTAATGCAGTGTCGCCCTGAACCCCGATGCGGCAAGCCGGTACAGCAGTGAATTTGAAAGCAATGAAAAGTGATTCTGCGGGTTTTTCCTGAAGTGATAATAATCGTCCGAGAAGCCGTCGAACATCCTCGGCGGAAGGTCGTTGTAGCCTTCGTAGAAGATCACCATGTCGGGGTCGAGCGGGAGTATCTTATGGAGAAACCGCGAGAGGCTCTCTGCGGTGGTCGCGCTGACAAGACCGGCATTTATAACCTCGATTTTATCGGTGCCCAGGCGCTCCCTCAGTTCTTTCTGAAGATAATAAGGATAAGTCTCGTCGTCCGCGAGGCCTATTCCGTAAGTCGTCGAGCCTCCGAGGGCGACGATCCTGTAAACGCCCGGCGACTTGACGGCATCGAATTCCTCCCCCCTGTAACCGAGCGAATTTATCGTTACTTCTCCCGGTATGCTGTACCCGGGTTTCATCTCGTAGCTGATATAGGGATGGGAATAGTAGAGGCCCTCTCCGGTCTTTACGTCGAAAGGCGTATACGCGCTGTTGAGCATTTTGAACGTATAGGAGAAATAGCCCAGACGCTCTATCAAGCGCAAACCGATTTCGGCGATGACCAATATAAGTATTGTTGAAAGAACGAGCAACAGGATTTGCCCTGCTTTGATTTTTCTCATCTGACCGCTTTTTTAAGTCTGACCCCTCGATAGTAATGTATGCAGAACCTTTTTGAATACCCTTGCCGGTTAACGTCTGTGAAATTATCGGTACGCAATTGATATATTTCAACCCCTTCTTTCCAGTACTGTTATACCGTCTTGTCCCAGCGCGATATTACTGCTCAGCTCGCCGGGGTCCTGCTTCCGCTCAGCTCGTCGATTACAACATGAACCTTGTCTGGATCAAAAAAGGACAAATAAAGCGCCCACATGGTCAGACTGAACGTACCGACCGGAAGCAGTATGTATATCAGTCCGTGAAATAATAAGCCCGGCAACACAAGCCACTTTCTTATTCTCTTGAACAGCAGTCCTATGAGCGCGTACTCGAGAAGAACGGTGGCCCAGGAGATTATTATCATTAATGTGTGAAATCCCGCGAGATCCGGGTAGTCCGACCCTGTGTATAACCACATGAATATATACTCAATGCGGTCTCCGCTGAGAAACTGCCAGTTTGTCTTATCAAAAGCCGTCCAGAAATAGATCAATGCGACCTGGAGAGATATTAATCTTAGCGCCCACAGGTTTCCCGACTCTCTGGGCGGCGCGCTCCCGTTTTTCTTTGCCTTTCGTACGCTCAGATAGCGGTCGACGGAATATGATCTGCCGCAGGGCGTTAACGCGCATAAGAACGTGGCGAAGGCGAGAAGATAAGTGTGGTGGTGGGTCCAGGGCTCTACGCCTCTCACCCACCCTGCATAGTAATACATGGTCAGAACTACGGCGGCGGTCCAGAGAGTGCTTAACCTCGTCCATATTCCGAAGAGCATGAGTGTCGTGGCTATGTAGAAGTTTACGCATAAAGCCTGACCTTCCGGGGTTCCCAGCGAGAAAAAAGTCATCGCGCCGCTCCATCGGGCCCATATTAACAATGCAAGGAAAATTCTGATCAGCGCCGAAGACCTGGTCGAAGCTTCGGTATGTAAACCCCAGTCGAGAAAGCTTCTCCAGGCGTTATTGAGCTGCGGCATCGTGTTTCAGCTCGCAGAGGTTTTTTTCAGCGTTATAGAGGGTCATCCATCCGTCGCTGGTGGCCATCCTGGCTTTAACTCTTAAATCGGCGTTATCGCCCAGATGCCGGCATAATCTCGCCGAGACGCGTTCGATCCCGGGCTTTCCCACGATTTTGAAAACCTCATCGGGGGCGCGTTTTGGTTTATCGTAGCCGAGGATTTCGAAGCGGTTTATTTCCTCTAATTTCCCGTCGGCAGCGACGTAAAATGCGGCATCAATGAGACCCTCACCCTTATGCAGGCCGGTCCCGTATTCTCTGAACATGGTCCATTGACGGAAAACCGGACTGCTTCCGCCTAAAACTTGTCTGTAAGCAGGTCCGAGCGTCATCCAAGCCAGGATAATGAAGAATAAGGCTGTACGAATAATAGAATCGGGGCGGGCGTATTTCTCCCTACTCTCGGCGCTGTCCATGGCAGACATAATATATGGAATGAATAAAAGAATAAAGATCGGGCTGCAGGGATAACGTGATGGTCCCGGGCCGGTCGGATAGCCGCCTATGGTTTTACGATAGGCGGCTCTGGTTGATAACGAAAATTAGTAGAGGAGCGATCAGGAACTTTACTGCCTGAGTTACATATAAGACGCCTAATACCTCGGCATGTCGGGGTCGTATTTCGCGGCCCAGGCATCTATGCCGCCTTTCAGGTTCTTTACCTTCTTGAAGCCCATGTTTCTCAAAAGCCTCGTCGCCTGGAGGCTCCTTCCCCCGACATGGCAGACCGTAACGATCTCATCCGCCGTGTCGAGCTCGTTCACCCTCTCAGGGAGCTCTCCTAACGGGATCAGCTTCGAGTCCCCGAAATTGCATATCTCGAATTCGTGCGGCTCCCTTACGTCGAGGATGACGATCTTCCCGTTCTTCGTGCGCAGATCGTGGAAATCTTCTACGGATATCTCCAGGCTGTCTGATTCGGCGAAACCGGGAACCTCCTCGCCGCGCCCTATGCCGCAGAACTCCTGGTAGTCTATGAGCTCCTTTATTATGGGGTGCTCGCCGCATATCGGGCAGTCGGGGTCCTTGCGGAGCTTGAGCTCCCTTATCTTCATCTCCATGACGTCGAGGAAGAGGAGCTTGCCTATAAGCGGCTCTCCCTTGCCTATTATGAGCTTAATGGCTTCGGCAGCTTGTAGAGTGCCGACTATGCCCGGCAGCACTCCGAGCACCCCGCCCTCGGCGCAGCTGGGCACTAGCCCCGGCGGCGGAGGCTCCGGGTAAAGGCACCTGTAGCAGGGGCCTCTCTTGGCGTCGAACACGCTGACCTGTCCCTCGAAGCGGAATATGCTCCCGTAGACGTTGGGCTTGCCCAGGAGCACGCACGCGTCGTTCACTAGGTATCTCGTCGCGAAGTTGTCGGTGCCGTCTATAACTATGTCGTAGTCCTTTATTATTTCCATCGCGTTCTCGGACGTGAGCATGGTGTTGTAGGTCGTGACGTCGATGTCGGAGTTGAGCTCGAGCAGCCTGTCCCTGGCCGATTCCACTTTCAGCACGCCGAGGGTTTCCTCGCTGTGAATGATCTGCCTCTGGAGGTTGCTGAAATCGACGACGTCGAAGTCGAGTATGCCCAGGTTCCCCACGCCCGCGGCCGCGAGATAAAGGGCGAGCGGTGAGCCTAACCCTCCCGCGCCTACGCACAATACGCGCGCATTCACAAGCTTTTCCTGGCCCTCCAGGCCCACTTCGGGCATGATGAGGTGTCTTGAGTAACGTCTTATTTGCTCGTTCGTGAGACCCATATTATCTACCGTCCCCTTGCTTTATATTTGTGAGTGAGGAATAAAATTAATACAGAAACCGGATACTTTCAACTCCGGCACGGCCCTGCGTATACAGGCGCGCAGGGGCTCCTTGAACATCTCGTAAACATGTATAATATATATTAAGGTCTCGGTCCGGTTTTAACAAGTTAGATACAACTTGCGGGCTTAAGGATTCGGCGCTATTGGGTGCTGAACCTGACCGGGTTTTCGGATTTTCAGTATTTTAAAAAAAGTATGTCTCTTTGTCTTGACATCCTTTTTCGTTCATTTATATTATATATCCCTTTGGCAAAAATATCTGAACAAGATATTCAGATCTTTGAAAATTAAATAGCAGATAAGCGGGCGAAGAAGAGCTAAGCAATCCTTTCATAAGATCATATGAAGAGTTTGATCCTGGCTCAGAGCGAACGCTGGCGGTATGCTTAACACATGCAAGTCGAGCGCGAAAGTGACTTCGGTCATGAGTAGAGCGGCGGACGGGTGCGTAACACGTGGATAATCTGCCTTTAGGACTGGGATAACTCTGGGAAACTAGGGCTAATACCGGATAAGACCACAGGTTCCATGGAACCAGGGGTAAAAGGCGGCTTTCGGGCTGTCACCAAAAGATGAGTCCGCGTCCCATCAGGTAGTTGGTGAGGTAACGGCTCACCAAGCCGAAGACGGGTAGCCGACCTTAGCGGGTGATCGGCCACACGGGGACTGAGACACGGCCCCGACTCCTACGGGAGGCAGCAGTGGGGAATCTTGGGCAATGGGCGCAAGCCTGACCCAGCAATACCGCGTGAGGGATGAAGGCCTTCGGGTCGTAAACCTCTGTCAGTAGGAACGATGGGTCTCCTGGCTAATATCCAGGAGACTTGACGGTACTTACAAAGGAAGCCCCGGCTAACTCCGTGCCAGCAGCCGCGGTAATACGGAGGGGGCGAGCGTTGCTCGGAATTACTGGGCGTAAAGGGTCCGCAGGTGGCCTCGTAAGTTAGATGTGAAATCTTAGGGCTTAACCCTGAAACTGCATCTAATACTGTGAGGCTCGAGTCCAGGAGAGGTTGGCGGAATTCCAGGTGTAGCGGTGAAATGCGTAGATATCTGGAGGAACACCAGTGGCGAAGGCGGCCAACTGGCCTGGTACTGACACTCAGGGACGAAAGCGTGGGTAGCGAACCGGATTAGATACCCGGGTAGTCCACGCCCTAAACGTTGGATGCTAGGTGTGGGGATGAAAATCTCTGTGCCGAAGTTAACGCATTAAGCATCCCGCCTGGGGAGTACGGTCGCAAGATTGAAACTCAAAGGAATTGGCGGGGGCCCGCACAAGCGGTGGAGCATGTGGTTTAATTCGATGCAAAGCGAAGAACCTTACCAGGGCTTGACATACTGAATTAAGCTTATGTGAAAGCATGGAGTGGTGTGAAGCTTGCTTTACACATTCAGTACAGGTGCTGCATGGCTGTCGTCAGCTCGTGCCGTGAGGTGTCCGGTTAAGTCCGGTAACGAGCGCAACCCCTATGTTTAGTTGCCAGCACGTAAGGTGGGAACTCTAAAGAGACTGCCGGCGACAAGCCGGAGGAAGGTGGGGACGACGTCAAGTCATCATGGCCCTTATGTCCTGGGCTACACACATGCTACAATGGCTGATACAATGGGTTGCAAAACCGCGAGGCGAAGCTAATCCCATCAAAGTCAGTCTCAGTTCGGATTGTAGGCTGCAACTCGCCTGCATGAAGTTGGAATCGCTAGTAATCGTGGATCAGCCACGCCACGGTGAATACGTTCCCGGGCCTTGCACACACCGCCCGTCACACCACGAAAGTCGGTTCTACCCGAAGTGGCTGCGCTAACCCGCAAGGGGGGCAGGCTCCTAAGGTAGGGCTGGTAATTGGGGTGAAGTCGTAACAAGGTAGCCGTAGGGGAACCTGCGGCTGGATCACCTCCTTTTTCACGGAGAAAAATTGCTTTCTCTTTCTTCTGTTCGCTTTATCTGCTATTAAATTTTGGTGCTTTCCCGGAGTAAAAGTGGAGTCGGCTGTTAGGTCAACTAACGACGGGCCTATAGCTCAGCAGGCTAGAGCGCACCCCTGATAAGGGTGAGGTCGGTGGTTCGACTCCACCTAGGCCCACCACCGATAGCTGATCTAGTACCTGATTCTTACTTCGTTGAGATTCTCGGATTAGTAGTTCAATCGGGGGTGTAGCTCAGCTTGGGAGAGCGCCTGCCTTGCAAGCAGGAGGTCGGCGGTTCGATCCCGCTCACCTCCATAAGATTGCAAACAAAGCAAATCTATATTTGCATGGATCTTTGACAATTTCATATTGTGCTGAGTAATCGAGCGTGCTTAATTATGCGGTGATTTTCATACCTTGCAGTTAAGATACTCAGGGCAGATATGTGGATGCCTTGGCGACGGACGGCGATGAAGGACGTAGTAAGCTGCGATAAGCCTCGGGGAGCCGCTAAACAGGCTGTGATCCGGGGATTTCCGAATGGGAAAACCTGGCCGAGCAAACCTCGGCCATATTAGGGTGAATACATAGCCCTAATAGGCAAACGAGGGGAAGTGAAACATCTCAGTACCCTCAGGAAGAGAAATCAACCGACATTCCCTTAGTAGCGGCGAGCGAAAGGGGAAGAGCCTAAACCTTATACGTGTTAAAGCTTACGGGCGTTGCATATAAGGTGTCGCGGGATGCAGTTTGAAGGACCCGTAAGTCCTTCGGGAAGTTACAAAACTCTATACTAGTTGAAGCATCTGGAAAGTTGCACCATAGAGGGTGACAGTCCTGTAAACGAAAGTATTGGAGTCTTCCTTACTGTATTCCCGAGTACCCCGGACCACGTGAAAGTTTGGGGGAATCTGGGAGGACCACCTTCCAAGGCTAAATACGTGCCGTCGACCGATAGTGAACAAGTACCGTGAGGGAAAGGTGAAAAGAACCCCGGTGAGGGGAGTGAAATAGAATCTGAAACTGTCTGCCTGCGATCGGTGGAAGGGCTATATCCTGGGAGCTTGCTTTCAGGAAATGCCTGACCGCGTACCTTTTGCATAATGGGCCAGCGAGTTATCTTCAGCGGCTAGGTTAAGCCGAGAGAGGTGTAGCCGTAGCGAAAGCGAGTCTGAACGGGGCGTTCAGTCGCTGGAGATAGACCCGAAGCGAGTCGATCTATCCATGACCAGGGTGAAGCAGAGAGAAAACCTCCGTGGAGGCCCGCACCGGTTAGGGTTGAAAACCTATCGGATGAGTTGTGGATCGGAGCGAAAGACTAAACAAGGCTCGTGATAGCTGGTTCTCCCCGAAATATATTTAGGTATAGCCTCACGTTTTGGCGGGTGGAGGTAGAGCACTGAATGGGCTAGGGGGTTGAAAGACCTACCAAACCCAATCAAACTCCGAATGCCATCTTGCCTAGCGTGGGAGTCAGTCCAAGGGAGATAAGTTCCTTGGGCGAGAGGGAAACACCCCAGATCGTCAGCTAAGGCCCCAAAATTCGGGCTAAGTGGTAAAGGATGTGAAGTCGCATTGACAGCCAGGAGGTAGGCTTAGAAGCAGCCACCCTTTAAAGAGTGCGTAACTGCCCACTGGTCGATGCGACTTTGCGCCGAAAATGAAACGGGGCTCAAGCCCGGTGCCGAAGCTACGGGTTGTATTTTATACAGCGGTAGGGGAGCGTTCTCAAAGGGCTGAAGGACTACCGTAAGGAGGTCTGGACTTTTGAGAAGTGAGAATGCTGGCATGAGTAGCGATAAAGGTGGTGAGAATCCACCTCGCCGTAAGCCTAAGGGTTCCTGGGGAAGGCTCGTCCTCCCAGGGTAAGTCGGGACCTAAGGCGAGGCCGAAAGGCGTAGTCGATGGAAAACGGGTTAATATTCCCGTACCACTCAATCGGAGTGAAGTGGTGACAAAGGAGGGTAGGTCAGCCGGGCGTCGGATATCCCGGTTCAAGCATGTAGGGGGAAGAGATAGGCAAATCCGTCTCTTCGTTAACCCTGAGGTGCGAGTACGAGGGGCGTTAGCCCCATAAAGTGATTGAGCCCAAACTTTCGAGAAAAGCCTCGTAGCGTTGATGATTGAGTGCCCGTACCGTAAACGGACACACGTAGGCGAGTTGAGTATACTAAGGCGCGTGAGAGAACTTTGGCTAAGGAACTCGGCAACATAGCCCCGTAACTTCGGGATAAGGGGTGCCCACACTAGGTGAAAGCCCTGCGGCTGGAGCCGAAGTGGGTCACAGTAAAGAGGCGGTGACGACTGTTTACTAAAAACACAGGGCTCTGCAAAGTCGCAAGACGACGTATAGGGTCTGACGCCTGCCCGGTGCCGGACGGTTAAGGGGATGGGTCATTCTGGTTCGCCAGGAGAAGCTCAGAACCGAAGCCCCGGTAAACGGCGGCCGTAACTATAACGGTCCTAAGGTAGCGAAATTCCTTGTCGGGTAAGTTCCGACCTGCATGAAAGGCGTAACGATTGCCGCGCTGTCTCGGCCAAATGCTCAGCGAAATTGTGGTTCCGGTGAAGACGCCGGGTACCCGCTGCGGGACGGAAAGACCCCGTGCACCTTTACTATACCTTAGCACTGGATTTTGGTGCTGCATGCGTAGCATAGGTGGGAGCCTGTGAAACTCTGCTTCAGGGCGGAGCGGAGGCAATAGTGAAATACCACCCTTGTACCATTAGGATTCTAACTGAGATCCGTCATCCGGATCCAGGACAATGCTAGGCGGGTAGTTTGACTGGGGCGGTCGCCTCCTAAAGAGTAACGGAGGCGTGCAAAGGTTCCCTCAGCCTGATTGGAAACCAGGCGGAGAGTGCAAAGGCATAAGGGAGCTTGACTGCGAGACTGACAAGTCGAGCAGATGCGAAAGCAGGTCTTAGTGACCCGGTGGCTCCGAGTGGAAGGGCCATCGATCAACGGATAAAAGGTACGCCGGGGATAACAGACTTATCTCCCCCAAGAGTCCACATCGACGGGGAGGTTTGGTACCTCGATGTCGGCTCATCGCATCCTGGGGCTGGAGAAGGTCCCAAGGGTTTGGCTGTTCGCCAATTAAAGCGGTACGCGAGCTGGGTTTAGAACGTCGTGAGACAGTTCGGTCCCTATCTGCAGCGGGCGTAGGAGACTTGAGGGGATCTGCTCATAGTACGAGAGGACCTGAGTGGACGAGCCTCTAGTGTACCAGTTGTCACGCCAGTGGCAGCGCTGGGTAGTTATGCTCGGACGGGATAACCGCTGAAGGCATCTAAGCGGGAAACCCACCCCAAGACTAGGTCTCCCAAATCAAAAGATTTCTAAAGGTCCCTCGAAGACTACGAGGTTGATAGGCACTAGGTGTAAGCACAGTAATGTGTTGAGCTGAAGTGTACTAACTGACCGTGCGGCTTAACTGCGGGGTTTTGAAAGTTACCGCTAATTTCACGCGAGAACTCAGCACAATATGTAATTGTCGAAGATCTTGTTTGCATCTTCTATAATCCGTCAGGATATTCCCTAACATAAATAATTCCTGTAATCTGATTGCAGGATTATTTTATTCTCTAGAGGGGGTGTCCGGATGTCGGTTTACCTAATCACGTACGAGCTCCACTACGATAAGGACTACGAGAAGATTCACGAGGCGATAGAGTCGTTAGGCGGATGCATACACTGCCTACGGTCGATATGGCTCGTCAATACGAGCTTCTCCATCTCGGAGATACACGAGATACTCAAGGACAAGATAGACTCAGACGATTCACTCCTGATATTGAAACCCTCCCGCGAGTGGGATGGCTTTAACCTCCCCATCCCCTGCAAAACCTGGCTCAAGCATCATTTGTGATTAGCGACCAGACTAACATCACGAGGATTTCTTTACCCGGCCTATGGTCGACAGAAGCGTGTGTCTCATTTTTGTAACCAGGACTTAGGCGTAGATTTCTTTATGGCCGGATTCTGTAAGTACTAAAGCATTACTATTTTCATCCGATACCTTTAGATAACCTTCCTCAATCAAATTCCCTAAAGCCTCAGCTAACTCCGCAACTATATTGGGATGCTCCTTTAAATTTGTCCTTTCAAAGATTACAGTCGGAATTACCTGCTGTGAAAAACCACGTCCTTCCTGAATACTCCTCTCCCTGTACAGATTTAAAATCTCTTTCTCTAAATAAGTCATAATAGACCTCCTATAAATAGTCTTTACTAGAAAAACGATTTTAATTTAATTTGCGCACCTATGATTGAGGAATATTTCATTCTAGTCTTACCGGCACTATAATTTTAAGCACAACGGTTTAACTATCTTCCCATCCCCAGTTGCAAATGCTATTCTGTAGTCACTCACATGGTCGTAGGCATCCCTAAAGAGAGGAAAATTCAGGAATACAGGGTGGCTTTGACACCCCAGGCGGTGCGTGTTCTGGTCGAGCGCGGGCACAGGGTCCTCATTGAGAAAGACGCGGGTGCGGGGAGCGGGATTCCCGATTCGGAATATAAGAAAGCGGGAGCCCGGATCGTAAAAACCGAAGAAGAGCTCTTCAAGAAAGCGGAGCTCATCGTCAAGGTAAAAGAGCCTCTTCCTGTCGAATACCCTTTAATAAAAGAACATCACACGCTCTTTTGCTATCTCCACTTAGCTGCCGACAAGAAATTAGTCGATGCCCTCAATAAGAGCGGCTGCAGGGCGATTGCCTTCGAGACGGTCGAGCTTCCGGACGGGTCGCTCCCTCTCCTCGTGCCGATGAGCAAGATAGCTGGCAGGCTCTCCGTTCAGGTTGGCGTCCACTTCCTCCAGAAATCGAAGGGAGGGAAGGGTGTGCTCCTCTCGGGCGCGGCAGGGGTGAGGAACGGGCGGGTAACGGTCATAGGCGGCGGCACTGTGGGTCTTAACGCTGTCCTCTCCGCCTTGGGACTCGGCGCGGAAGTGACGGTGATCGACAACAAGCACCCGAAGCTCGAATTCTTCTACGAGCATTTCGAGGGGAGGGTGAAGACTCTGCCTTCCTATCCCGAAGTGATCGCGGGAGAGTTAGCTAAATGCGACCTCGCCGTAGGCGCGGTGCTGGTGACGGGCGCGAGGGCCCCGAGGGTCATAACGAAGAATATGATCGCGGGCATGGAAGAGGGGAGCGTATTCGTCGACGTTGCCATAGACCAGGGCGGGTGCTCCGAGACGAGCGTGCCGACGACCCACGACGCCCCCGTGTACAAGACGCTCGGCGTGACCCATTACTGCGTTACGAACATGCCGGCGCTCGTCTCCAGGACTTCGACATATTCGCTCTCGAATACTATTCTCCCCTATGTCGCTGAGCTTGCCGCAGGCAGGATCGGGCAAAACGAAGCCCTTTTAAAGGGAATAAATATCGAGGACGGCCGGTTGAAAATTGATATTTCATGAAATTCTCCAGATATCACAGGGAATTAATAAAGGTGACAATTTGCGTCACCATGTAACAATTATTAGTTGAATGTCTGAAAGCCCCGATGTTTATTGTGACTTAAGTTCTCGTATTTGTTGGTAAATCTGATCCGGTGCAGGTGGCATAAACATTGCAACTTTTTAAAACGGGGTTATTCAACAAATTTCATCGGTTCTCAGTCACAGGGAGGATATAAAAATGGCTATGACAAGGAAGCTGGCGGCGAAATTATCCATAGCCCTCATTCTCTTTCTCGTTACGTGCTCGATCGCTCATTTTTCTTATGCCGGGGAAGATTACGTCACGGACGAACTAATCGTAAAAATGAAGAGCGGCACCGATGAATCGGCCGCCGCTTCGATGTTGAACAGAAGGGGGTCGGTCTTAAGAAAATCGTTCTCGGACCTCCGCATGATGCTCGTTCAGATAGCGCCCGGGGATACGATCGAGGACGTGGAGAGGTCTCTCGAAAGCAATCCCGACGTGGAATACGTCGAAAAGAATTACATAGTGTACGCGGACCTGAACCCCAACGATCCGAGGTTCGGAGAGCAGACTTATCTGAACGTCATAGACGCCCCTCCGGCGTGGAACACTCAAACAGGCAATTCTAACGTTGTGATCGCAGTGCTCGACACGGGAGTCGAAGGGACTCACGAGGACATAACCGGCAAGCTGCTCCCGGGGTGCAGCGTCATAGGCGGCTTTACGGAAAGCAGCTGCGGCTCGAACGTCGACGATAATAACGGGCACGGGACCGGCGTCGCGGGCACAGCCGCGGCCAAGACCAACAACGGGCTCGGGGCTGCCGGATTATGCTGGAATTGTCCGATACTCCCGGTGAAGGTGCTGAGCGACAGCGGATCGGGGACGCTCGCCGACACCGTAGAGGGGATATTGTTCGCCCGCAACTACGCCTTGAATAATCCGACCAAGAAAGTAGTGATAAATATGAGCCTCGGCAGGGACTGTCAGTCTTCAGGCGTCACCCAGGCCGAGCAGGACGCCATCGACGCGGCATGGAGCGCGGGCGTGCTGGTCGTCGCGTCAGCCGGGAACTCCGGAAACAGCAACCTCCAGTGCCCGGCCGCGGCGAATCACGTGATAGCCGTGTCGGCTACGACTAACAGCGACACGCTCGCGAGCTTTTCGAGCTACGGGAGCTTCGTCGATCTGGCCGCTCCGGGCGTAGGGATAGTAAACGCGATCGGGACGTCCGACGCCGCCGGAAGTTTTTACGCGAGCTGGTCCGGGACTTCTTTCTCAGCGCCGATAGTAAGCGGCGTTGCGGGCCTGGTCTGGTCCGCCAAAGGCACACTCACGAACGCGGAAGTCGATCAGATACTGAGAGATACGGCCGAGAATATAGGGTCTGCGACATTCTTCGGCGAAGGGCGGGTAAACGCCGATTTTGCGGTGGACCTAGCTTCGTCGGGCAGTCCCGCACCCTCGCCCGCTCCGTCGCCCGCTCCGGGTCCGGTGCCTACTCCCACGCCTGCTCCGATCACGGGCGGCACCCTCTCGGGCTTTGTCCCCGGTACGGCAGGCTTAAAGAATTCGTTGACCGTAACCGGAGCGCCGAGGGGCGCCACAGTCAGATTCTATTATTCGAGGTATACGGGCACGACCTCGATCACGAGCGGGGTCTGCAAAGGGAAGACGCTTAGCCTGAGAAGCCCTACATTGATTGGCACGGCTACGGCGGATTCGACGGGGAAAGCTACGATCAACGCCAATCTGTCGAGCACGCTAGGCGGAAGGACCATATACATACAGTCGAGGGTCGAGAATTCGACTTCGTGCAAGATCACGAACAGGGTGACACAGACGATCAAGAAGAAATCGGGTTCGTCTTCGAGCCGCCCGATCTTTTGGTAGGCTGAGCTTTTAGTCCGGGGTGCCTCTTTTCGGGCGCTTTTATACGGGACGGGAACCCGGTAAGATGCCGGAGCTCAGCCGGCCGGACGAGAGTATCCGTGCCCCGGATCATGTCGAAAAATGGCTGCCTCGGCTCCGTCTGCCGCGGATATTCCGGTTAACGTTCGATAATCTGTTTACCGTAAATATTGACAGGCGGCTGGCTGCCCTCATTTTGCCAATTTCCGTCCGAACTTGACACGGATATTTTTATCAAAATACTATAAGACTTCATGACGAAAATTCTCGCGGTATTCATTCTCGCCGTCTCCCTCCTCTTCGTAATAAATTGCGGCTCGAAAAAAGTTCCGAAAGACCTCACGGACGAGCAGCTCTACGACGACGCCGTGAAGGAGCTCACGGCCGATAAAGGCGGCTTCCCCTGGATATTCAGGGGCAGGGACTGGGATATGATCTTCGCGTACCTGAAAGAGATACAGCTCAGATACACTTACAGCCCCTACGCCGCGCTCGCCGAGCTTAGGACGGGTGACGCGTACTTCGAAAAGGAAGAATACGAGCAGGCCGCGATCGAGTACGAGGAGTTCCTGAAGCGGCACCCGGGCCATGCGGAGGCCCCATACGCCACATACAGGACCGCACTCTCGTATTATAAGGAAATGAGCAGCCCCGACAGGGACCCGCTCAATACACGGCTCGCGCTTCAATGGTTTAATACCTTCATCGAGAAATACCCGGACTCTCCGCTCGCGCCCGACGCGCGCGAGAGGGCTCTCCGCTGCAGGGACAGGCTCGCCCGGAGAGAGATATATATAGGCAACTTTTATTCACGGCGGGATAATTACAGGGCCGCGGCGGACAGGTACAAGATCGTCGTGAACGATTACAACGATACCCAGAGGTACCAGGAAGCGCTTTATCTCCTCGGAAGGGCGTACGCGAAATCGGACCAGTTCGACCTCGCGCGGCAGACCCTCGGACGCCTCGTCCAGGAATTCCCCAACGAAAAGTATTCCGGCAAGGCCACATCGCTCCTGAACGATATCCAGGGCAAGACCGCTCCTCCCCCTACTCCTTCTCCGCAGGAGGAAAAAAAGGCGGAGCCCGCAGAGCCTAAGCAGGGATGAGAGTCCTCCTATGTCTCTTTCTCGTTCTTACGTCCTTCGCCGCCTCATGCGGGAACGATGAGGATAGGGCGATCGTAGAGGTCCTGTCCATGAGGACCGAGGCTTTCGAAACGAAGGACGCTGCCCTCTACATGACCCTGATCGCGCCTGACTACAGGCAGGAGGTCAAGGGCAAGGTCATAGGGCCCGGGGAGATCAAAAAGAACTTCGAGGTGAACGTAAAGCTCTTCGACAAGGTGAGCCTCAAGCATTCCGACAGGACTATATACAGGGACGGCGACAGGGCCGAGGTCTTTCAGAGGACTGTCGTCAGCGCCGAAGACTCGGACGGCAAAAGCAAGATGAGGATTAAAGAGAAGATACTGATGGCCAAAAAGAACGGCAAATGGGTTATAGTGCGGGAGTCGGACGAGGATTTCTTTTACGGCTACGTTTTTGGACGCAGTAAAGACTGACCGGTACCGTTTACATGCCGAACTGCCTTTCCACCTGTTCCTGTTCTTCCTTGCAGCTTATGCAGAGGGTAGTCTCCGGCCTTACCTCCAGCCTGTCTTCCGTGATCTCCTCCCCGCATATCTCGCACACTCCGTAAGTCCCGTCTTCAGTTTTCTGGATCGCTTTCCGTATTTTTTGTATGAGCTTTCTTTCCCTGTCCCGTTTCCTGAGCTCTATAGTGCTGTTGGATTCGGAGAGCGCCCTGTCGAGCGGGTCCGGGAACGTGCCGTTGCCCTCGCTCATGCGCGTAACCGTGTCTTCCGCGATACCTAGAAGGTCGGCCATCCTTTTGATGAGGATTTCCCTGAAGTGCTTGAGCCTTTGCTTGTCCATCGAAAAATTATAGCACCTATGGCAAATAGTGTAAAACATACCGGCGGCGCGGGTAAGTATCCCTGCGGGATGCGGGATGTCCGGCTTCGCTATAGCTTCGCCGTGACGAGCAGGATGCATGATTCAGGATGCATGATTCGGGATATGGTCCTCTACCCGTTCGTACTGAGGCGCGGAACCTGCGCTCGCATACGGTCCCTCGGCTGCTCCTCCGGCTCAGCCGGATAGAGCCAAATAATCTTGAACTGCGCGCCTGTCCCGAGCGAAGTCGAAGGATCGAAGTATGAACGGGTTAAATGCCGGATTTTGAAACAAGCCTGTCCTGAACCATGCCCTGAACTTGTTTCAGGGTTGTTTCAGGATTCAGGACATGGTCCGGGACGGGCCGCGATATAGCCCGCTGCGGCTGATGAGGATTATGCAGTCTCTCTTTCCCGGTTATTATTATTGGCTATCATTCGATCGTCCGGGGGGGACACTTGCTAAAACTGTCGCAGATAAGGTTCAGGGCATCCGGGGACACGGCTTCACTCTATTCGGACTTCCTCCTGGGCCTGGGCTCCATGGGAGTGGCCGAGGACATAATGCCCGACGGCACGAGCGAGATTTCTGCGTATTTCCCGATGGAGACCGACCTCGAATCGGTGATGAACGGCCTGAGAGAGTATTCGGACATGCTCGGCGACGGTGCGAAAGGGGCCGGGATAGGGTCTCCGGAAGTCGAGCACATAGACCGCTCGAGCTGGGAGGTCTGGAAGACCCTGCTCACGAAGGTAAGGGCAGGGGAGAAGGTCGTGATAATACCTCCCTGGGAGGAGCACGCGCCTTCGGAAGGCGAGACGGTGATCGAGATAAACCCGTCGCTCGCCTTCGGCACGGGGCACCACGAGACGACGCGGCTCTGCATCGCTTTCATCGAGGCCCTGGTCAGGACCGGAAACGTGAAGAGCATGCTCGACGTCGGGTGCGGGAGCGCAATTCTCTCCATAGCCGCCTACAAGCTCGGCATAGGGAACGTTACCGGCTTCGATACCGACCCCATTGCGATAAGCGAGTCGAGGAAGAACGCCCGGAGGAACGGGGTGCTCGGCAAGATAAAATTCTTCTGCGGCTATATCGAGAGCGCCCGCGGCGTTTACGACCTTATAGTCGCCAACGTATACCTCGAGCCTATATATCACATGAGAGAGGCATTCAAGTCCAGGCTCGCTCCCGGGGGCACGCTCGTCGTTTCAGGCATCCCGGTCATCAGAAGGGACGAGGCCGTTGACTACCTCGTAAAGGCCGGGTTCAGGCTGTATAAAGAGATGAGGGAGGGCGACTGGGTCGCACTCGCGTTCAGGCTCGATTGATTAAGCGCTCCGCTCCTGTAAACTGATACGCGCGTGTTTAAAACGGATTTTAAAGGGTGACGGCATGTCCTCGTTCAAGACGATAGAGTGGAAGGAAGACAGGGTGGTGATGATAGACCAGACTAAGCTCCCCGGCGAGGAGGTCTACGTCGAGTGCTTGACGTACGAGGACGTGGCGGACGCGATAAGGCGCATGGTCATAAGGGGCGCGCCCGCTATAGGGGTCGCCGCGGGAATGGGCATAGCGTTGGGCGCGGTCGGCTTGCGGACGACCGACAGGGGTGAATTCATATCAGAGGTGAAGAGGATCGCGGGTGTGATCCTCGCCACGAGACCCACGGCGGTCAACCTTTCCTGGGCCGTAAAGAGGATGCTCGGAGTGCTCATGGAAAGGGGAGGGGACGTCGGGGAATTAAAGTCAAGGCTTGTCGGGGAAGCCCGGCTCATGCTCGAAGAAGATATCAACACCTGCAAAATGATCGGAAAGAGCGGAGCACCGCTGATAAAGGACAATTCCACGGTGCTCACGCACTGCAACGCGGGCGCGCTCGCGACCGGGGGTTACGGGACCGCTCTCGGCGTTATAAGGGCTGCCCTGGAGGAGGGAAAGAAGGTAAAAGTCATCGCCACCGAGACGAGGCCTTTCCTCCAGGGAGCGCGTCTCACCGCGTGGGAGCTCCGGAGGGACGGCATCCCGGTATCGCTCATCACAGACAGCATGGCGGGTTACATAATGAGCAAGGGTATGGTCGACGCGGTCGTAGTAGGAGCTGACCGGATAGCCGCGAACGGGGACGTTGCCAACAAGATAGGGACGTACACTCTCTCCGTTCTCGCCAAAACCCACGATATCCCTTTTTATGTCGCGGCCCCGCTGTCGACCATAGACTTCGAATGCCCCGGAGGGGAATCTATCCCGATCGAGGAGAGGAGCCCGCTCGAAGTCACGCATATATCCGGCGTGAGGATAGCGCCCGAGGTCGGCGTCTATAACCCGGCGTTCGACGTCACGCCTGAAGCGAACGTAACCTCCATTATTACAGAGAAGGGCGCTGTCGTTAAGCCTTACGGGGTTAATCTGCCGAAGCTGCGCGGGTAGCGCGGGCGGCGCTACTGCCTCTCGAGGTCTTCCTGGCAGGAAAGACAGAGTTTCGTGAACGGCATCGCAGCGAGCCTTTCCTTGTCGATCTCCTCTTCGCACGACTCGCATATGCCGTACGTGCCCGTTTCGATCCTCTTGAGCGCGTCGTCGACGTGTGTGAGCTTTTCCCTTTCCCTGTCGGCGAGCATGAGGGCGAGCTCGCGGTCCCTGTCGGTCGAGGCGTGGTCGTAGAAGTCCCCGATGTCGAACTTCAGGTGATCGGATTCCGCTCTCATGGTCTGGGTAACTTCCAGGAGCAGCTCTTTACGCATCTGGAGGAGCATCTTCTTTGTTTCGTCCCTCCAATCCTTCTTCTCTTTCTTCGGCTTCTTCGTTACTTTCTTCTTCGGGGGTGCCTTTTTGCTCTTTGCCATGATAGTAAGGGATCTCCTTGATCGTTTGTGGATTACTTAACCGTCTATAATCGTTTAAATATTAAGACCGGTTTTCAGCTCCCTCTTAACCACACCGCGAAATCTGTTGCGGATAAATCGTCCTTCGGCCGACATGAAATCAAAAGCAAAGGTGTATTAAGATAAGTACATTAACGGGTTTGTCAAGAGTATATGTTCAGGTCTCCGTGCTGACGCCTGTCAGGCGCTTCCCGTGTAACAAGAGTCCCTGACGGACGGCCCGGACTTTAATTATAAATTTCCCTTGCATCCGTGCGGCTTATAATTATTGCGGCACCGGAAAATAACCCCGACAACGGGTCTCGGACCCTGTGAGGCCCTGAGAAGCGTAGAGGGCTTTCGGCCGGCCCGATGCGGGTGATTCCGTGAACTTCCTGCGGCTTGCGGGTGGTTCAGCTGCGCGCTGCGCGTGCTACTTCTTATAGAACTTCTTTTCCCAATCTTTGTGCCTGACCTCCGCCTCCTTTATCAGAGGGGCGAAAGACGCGGCGTTTATCAGGAATTCGTTAAGCAGATTGAAGGGGAACATTATCGGGCGCACGAAGTCGACGAACAGTACGGCCCTGAAGCCGTTCGTGTCGTTCCAGACCTCGTGCTCGAACGTGTCGTCAAATATAATGCTGTCCCCCTCGTCCCAGTGCGTGATCTTGTCCTCGATGCGGATGCGGCACATTTCCTTGGGCTCGGGCACTATCAGGCCGAGATGATATCTGAGCACGCCGTTATAGGGGCCCTTGTGCGCCGGGATGTGTTTTTTAGGGGCGAGGATCGAATAGAACGCCGTTTTCATGCCCGGTATCTTTTTCAATATCCGTGTAGTCTCGGGACACCTTTTCGCGTTCTCGTCGCTCTCGAGCCCGTAGCCCGCCAGGAAGAACGTCTTCCACATATTGTCGGTCGTTATGGTTCTAACTTCGGGCATTATTTCGTGGAAGCTCGGAAGCTCCTCTCTCCTCTCCATTACCCTGTCGAGCTCCGACCTAATCGTTTTCCATTCCTTCTCGACCTCGGCGACCCAAGGGAACGTCTTCTTTTCGTATATCGGGAGGTTCCCGTTTTTGGCGAAAAGGACGTTCGTTTTTTCAACGAACTTGATTATCAGGGTCATAAGCCCCGGCATATACTCCTTCACTTCGTAATCCGCCTGGAACTTGCTGCCGTTTCCGTTTTTCTTCGTATCGCCCTGATTCGGATCTGCCATCTTAATAACCTTCCTGCGAGAGATTATTTTAAGTTGCTCGTTTTCGGATCGACCCTGCGTAATTTTATCATATCTTCGAGCTGGTGGATCAAGAACACCGCCATCGCGGCTGTCGTGATGCCGAGCAGCCAGGGGTAACCGCCTACTATCGCGATGACGAGGAACGCGAGCGAATAGAAATTTCTCCTGCCCATGGGGCGTATGATCTTGATGAGCCTCCGCGCGAGAGACGTCTTCTGCCCTTCGACCAGTTTATCGACATCGAAATAGGTTACAAGGCTGCCCGAATTCGTATATTTCTTGAGGAAGTAGAACGACCAAACTACGAAAAATATGAATATGGATACGTTTATTGCGCCCAGTATTATCGCGACAGGGCTCTTAGAAATGACGTAGTACCCGATGGGGACGCCCAGCATAAACGAGAGGACCGTCACCTGGTCGGATATCGTGTCCACCCACTGCCCTCTGTGCGTTTCCATGAGCTTGACGCGGGCCACTTCCCCGTCGCAGCGGTCGAGAATCGTCGCCGCCTGCATGCAGAGCGCCCCCCACACAGGGTGGCCTATCGCGTAGAACACGCCGCACATCATGCCGATCACGTTTATCAGCACGCTTATCATGTTGGGCGTGAGGGGGGTCTTGACGAGGAGCCTGCTCGTCGGGAGGGAGAGCTTGCTGTTGATGTTCCTCGACAGCCAGCCCGTCGCGGTCTTGCCGACGTGGGCGAATATAAGGTCCTCGGCTCTCTCGGCGCTGTCGCTGCCCGAATCGAGCCTCATCCAGTAAGAGTCCGAGAACTTCCTGAGCCTGACCTTCTCCCTGCCTATGTGCTCCTGGACGAATGTCCTTACGGACATCGAGTCCATGATGGATTTTTCGAGCAGCCTGCCGGACGCTATAAATGCGCCTACGGCTTTCCCTCCGCTTGAAAATACCTCCGATATTTCATCGCCGTCGGCTCTCACCCAGGCGTCGTCCCGGGAGTCCACAAGCACGGCTATCTCGTCCGAGCCGCACCCGGACTCCATGAAATTCACGAGCCCGCGGGGGGTCGTTATGAGGTTCGATTGAAGAATAAGGGACTGGGCGGGACCGAGGGTTATCTCCGACCCGAGGGAATGCCAGCTTATATCGCTTTCTATGCGCTTATCGCCCGATAAGAGGTCTTTTAAAGAAGAGTCGCCCTTTTCCGTGATTACCGTGAATCTTTTGATCCCGGCTCTCTGGGCTGTGATTATGAGGCGCTTGATTTGCGGAAGTGAGCCGAATACGGTCTTTCCATGAACGCTTAGCTTCTCTTCTTCTATACCAGTACCAGCGGCAACGACTATTGCATGGTCCATTTTCTCAGCTTGTTTCTACAACTCTTAGGACCCTTTCCTGATAAGATTTCTTTATAAACTTGTTCGAATTGAATCTCGCCTTGAACAGGTCGCTCGGGTAGTCGACGTCCATCCAGAAGAGGTCGTTGATGTCGAGCGATTTTACCTTGTACCCTTTCTTGATAAGCCTGTGTATGGCCGATATGTACCACTTGTTCTCGGCCCCTACCGTCCTCATCTCCTCCTCGATAGCCCTTTTCATGAGCTCGACGCCCGTGTCCCTGAACACCCTCACGCCTACCGACTCCGCCGAAGCCCTGTTCGTGAGCGTCTTGCTTATGTCGACGATCTTGGTCTCCTTTATCACGACCTTCATGTCTTCGTCTTCATAACTCGATTTCCGCTTGATCGGGAGGCATATCTTCTCGTCCCTCATCCGGAGCGCCTGCTCCAGGACTTCTATTTCGAAGACGTCGTCCCCGTTCATCACGACTATGTCGTCGTCCATCTCCCCCCTCGCTATCCAGAGGGATATGAGGCTGTTTGTAGTTTGATAAAAAGGGTTATACAGTGTCTTTATCCGCATCCCCAGCCCGTCGTAATTCCTCAGGAAATTCTCGACCTTTTCGAATCCGAACCCGACCACGATCACGACTTCGTCTATACCGCAGTCGCGCAGGTGGTTGATCTGGTGCTCAAGGATGGTCTCGCCGCCGATATCGAGCAGGCATTTCGGTATATATTTCGTGTAAGGATAAAGCCTTTTACCTCTACCAGCTGCGAGTATTACAGCTTTCATATTATTTTCTCCGCTTGAGAAGGATGTGAAGTTATTTTTATTAGAAGTAATATAGAAGGATCCGCGGAATACGAATCCTGTATCCTTTCTCCTCCTTTAATACTAGCTAACATTTATAACCTCCAGAATGGGTTCTGTCAATATTTATGATGTAATTCATGCCGATAAGCTTCTGATTTTATGAAAATTCCCGCAAAACCGGTACATAGGGGCGGACACGGTCACTGCGGGCGCCGGCCCGGGTAAGTATAAGTGCAAATTCCCGCGCTCGAAAGCGGTATCCCGCGGTATCTCCGGGCGGCTCAACTCTTGGCTACCTTTAACTTATTCTGCTCGGGTCCGATCCTCGATATCCTGTTGCATCCGTCCACGTACACGAGCTTCGGGACGTGCGCTTTGCACTCGCTCTCGCAGTAAGAGGCGAAGCTCGCGACGATGAGACAGTCCCCTTTTTTGGCGAGATGGGCAGCGGCTCCGTTGACGCATATATCGCCCGAGCCGCGCTCGCCTTCGATCACGTATGTGACGAACCTGTGGCCGTTCGATACGTTGAATATGTGCACCTGCTCGTAGTGATGGAAGTCGGCCGCGTCCATGAGGTCACGGTCGACCGTGATGCTCCCCTCGTATTCGACGTTCGCGTCGGTCACCGTCACGCGGTGTACTTTCGATTTTAGCAGAGTCCTGTGCATTACAATTCCCCCTCTCGGTAAATATGGTTTAAAGCACCGTATTGTCTATGAGTCTCGCCCCGCCTATGCGCACTGCGAGCGCAGCGACGTCCCCCGGGGAAGCGAGCAGCTTCTCCCCGAGCGTCTGTCCGTCCCTTATTTCGAGGTAGTCCACTTCGCCTATTGACGCTCCCGCTAACACGCAGTATCCCTCTCCCGCGAGCCTGGCCGCGTCTCTTTCCCCCTCATCGAAGCTCTTTTTTATACGTCCGAGCGCGAGCGAAAGGTTCGCGGCCCGCTCCCTCTCTTCGGGCGACAGGTACGCATTCCTCGAGCTCATGGCGAGCCCGCTCTCTTCCCTGACTATCGGCATCCCGATTATGCTTACTTCGAGATTTAAATCCTTCACCATTTTCTTTATTATCTGGAGCTGCTGATAGTCCTTCTGCCCGAATATCGCCGCGTCGGGCTTAACGATGTTGAACAGCTTGAGTACCACCGTCGCGACCCCCCTGAAATGCCCCGGACGGAACCTCCCGCAGAGAGGCTTCTCGAGCTCCGTTACTTCTACGTAAGTTTCGTATCCGGGCGGGTATATCTCGTCAGCGCGGGGGAAAAAGGCTATGTCCGCTCCGGCCGACTCCATCTTTTTAAGGTCGCCTTCGGTGTCCCGCGTATAGCTTTGAAAGTCCTCGCCCCTTCCGAACTGGGCGGGGTTAACGAAGACGCTCGCGACGAGCACGTCCCCGTGCCGCTTCCCTTCCCTCATGAGGCTGAGATGCCCTTCGTGGAGGGCTCCCATTGTAGGTACGAACGCGATAGTTTTGCCTTCCCTCCTCAAAGAGTTCGAGAGCGACTGCATTTCTTCAATGCCGTTCACGACTTTCACGGTCCCTCGTTCAGTCATACGAATGTTCCTCTCCGGGGAACGCCCCCGACCTCACGTCTTCTATGAACGCCTTCGTAGATTTTCCAACGACCTCCCTAAGGTTCGCATACTTCTTAACGAACTTGGGCGTGGGCTCGGGCGAGAGCCCGAGAAGGTCGTTTATGACGAGCACCTGGCCGTCGCATCCGGGCCCCGCTCCTATGCCGATCGTCGGTATCTTTACGGAGTCCGTGATCTCCCGGGCGAGCGACCTGGGTATGCTCTCGAGCACGAGCGAGAACGCGCCCGCGCTCTCTACGCCCTTCGCGAGATCGACGAGCCTCCTCGCCTCCCTCCTGCCTCTCCCCTGCACCCTGTATCCCCCCATCTCCAGCACCGACTGCGGGCAGAGCCCTATGTGCCCCATGACCGGAATCCCGGCTTTGTTTATCGCGTAAAGCGTTTCCACGTAGTCTTCGTTTATCTCCAGCTTGACCGATTCCGCCCCCGCCTCCTTGATGAGCCTGCCCGCGTTCCTGAGCGCGTCTTCCCTGGACGCCTGGTACGACATGAACGGCATGTCGGCCGAGAGGTGGGCGTTCCTTAATCCCCGCGACACTATCCTCGTGTGATAGATCATGTCTTCTATGGTCACGGGCAGAGTGTTCGGCTGTCCCTGGACGACGTTCCCTAAAGAATCCCCCACGAGCACAATATCCACGCCCGCTTCGTCCACCATCCCGGCCGTGGCCGCGTCGTAGGCCGTGACCATGACTATCTTCCGCCCCTCCTCCTTCATCGATCGTATTACCGGCGCTGTAATTTTTCTCATTCGCTCCGCCTTCTCATAAAAAAAGCCAGATCGGGGACGTAACAGTCCTCTACTGGCTTGGCTCGTTCACATTATTCGGGGTACGGCCTGAGTTCCGTCCCTTCTTTGTCATTTTTAACTCTTCCTCCGTCCCGGTCCCCGCGGGGATCCAGGCGGTAATACTGTTTAATCAGCCAAAAAATTCAAAAAAGCGCATATAACAATAAAGAAACGCGGGAAAATGTCAAATATTCCGCATAACGGCGCAGCCGGAGTCATCTCCTCATAATAAAGTGTAAATTGTCACCGGGATACGCGCAATATATATTTAGATTCTCCGGAACGGCAGAATGACGCCGTCCCGGCGCCGGAGATTGAAGAAGGAGCGAAGCGGTAATGGCTATAGAGATATATAAGGCCGACGCGTTTACGGACAGGCCCTTCGGGGGCAACCCGGCGGGGGTGTGCCTGCTCCCGGGTCCCGCCGACGCCGAATGGATGCAGAAGGTCGCCCGCGAGATGAACGTCTCCGAAACCGCGTTTCTCTACGCGGACAAGGGCGGCTACAATCTCCGCTGGTTCACGCCCGCTGTCGAGGTCGAGATATGCGGCCACGCGACTCTCGCGAGCGCGCATATATTGTGGGAATCGGGACTCGTCCCGCGAGGACAGGGGATCGAATTCTACACTCTCAGCGGCACGCTCACGGCTGTTATGAACGGGGACATGATAGAGCTCGATTTCCCCTCCGAACCTGAAAAACAGGCCGATGCGCCTCCTGCATTGATCGAGTCTCTCGGAGTGAAGCCACTCTACGTCGGGAGGAACAGGCTCGATTATCTCGTTGAAGTCGGGACGGCTGAAGAGGTGAGGGCGATTAAGCCCGACTTCCAGCTACTCGGTACTATTCCCGTGAGGGGTGTGATTGTCACGTCCTCGTCCGATATACCCGAATACGATTTCGTCGCACGCTTCTTCGGCCCTGCATCGGGAATAAACGAGGACCCCGCCACAGGCTCGGCGTACTGCTGTTTAGGCCCTTACTGGGAGAGGAAGCTCGGGAAATCGGAGTTCCTCGCATACCAAGCCTCAGACCGCGGTGGAGTGATAGGCGTCCGTGTCCTGGGCGAGAGGGTGAAGCTCTTAGGCAAGGCGGTCACGATATTCAAGGGACAGATGTGCGTGTAGGGTGTCTTCGTCCGGCTTGAAAAAACGGAATCGTCGTTCATAATAACAAGTCTCTTTTGTAATAAAAGGCGGCGTAGCCAAGTGGTAAGGCAGCGGTCTGCAAAACCGCAATGCCCCGGTTCGAATCCGGGCGCCGCCTCCAAAAAAAAGTCCCTTGTGCAAAATCTCACCTTGGGTTAACCTCTGAATATACAGTTGCTCAGGCGGGGTTTTTTCTGTAATTACGCTGAAATTATTCACTTACTCCTCCCTACTAAGGGAGCGAGGGCTTTATAGACGGGAATATACGTACTGTGCCCGATACGTCTGCGGGCGAATGTATGTATATCTCCGTCTTTTTTTTGCCTTCGGGCGATGAGCGGCGGAGAGATTATGTGGAGTGATGGGGGTTTTAAACCCGGAGCAGGGAGGAGTGTCCGGGGATCAGTGTCTTGAATAAGTACGGTGCGGGTCCCGGGGAGGGCCCGGTTGAGTTCAGCGGAGGATACTTCCAGGTCCCCGATCTGGTGTTCGATCTCAAGCTCACGGCTAACGAGAAGCTCGTCCTCATATATTTCATGAGGCGCGCCGACAGGGCGGGCAGGTCGTTCCCGTCCGTCGAGCGGATATGCCGCGACTGCGGTTTCGGATCGAGAAACACCGCCTATAAGGCTATCAACAATCTCGTAAATTTAGGTCTTATATGCAGAAGTCCGGTTCCCGGACGTTCGCATAACTACTTTGTCTCAAAGGATCTCTGTCGGATAATCGAAGAAGCGAAGGCGAGATATAAGAATGGCGAGCCTGCCTATAACCTGTATTTGCGAGGGAGCGCTTTATCCCGGCGCAGCCTTTTATCCTCCGAAGCTTTAGCGAAGGAGGATGGCGAAGCCGGAAGCGACCGCGGCAATCTCATGCAAAACAGCGATGACTTAGTTTCGTCTAACTTCGCCGTTTCGGAAGAGGAAGGGAGGGTGAACAAAACGTCACCCACCTGTTCAGAATATGAACACCCCTGTTCAGATAATGAACAACCGGATGTTCAAAATATGAACACTAAGGAATACACAGTTGAAGGAAACACAGGGAAGGAACACACAGTAAAAACAGAAGCGCGCAAAAAACAAAAACGCGCGCATGAAGAAGCTCGCGCTTCTTCGTCTTTTCCCGCTCCAGACGATTATGAGGACGATAACAAGGTAACGATGCTCGAAGCGTCCGAGCATTTTCAATCGCTCACACCTCGGGAGAGGAAGGAGTTCGACAAGGAAGCGCAGAAGTTAGGCAAACCCGGCGAGCCCGATCCGCAAGATAACCTCTGGCAGAGGCGGCTCCTGAGAGTGCGTTACCTCCAGCAGTTGAGGGAGGGACCAAGTGATTAAATACTCCCCCTATTCACAGGTTCTTGCTTTATCTGCTACCCGAACTTAACATACACTTGCTTACTACACTGATTATTTTTTATACTGTATAAAAATTAAATATAGAGAAGATATCAATGCCATACGGTGAAAAAGAACTTCAAAAATTATTCTTACGTATTAAAGATGGTGGGACAGTTGAAAATAAAAAGCTGGAGTTAAAGAGTAAATGGTACGACTTAAAAGATGCCGATCAAAGAATGAATTTCTGCAGAGATGTTTCTGCTATTGCCAATACAATTGGACTAGAAGGTTATTTAATTATTGGGATTAATGAAAAAAACGGAGCAATTACGAATTCACCTTTTAAAGAAAGTGGGTTGAATGATAAAAGTGAAATATCAGGACTTTTAAGAAAATATGTAAATCCAGAACCGGATTGTGAAATAGAGGAAGTGGAACTTGCTTATAACAATGAGAAAAATATATTGAGTGTAATTAAAATTCCCAATACTAAGAATAAGCCATATGTAGTTGGTAAGTATAAATACTGTCAGAACTACATACCAGTTAGAAAGGATGGTTCAATTAATTCTGCATCGAGACTCGACCTTGATGAAATGTATGCAGAACGAAAAGGCTTAGAACTAGAATATGATATCGAGGTTCACAAGATTTCAAACGAACCTATTTTTAACCAAATTGGGCAACATGAACAATTTTTTCGATTATCTTTAGATTTCTCAATTCATAATAAAGGGTCTCGTGCAATAGCAATTAATAAAGTATCACTTAGTTCTGATACTGATATTTTAACTGTAAATAATATGAATTATTGGACAGGTAAGCGTCATCGAAAACTATCCTCAGACCAGCAGAAAAGCGAAATGGAGTTTAGATTCATTCCCTTGGAAATTGAGGTAGGAAAACGACCGATAGTAAGAATAGATTTTGATTCTCAATCGTTTGATTTAAGCTCTAATAGACATTTGCGAGAAAATCAATTAGGTAAATTACTACACGAGCTAAGACGAAACTCTAATTACAAATTCACAGTCGTATTTAATACAATAGAAGGTCAATCTTTCCAGCATAATTTTAGTTTTGGATCTGACGCTTAATATTATTCTATAACAATTACATTCCCATTATAGATAGACAGATTCGAAAAAAATACCTCCGCAACCCCCCCCTATTGAACGATAAGCCTGGGCTGTAAAATACATTCCCGTCCTGTTATTATTTACATGCATTCCTGGAAGGCGGAATTATCGGTAGCCCGTGTGATGTATAGGTAGACGCAAGGGGGCGGCTTTGCTTCATTCTCCACCAAACACAGGAGGCCCAATATGACGGCTGAACCCGCTTCCGCATCATCGGGCGCGCAATTCCCGCATTGGATAGTCAAGACCTTCGCGCGCATGCAAGTGTTTCTGAACCGCCTGTCGGGCGGCCGCCTTTTCAACAGTTTCGGAGGCAGGGAGATTTGCTTCGTCACGATGAAGGGGGCGAAAAGCGGCCGTACATTGACGCTGCCGCTTATGTACCTCCCTTACCGGGACAGCGTGCTGCTGGTCGCGTCGCTGGGCGGCGCCCCGAGCAACCCTGTCTGGTATCACAACATCGTAAAGTATCCCGATATAGTTGTGCGTCACCGCGGCCGCAGCATGATGCTCCGGGCCCGCCTGGCTACACCCGACGAGAAGCCCGTGCTCTGGCCGGTCTGCGACCAATACTTCCCTCCTTACGCCGATTACAGAAAGCGCACAACCAGGGACATCCCGATCTTCGTGTGCGAGCCGCGCACGATTGATTGAAATCATGTGCGGCAGTGTTGTACGCTCTGTTAAATAGCTTATCCGCGGCCCGGCTTCTTTCTGCGTATGTAAGCGTACGAGCCCGCAATCAGTAACGTAAAAACGATCCCGAGCAAAAAGGAATAGACCAGATATCTGTATTTCAATCTTGGGATAAGCTCGACGAGAATTTTCCAACCGGTCTTCTTCAGATCGATCTGCTCATCGACGAGATAATCGGTCATTAATTGAGCTTCATTTTCCTTTATCCCGAGATTGGGCATCTGCGAATTTGGGTTGTCGAACCTGGGTTCCATTATGTGGTACCGCACCCAGGTCTTTATCCGGTCCTCGCCCCGGTCATTGAGAACTTCATGTCTTGCGTTCCTGTAGCTTTTGTACGGCTCTATATCGAGCTCGTCGAGCTTTTTCACGCTGTCTATATATTTTTCGGATGATAGCCTGTCGCTTACCCTCTTAACCAGCAGGTCTCTGTCGAGCCTGGGACCCGAGGAACCCCAACCGACCTCGTTACGCATATGACATCCGTAGCAGCCGTATCGGCCGAGAAGCGCCTGGGCGTCCGTCTCGTTCTTTAGCGTATACGGGTGCTTATTTTCAGGGTCGTAGGTGACTTTCAATACCGCGCTCCTGCCGTCTGCGAACGGCATTATGGGAACGAAGTAAAGACCGTCGGGACCGGCCGCAAGTCCTGCAAGGGTCTGAGAAGTCTTGCCCCTGTACTTTAGAAATGTGCCTGGCGTACTAACGAGCCTGTTATTCTCAAAGTCGTAATTGATCGAAATGATGCTCCTGCCCCCTATATTTTTATATTTTGTAAGATCGTCCACGGGGGAGCCGGATCGATTGAGGTAAAACTTCCCCCTATGCTCTTCGGGGAATATATTCAGATCCTCAGGGACATAAGTCATTTGGGTCACTCCGACTCCAGGTACGATTACAAAGTCCGCGTTCGTAGCAATACTTTCATCGGAACCGTCCCACAGGTAGTTGCCGTTTTTACCTACCTCAAGGAATCTGTCCACTGCAAGGCCGTTATCCGCTACAAATACCCGGCCGTTCAAAATATTGAGCCCGAAAGGATTTCTGAAGCCGTAAGCCCATACATAATTCCTGGCTTTATTGGTATCGTCGTCGGTATAGAACGGGTTGCTTCTTACAGGCTCTCCGTCCAGATCCATGCGAATAATTTTTCCCAATAGAGAATTTATATCTTGACTCTTGCTATCAATCATAGCGTTACCAACGTTTACATAAAGCGTATTATCATATACCTGACAAGGGCCGATCTGATGGGACACACTCGAAATTTCAGATGAGAATATATCGGTAAACGCTAACTGCGAGGTCGGTGTTAAAGAAAATGTACCGGGTTTCGACTGAAACCTTATAATATTATTTCTCAAAATGTTATTCTCGTCATGATAGGCGAACGTTACGAAGACGTAACCGTTTGCGGGGTCGAGACATATTCCCGCAAGCCCGCTCTCGCCGGACATTGCGGGCAGCTCCTCGCCGGGCTTCAATTTGAAGAAATCCTCGGCAAACGTATAAACCGTCCTGTCGTTAGTGACGACCTTAACCTTTCCCCTAAGCTCGGTTACGAAGTATAGAGGGTCCTTCGGCCCATATCCCGGGTTCGGGACGAACGCTATTGCCGTTGGGAACCGATACCCTTCCGTGTCTATGCTAATTTCGAAGTTCTCTGTAAGCGACCAATCACTCTTCCAGTCATACTTTTCGTCGGCCGGTGAGTTAAGGGGGTAAAACATAAAAAGAAATAAGACGGGCGTGAAAAACTTAGCCTTCAGAAAACAAAGCCGAGAACCATATTTTTTATCGCTCCGCATCCGATTGCAGTATAACGCACTACTTGACCGAAAAGGGAAACCTGTAGGAGATATATTGATAACTTTACATATATCTATATTGAATGCAACAACATGATCGGAGGTTGCGGCCGATAATTGAGTTTGAACAAAATCAAGCTGTATGCAAGACGTTCCGGCGAGCCCGACCCGCAAGATAACCTCTGGCAGAGGGGGCTCCTCAGAGTGCGCTACCTCCAGCGGATGAGAGAGGGGGAGGGTGAGGGGGTACCTTGTAAATCTGTTAGATGGATACGAGATTCCCGATAAAGGCGCTCGGGAATGACAAAAAGAAAAATGCGAGATTGCCGCGCGGAGTTTATCCTGAGTTCATCGAAGGACCGCAATGACAAACATTGCAGGAGCGGCTTTCCTGAAACAAGTTCAGGACAGGCCAGCCGCGATAAAAGCCCGTTCGTGCTGCTTGCGGCACGCGCCCGAAGGCTTTGAGCCGTAGGGTGATCCGGCGCATCCTTAGCGAAGACGGTAGCCTTGCGCGGAAGAGCCGTGGCGATCTCGCTTTATTCATGAGATTGCCGCGTCGCACGATTTTTTTTCACGTTATTCCACTATTTGGGAACTCAATTGCCTTTTGCTGAAGGCGTCCGATTGCTCACTTGCTCGCAATCGTTGCTCCTCGCAATGACACTTCTTTTTCTGCCGCCGCTGTGAACCGACCGTCTGCATTCCCGCAGCCCCCCTATTGAACGATATGCAGGAGGCTGTAAAATACATTCCCGTCCTGTTATTATTTCCAGGCAGTCGTTGAATGGCCCGGGTGGCGGAACAGGTAGACGCAAGGGACTTAAAATCCCTCGGGTCTGTACCCGTGCCGGTTCGAGTCCGGCCCCGGGCAGATAATATATTCAAGCGGTTACGCCGCGTATTCTCCGGTCATGCTTTTTAGCCGGGCAGGGAGGTATTAAAAGAGGCGCAAATAATTCTCTAATAGAACGTTACGTCCGGATTCTCCATCTCCTCTTGTAGAGCTTCTTTCCGAGCGCTGCCGAATTTCACATCGCTAACCGTCATCATCCCCGCCTTTTTCCTCTTGTAATGCCTTCCCGGAATTATGTCATAACAAGGAAATATTTCGTCCGGTGAAATTTTAGTCTGCGACCGGGACATTATAGGGTAGAATTATTTTTTCTTACTTTCGAAAAGGTGTCGGGTAACAGGTTAATTGAAGCTCAGTAAGCAGATCAGACTCGGGTTCGGCCTCATGCTCCTACTCATGTTGATAATCGGGGGCCTTTTTCTGTTCAACGTTTACAAACTGAACGAATCGGCTTTGAATCTCCAGGGGCGCTATTCCACGCTGTATAAATTGTTCTCCACTCCCGACAGTCAAATACATTCGGAGCCCGGCTTCGGAAAAGAAATAGTCGACCGCGCCGTAACGATCGTGGACGAGCAGATGAAATTCAACTACACGTACACGCTTATCATATCGGGCGTGGCGATTGTCTTCGGCGGAATAATAACGTTTCTCTTCCCCTCCAGGATCACGAAACCGATAGAGCGCCTGATAACGGCGACGAAGACCGTCAAGAAAGGCGATTATTCCTACAGGATCGAGAATCCGGAGAAAACGGACGAGATTTGCACGCTGGCGGGCTCATTCAACGAGATGCTGCAGACGATCGACGACACGCACAGGAGCAACCTCGATCTCCTCCATCAGACGCAGAAATTCAACGAGACTCTCAACGAGAGGGTTGAGGAAGCGACACGGGAGATAAGGGAGCAGCAGAACGAGTTGGTACGCGCGTATTTCGGGACGCTCGAAGCGATGATACTCGCGCTCGATCTCAGGGAGAACGAAACGGGCTATCACTCGTACAGGGTCACCGAGTACGCGGTCTATCTCGGGAAGCGCGCGAACCTGTCGGACGATGAGCTGTCCGTGATGGCCAAAGGCGCTCTGCTGCACGACATAGGCAAGATCGGCATTCCCGACAGCATACTTCTTAAGCCGGGCAAGCTCACCGACGAGGAATGGAAGCTGATGAAGAAGCATCCTGAATTCGGCTACAGGCTGCTCAAGAACATAGACTTCCTCGAGGAATCGGCTGCGATAGTCCACACGCATCACGAGAGATACGACGGGCTCGGCTATCCGGCGGGTCTGTCGGGGGACGAGATACCGTTAGGCGCGCGGATATTTTCCGTCGCTGACGCGCTCGACGCCATGACCTCCAAAAGGAGCTACAGGGACGCCCTCCCGTTCGAGGAAGCCGTGCGGAGGATAACCGAGGCCTCGGGCTCCCAGTTCGATCCCGATGTGGTCGATATATTTTTAGATATCCCGATCGATGAATGGAAAAACATCAGGAGCCGGATTGCGGACTCGGGCTCAGATTACCTGAAGCAGCTCGTGCATCAGATCAACGGACATAAAGCCGGGTCAGGATACAGTCATCGTATTTATGCTGAACATGCGAATCCGCCGTTCGGAAACGGGCATGCTGCGGATTCCGCGCAGTAGCTTCGTCTTCGTTCGGAATCGAAACGAGCCGCGCGCTCCCGCGTCGAGCCCCGTCTCAGCTTACGGGTTTCTTGACCGCCCTGACGCTCACTACGACCTCGTAATTGGGATCGTAATAATCGAGCTCTTTCATGGTCAGCTCGGAATAGGAAAGCCCCTGGAGGAGGCTGATCGCCGAGAGCACGTTACCGTAACCCTGGACCTCGATTTCGGCGTTTGGGAATTCCTCTTCGAACAGCTTCTCGGCGGAGACTGTCGTGAAATGCCAGCACCAGTTCTTTTCCCACGGGTGTATGCCTGAAGTGTTGCTTATGCCGCCTAGCGTCGCGAGGAGAGTTCCGCCGGGCTTGAGTATCCTGTTAAGCGTCCTTATGACCGAATGCATGTCGTAGATGAGCATGAGCGTCTGCGTGAATATTATGCAGTCGAACGAGTTGTCCGGGATGTGGGGCGCCGAGGTCAGGTCCGCCTCGATCGTGGTCTCCGGGTTGGCCCGCTTGTCCAGGTTGAGTATATCGCTTTTTACGACGTTCTTCCCGCCGAACCTCAGCGTATATTCGTTGTCCCCGATCTCGAGCACCCTGCCCCTGACGAATCCCGAATTTTCCGAAAGGAAATTCTCTATATAGTACCTGTCCACGGGCAGTCCCCGGTCGTAGCCGTAGCACGTGCTTATCGGCTTTAAACGCCTGAGATGGCCGAAGCCCACGCTCCCCACCTTCGGCACGAAGTCGTTGCCGTCTTTGAGTGCGAGCACGTATTCGTAAACCTGCTCGGGCAGCAAAAGCTTAAGCGCTATCCTGTATAAAGACTGGACCGGGTTCATAAGCCTTATGGCGAAGACCGAGAAATAGAAGGCCATTTCATTCGCCGCAGCGTCCGCCAAGCCGGGATTCGCGCCCGCTAATAGCGGCTCGAATGTCTCCATTATTCCGAGTGATAGCAAGTCCGTATCCTTATATAGTGATTTTTACGGCTGATCCGTTTTCCGAATTGTGCGTCCGGTTCGTTTTACAGTCAATACGTAAATTTCGTGCATCCGGATTTTTCACGGTGAATCGAAATACCGGACGTTTCCGGTGAATGGAAGGAAACCGGTCCACATCGTGCGGCAAAAAATTTTTTCCCCCGGATGAATTATGGAGAATCAATCGGCGGCGCAGAATCTGCGCTCATAAACGATCCTACCGGATCTCCTATGCCTAACCCACGTGTGAGCCCCGCCCGTTCGCCCTGCTTGTCCGGCGTAGCTTTAGCGAAGACGTAAGCCTACGGCACGTCGCCCAGAGGTTATGAGCCGTCGGGAGGGTCGGAGGGTTGAACGGGTATCACTCCGGATGTATTCCGACGGGACAAGCTTTGTCTGCGAATCACAGGACATCTGCGGGCGGGACGGAGTCCATACACGGTTTGTTCATGAACTCCAGCCCGGTCATTCTCCATGTTTGGTTTCTTAAAACACGGGGTCCGTTCAATTCACGCAGAACGCGATTAAACGGCGGATTTTGAGGCGTATACTGCAACTCGTTAGCTTGTCTGGTTTTCCCGGAAACTTATTGGGATGTTCGTAATTACTTTAGCTGACCCTCAGTTGATGGACTGCTCTTCTTCCTGCTCCCACTCCTCTTCGTCTTCCTCTTCCTCGTCCCATTCCTCTTCTTCATCGAAACCTTCTTCGTCTTCCTCGTCCCACAGTTCTTCTTCGTCCTCGTCCCACTCGTCCTCGTCGTCTTCCCAGTCATCATCCTTTGCAAAGAGTTCAAGTTCGAATTCCATGACAATTCTCCTGTAACGCTGATTTAACTGAAACGATACACCCTGACTTTGAAATGTCAAGTAAATCTGGAGGCTGAAAATCGGGCGTGCTCCCGGAGAAATATGAACGAATTGTTAAGGGATTGTGAGCGGTTACAAAGTGCTGGTTGCGAGCTCTCAAATTTACGAACGGGAGAGTGGGTACTGCATGAGCGCGGCGTGATTCAGCCCCGGGAATACTTCGTCATGAATTCCTCCACCTTTAAAACCATTTCCTCCGAGCCTATGAATATCGGTGTTCTCTGATGAAGCTCCCTGGGCTCTATGTCGAGTATATGTCTCGATCCGTCGGTCGCTCTCCCTCCGGCCTGCTCGACGACGAACGACATGGGATTGCACTCGTAGAGGAGCCTCAGTTTTCCGTTGGGGGCGTCCGATGTGGCGGGGTAGAGGAATATGCCTCCGGTTATCAGATTCCTGTGGATATCTGCGACCATCGAGCCGATGTACCGGAGCGAATACGGGCGGCTTGTCGCTTTGTCCGGTTCTTTGCAGTATTTGATGTATTGCTTTACTCCTTCAGGGAAACTGTAGAAATTGCCCTGGTTGACGGAAAAGGTCTTGCCGGCTTTCGGGATGCTCATGTTCGGATGCGAAAGGCAGAACTCGCCTATAGAAGGGTCGAGTGTGAAGCCGTTCACTCCGTATCCAGTCGTGTAGACGAGCATTGTGGACGAGCCGTATATGATATAGCCCGCGGCCGCCTGCTTCCTTCCTTCCTGCAGGAAGTCTTCCGCCGTGAGCGGGCCGTCTTGAGGCGAGATCCGCCTGTAAATAGAGAATATTGTCCCGACCGAGACGTTCACGTCTATGTTCGACGAGCCGTCGAGCGGGTCGAGCGCCACGACGTAATTTGCGTCTTTGGAAATCTCATCGTGGAACGTGATGAAGTCCTTGTTCTCCTCGGACGCGACGCCCGAGCACTGCCCGCCCAGCTCGAGCGCGGCGATGAACCTCTGGTTCGCGAACACGTCGAGCTTCTTGACCTCCTCCCCCTGGACGTTTCTCCTGCCCGTGCTCCCGAGTATATCTACGAGGCCAGCCTTGTTGACCTCCCTGTTCACTATCTTGGCCGCGAGCCCGAGGTCTCTGAGCAGCCTGGAGAGGTCCCCGCGCGCGTACGGGAATTCCGTCTGCTTCCTGATGATGAATTCGTCTAATGTCTCGACGCCTATCATTACCCGATAATATTACCAAAATTACGTCATTAGGAAAGCGCGGGTTTCGCCGTGCGGCGTGCTACGGCTCAGGCTGAGGATTTCCGGTCACGGAGTCCTGCGGACGGCCATTTTTCTCCTTGGTGTCGTCTTTCTCTCTCAGTATCTCCTTCACCGCGTCGGAATCCTTCAACTTCATCGCTGCGTCGAGCCCTTCCTTCCTCACGAGCTCCCTCGCGTCGCTGAAGCTCTTCTCGAAGTCGGGGGGCAGGGCGTCTTTGACGATAAGCGACCCTTCCCTGAGATAGGGGAGGAGCATGGAATCCCTGAGCGCGGGTTCGCTCTCTTTGTAGAAGAGGGTGAGGCACGACGCCAGGAGGAAAGCGGTGACGGCTCCCGTGAGCGCGCCCAGCGCCCCTCCGCATATCCTGTTGAGCCAGCTCAGCTGGAGAGTGCCTATGAGCCTCGTCGTTATCCAGCCCGCGATCTGTATTATCACGTATGATGCGAACGCTAGCGCGATGAACGCCCCGACGTTCGCAACTGACTTGTTCTCGACGAGTTTCTCCTTTACGAGCGCGCCGCCCAGTATGTCGTAAAATATGAATCCGGTTATGAGCCCTCCGGCAAGCGCCGCGATCGAGAATACCTGGCTCACGAGTCCCTTCATAAACCCGGCGAGAGCGAAGAGAGCGATAATTCCGATTATAGTTATGTCGAGCCAGTTCATGTGTCTGTCCGAGTCCCGTTTCAGCCGCTGCCTGAGATGCCCTGCGCCCCGCCTGCGGAGCGTCAAGTGTACACGACTTCGAATCTCGAGCCCGAGCCCGGCTCCTTCGTTACCTCTATCCTGACCGGGAACCTTTCCTTGAGCTCGTCCACGTGCGTTATTGCGAGTATCTTGTCGAAATCGTCCTTTATGGAATTTATCACCTGCACGAACTGGCTGAGCCCGTCCCTGTCCTGAGTACCGAAGCCTTCGTCGATCACGAGCGTCCTCAGCTGCGCGCCCGACCGGTTGGCGATGAATTTCGAGATTCCGACCCGGAGCGCGAAGTCTATCCTGAACGCCTCGCCTCCCGAGAACGTCTCGTAGCTCCTCGTGCCGGAGGAGTCCCCGATGTATATCTCGAGCGTCTCCTTCTCTCCGCCCTTTTGCGTGGGCCTCACCATCTCGAGGCTGAGGGTCATGGTGCCTTCCGTGAGCCTGCCGAGGATCTTGTTCGCCTCGGCTTCTATCTCGGGGACCGCGTGCTCTATTATCAAAGCCTGGAGTCCGTTCTTGCCGAACGCCTTCGCGAGCTCCTGGAATATCAGCATCCCGCGCTTCGCCTCCGCGATTTTATCTTTTATCTCGTTTTTCCTGACGGCGAGCTGCCCTATCCTCTCGAGCGCGCTCACGCTCCTGCTTATGTCCATCACCAGCTCTTCTTTCTGTTTCTTGAGGGCCGACAGCCTCTCGTCAGCGGCGGACATCTTGTCCCTTATCTCCTTTGCCGCTGATTCGATGCCGCCGAGCGCGGTGACCTCGATTCCGATTTCCTCGAGTCTCTTCTTTCCCTCGGCCATCCTCTCGTCGAGCTTCTTCTCCGCGCTCTCGCGGAGGCCCAGACCGAGCCTCGCCCGCTCGAGCGTCTCTTTGTCGCCGGATGCGTGCCCGAGCTTCTCGAGCGCGTCCTTGACGGCCCTGTGCTCTCTCACGTCATAGCCGAGCGCTTCCTTTTTACGTTCGATCTCTTTCCGCTCCGCATCGTACTCTTTTTTGAATTCTTCGCCGGATAACGTTCTCAAGACGGCGTCGTAACTTTTTCCGGCTTCCCCGAGCTCGACCGCCGCCGCTTCCGATTCCCTGAGGTTCTGCTCCTTTTCGCCGAGCTCTTTATGCAGTCCGGGCAAGAGCCCTGCCGCGGCATCGGCCGTAGCCAGCTCCCTGTAGAGCGCTTTCTCCCTATCTCCGAGGGCCGCGATCCTCTCCCCGGCCGCCCGTATCTCGCCGCCCAATCGAGAGACCGCATTATTGAGCTTTTCCGCGAGGGCGGCTCTCGCCTCTTCCTCGAGCGGCGATTCGCAGAGCGGGCAGTGCGCCCCCGTGTCCCCCGCGGCGAGCACATGCAGCTTTTGTTCTTCCTCGGTTTTTCTTTTATTGAGCTCGGATATTCTCGCCGCGGCCGCTTCCTTCTCCCCGCCTGTTCTCTTAAGCTCTTCCCTTAACCCTTCCGCTTTCCGTGCGGTCTCCGTACATTCTCCGATCCGGGTCCTGATTCCCTCGATCTCTTTCTTCAGCCTGCCGGACGACGAGGCCCTGGCTTCGAGACCTTTTATTTGCGAATGGAGCTCCTTCGCCCTCGTCTCGAGCTCGATCCTCTTCCGGCTGATCTTGTGGTCGAGCGCGGAGCTCTGCTCATCGAGTATCAGTGCCCGGGCCCTTTTCTCATCGAGCGCCCGGTCGAGGGCCGCCGTGTCCCCGAGCTTCTTGTAGCAGTCCTCAATCTCTTTCTCCCTCGAAACGATCTCCCTGTCCTTCTTTATGCTTTCCCTCACTCCTGCGAGCTCCTCTTCGAGCCTGCCGAGGAGGGCTTTTACGTTTTCCCTCTCTCCGCCGAGTCTCGCGAGCGTGTCGAGCCTCGACTTTGCCGATTCGTATTCTCCGATGAGACCTGACCGGATCGCCTCGTACCGTGCGATGCTTTCGGAAACCGTCTCTTCCTCTCCCCTCAGCCCGAGGAGCTTCTTCTCGTGGATTTCCTTCTGGGCGATCTCGCCATCGAGGCGCGATGCTTCGGCCTCGAGCGCTGCGGCCTCCGAGCCCGAAGCCTGGGCGCGCTCGCGGGCTTTCCTCGTGAGGGTCTCGTATTCGTCGAGCTCGAGTATCTTCGACAGCACTTCTTTCCTATCGGCGGGGGTCCTCTTCGTAAACTCGTCGGCCATCCCCTGGAGAATGAACGACGAGCAGATGAACGAGTTGTAATCCATCTTCAGTATCTTCTCGATAGCGCTCTGGGCCTTGGCGCCCTGGTCGAGAGGCGCGTACGAGCCCGAGCCTCCGTCGAACACCTGCAGGTCGAGCGAGCCCTGCGATCCGCCCTTTTTTTTCGATATGGACCTCAGTATTCTGTACCTGTTCCCTTCCGACTCGAACTCTAGCTCGACGCGCGCCTCGGTCGCGCCTCTCTTTATCACCTCTTCCTTGATCTTCACCCTGCACCTGCCCCAGAGCGCCCATGTGAGGGCGTCTATGAGCGCGGATTTTCCGTGTCCGTTCCTTCCCGAAAGGCAGGCGATGCTGAAGTCCCTGAAGTCGAGTGTGGAGGTGTTTTCTCCGTAGCTCAGGAAATTTTTGACGCTTAGCGCAAGCGGGACCATAGGTTAGCGAAGACCCTCGTATAACATCCTAGTTAATATAACATTTACTCAAAATATCACATCTTTTAGGCTCTTTGACTTATATAAACTGTTCAGATAACTTAAACTGCGATGGAATTTTCCGAAATCCTTTCTGTTATAAATCCGGAGCTTGAAGAAGTCGAACGGGAGCTTGAGGCCAATATAAAATCCCCGGTCCCCCTCGTTTACGAGATTTCAAAGTACCTCCTCGGTAGCGGCGGGAAGAGGCTCCGCCCCTCGGTGCTGCTGCTTTCGAGCGGGGCCTGCGGGCTCATGGGCGGGAAAGAGAGGATATATTCGGCGGCCGCGCTCGAGCTGATTCACACGGCCACGCTGCTGCACGACGACGTCGTGGATGAGGCGAAGCTCAGGCGCGGCAAGACGGCGTCGAACGTCGTCTGGGGCAACAAGGCGACCGTGCTCGTGGGGGACTTCATGCTGGCGAAGGCGCTCGGGCTCATACAGTCCTGCGGGAACCTCGAGCTCATAAAGGCGGTGACGGACGCCGCGGCCAGGCTCGCGGAGGGGCAGGTGCTCGAGGTCATGAGCGCGAAGAACATGCTCGAGGTCTCGGAAGAGGTATGTTTCGGAATAATCGAGAACAAGACCGCGTCGCTGATCGAGAGCTGCGGCACTGTGGGCGCGATACTCGCGGGCGCCGACGACGGGGTGAAGCATTCAGTCGGGCGCTACGGGTTCAACATAGGCGTTGCGTTCCAGCTCGTCGACGACGCGCTCGATTACTCGTCCTCGGAGAAGGAGTTCGGGAAGGGCGTAGGACAGGACTTGATAGAGGGCAAGATGACTCTCCCGCTCTTTTATTCTCTCGCGCTCGCGTCCGACCTTGAGAAGAAGAGAACGAGAGAGATACTCCTCGAGAGGGACGGGTTCGCCGACGGAGAGCTCGTTTTCGTGAGGGAGCTCGTCGACAGATACGGAGGGGTCGAAAAGACGAAATCGGTCGCGAAAGATTTCATACTGAGAGCGAGGGGCGCGATCTCTTCCCTCCCCGATAGCTCCTGCAAGGATTCGCTCCTTATGCTCGCCGAATACGTGGCCGATAGAAGGAGCTGAACCGCCCCGGAGTCACACTACGCGGGCTTGATCTCGTACATCATAACGTAAGCGTCTTCCCCGGTGTCCGAATAGTATTTCCTTCTCGTATGTATGGTCTTGAATCCCATCTTCTCGTAGAGGTTCCTGGCCCTGGTGTTGGAGACCCTCACCTCGAGTATGGCGTATTTAAGCCCGTTCCCGGCTGAATGCGCCATGCAGTCCCTTAACAGCCTCTCGCCTAATCCCATGTTCCTGAAGTCCGGGTGCACGGCAATATTGAGTATATGCACCTCGTCGTATATGGTCCACGTCACTATGTATCCGACCACCATCCCTCCATACCTGATCACCCTGTTGTACGACCTCTGCGATCTGAGCTCTCGCTCGAAGACCCTTCTCGGCCAGGGCGTCGGGAAGCTTACGTTCTCGATCGATACAATGCCGTCGAGGTCTTCAGGCGTTATCATGCCGATCTCGTATTTGGGCGCGTCTTCCATGTTTATATTTTTTCAGGTTCGGTCAGGTATGTCCACAGATTTTTTGCTCTCGTAAGCATTCCTAGGGAGCGTGTATGCGTATGCCCGGCGCTCGGGAGACGGAGACTGTTTTCATCGCATTTACGTTTGGCCGGCGCCGCCGTGTTTGGCGATCAGCATTTCGAGGAGACCCTGGGCCGCTTTCGATATGACCGTGCCCGGCCCGAATACGGCGGTAACGCCCGCGTCGTAGAGGAATTCGTAGTCCTGCTTCGGTATCACTCCGCCCGCGACGACCATAATGTCTCCCCGCCCCATATCATTTAATTCCTTTATAAGCTCGGGGATGAGCGTCTTGTGTCCCGCGGCGAGGCTCGATACGCCTATTATATGCACGTCGTTCTCCACAGCCTGGCGCGCGGCTTCCCTCGGGGTCTGGAACAGCGCTCCGATGTCGACGTCGAACCCCATGTCGGCGAAGCTCGTGGCGATGACCTTCGCCCCCCTGTCGTGCCCGTCCTGCCCCATCTTGGCTACCATTATCCTGGGCCTCCTGCCTTCGAGCCGGGCGAACTCGTCAGCCATATCCCTCGCTTTCTTGAACCCTCTGTCCTCCGACATCTCTCCCGAATATACCCCCGATATCGTGCGTATCACGGCCTTATAACGTCCGAACACCCTCTCGCACGCGTCCGATATCTCGCCTAGCGTCGCGCGCCTCCTCGCCGCCTCGACGCTCAATTCAAGGAGGTTCCCCTCGCCCGTCCTCGCGCATTCCGTAATCGCGTCCAGCGCCGCCCTCACCGCGTCGTTGTTCCTCGCCTTCTTCAACTTCTTAAGCCGCTCTACCTGCGCCGCCCTGACTGCCGTGTTATCGACCTCGAGTATTTCGATCTCGGCCTCTTCATCAGGCGCGTATCTGTTCACGCCGACTATCGTGTCCTGGCCCGAGTCTATCCTCGCCTGCTTCCTGGCGGCGGCTTCTTCTATCCTCATCTTGGGAAGGCCGGTCTCTATCGCCTTCGCCATTCCGCCCAGCTTCTCCACTTCCTCTATCAGCGCCCAGGCGCGGCGGGATATCCTGTCAGTCAGGTATTCAACATAATAAGAGCCTGCCCAGGGGTCAATAGACCTGCATATGTTCGTCTCCTGCTCGAGGTAAATCTGGGTGTTACGCGCTATGCGCGCGGAGAAATCGGTCGGGAGCGCTATCGCCTCGTCGAGCGCGTTCGTGTGGAGCGACTGGGTGCCTCCGAGCACTGCGGCGAGCGCCTCGACGCACGTCCTCACCGCGTTATTGAATGGGTCCTGTTCCGTTAAGCTCCAGCCCGAAGTCTGGCAGTGCGTTCTCAAGGCCATAGATTTTGGGTTTTTGGGACCGAATCTTTTTATTAACTTCGCCCAGAGCATCCTCGCCGCCCTCATCTTGGCGATCTCCATGAAATGGTTCATGCCTATGCCCCAGAAGAACGAGATCCTGGGCGCAAAGTCATCTATGTTGAGCCCGGCGTTTATTCCCGTCCTCACGTATTCGAGACCGTCGGCGAGCGTGTACGCTAGCTCTATGTCCGAGGACGCTCCCGCTTCTTCCATGTGGTAGCCGCTCACGCTTATCGAGTTGAATTTCGGCATGCGCTCGGCCGTGTATTTGAATATGTCGGCGACTATCCTCATTGACGGCCCCGGCGGGTATATGTACGTGTTCCTCACCATGAATTCCTTGAGGATGTCGTTCTGTATCGTGCCGCTCAGGTCCTCCGGGCGCACTCCCTGCTCCTCTGCAGTCACGATGTAGAAAGCCAGCACGGGCAGCACCGCTCCGTTCATTGTCATCGAGACCGATATATCGTCGAGCGGTATATGGTTAAACAGTATCTTCATGTCGAGGATGGAATCAATGGCGACCCCGGCCTTTCCGACGTCTCCCACGACCCTCTCGTGGTCGGAGTCGTAGCCCCTGTGAGTGGGGAGGTCGAACGCCACCGAAAGCCCTTTCTGACCCGCGGCCAGGTTCCTTCTGTAAAACGCGTTCGATTCCTCGGCCGTCGAGAAGCCGGCGTACTGCCTTATCGTCCACGGCCGCGTCACGTACATCGACGGATAAGGGCCGCGGAGGTACGGGGGCAGGCCAGCCGCATAGCGGAGGTGCTCCATTCCGAGGAGGTCTTCTTTCGTGTAGGAAGGGTGGACCCGGATGTCTTCAGGAGTCATCCATTCCGCCGCCTGGGCTGTTATCGCGGCTCCGGGTTTCCCCGGTCTCCCGCTTTTGTAATCTATCCTTGAAAAATCGGGTCTCAATTCAGTCTCCCTCTCCCTCGTTTCTTATGCCCGCTATCTCTTGATACTTTCTCAGGGTCTCGAGCGCGTTCGAGCGGGCGTGTATGAAATCACTTATGCCTGCAGCCCTGAGCTCTTCGATGTGCTCCCTGGGGTTCCCGGCGATCAGCATCCGTATCCCGGGATTTTTTTCTCTCAGCTTACTGCATATTTCAGGTGCAAGCTCCGTGTATTCCCTGTCTGAGCTGCAGACGACTACTATCTTCGCCCTGCTCTTGAGAGCGGCCCTCACGCCGTCGTCTATTGTGCTGAAGCCGGGGTTGTCCAGAATTTTGAACCCCGCGCAGCCGAAGAAGTTCGCTGAGAACGCGGCCCTCGCGTTACGCATGGACGGGTTCCCTATAGGCAGTAAAAATACCGCGGGGGTCATGCCCGTTTCTTTTTTATGTTTCAGGGCCGCGAGCCGCAGCTCCTCGAAAGGCTCGGCTCCCCTGTAAGGGCGGAGGGGCTCTATTCCCGCGTCCGCGGGTCCGGGCTTATTGTGCAGAATGTCCCCGAGGCACGATCCTTTCTCTTCGAGGTGTTCGATGTATTCTTTGATCGACGGCGCGCCCGTGAATTTTCCGCTTCCCGTTCTGAGCTGTTTTTTGGGAGTTATGGCGCCTCTCTTTTTAGGGCCCTTTTCACCGAGGTCGGGGTACTGGTTCGTGCCCAGGAGTATCGCCTTTCCCGATGCGATGTCGCGGTCTCTTTCGTTCCTGGTTTTTTGTATCTCTTCCTGTATGAATCCTGACTTGAGCGCATCGACAAGCCCGCCCATACTTTCGACCTTCCTGAACAGCTCCCACGCGGAGCTGGCTAGCGCGTCGGTGAGCCTCTCGACGTAATAAGAGCCTCCCGAGGGGTCGGTCACGCGGTCGAGGCAGGATTCGTGCTTGAGTATGAGCTGCGTGTTCCGGGCGAGCCTGCGCGTGAACTCGTCAGGCCTCTCGTAAACGGAATCGAGAGGGAGCACGCTGAGGGACTCGCACCCGCCTATGGCGGCGGCCATGGCCTCGACCGTCCCCCTCAGCATATTGACGCATGGGTCGAAGACGGTCATGTTCCACGAGGACGTCACCGCCCTTACGCTCATTTTTTCGGCTGACTCTTTCCGGGCGCCGTACGCTTCGACTATAAACGCCCATAGCATCCTCGCCGCGCGGAGCTTAGCTATCTCCATGAAGTAATTAGAACCTATCGAGAACGAGAAGCTCATGTGAGGCGTAATGCGGTCGACGCTCAAATCGAGCGACGTGAGGCGGTCGAGATACTCGACGCCCGAAGCGAGCGTGAATGCCAGATCCTGCGTGGCCGACGCGCCCGAATCGTGGAAGTGATGCCCGGACACCTCGATCGCCCGGTAAGCCGGCATGTTGTTGTCGAGATAGGATATGACTGATCTCAGCTCCTCGAACGTCCCGCGCTCGTCTCCGGGGAAAGAGCCGCTCAAGGCGAGGAGCTTCAAAGGGTCAGCATCAACCGAGCCCGCGAGCAGTTTGATGTCGAGGCCGCGCTTCCCGGCTTCCAGTATGTAGAGCGATAATATCTCGGCTGAGGCGATACCGCACTTGAAATGCACGGGCACGTCCGCGACCGGTACGTCTTTTAGAAGCGCGGCCATGTCCCGCGAGCTTTGAACAGGGATGCCCGATATGTATCCGTGCGAGGCCTCGCAGACGAACGTGAGCGATTGAGCGCCCCCCGAGAGGCTCCTTAGCGCGAGCCTGTTGGCCTCTTTAACGCTGCCCGAGATTATGTATTCGTTTATCTTCCAGACGTTGCCGCCCGTTTCGTTCCCGCGGGCGTAGGGGAACGCGCCCGGATACTGCCCGGTAAGGTAGTCGAGGTCGCCGAGGTCCTCTTCCGTATAGAACGGACGCACGGTAAAGCCTTCGTAAGGCTTCCAGTCGAGCTTCCCAATGTCCCCGCCGTGGAGGTCCTTTACTATCTCGGCTTTCCAGCCGGATGCCGTCACCTCGGGGAACTCTTCAAACAAATTTTCACTGAAGCTGATTTTGTCTTTCATTTGACAAGTCCGGACCTTCTAAAGATGATCGTATTTTCGCAAGCTCCTATAAAATAACCTAATAATAATAAATAAATCTCGATTTCATGCAAATGAGCGTCTTGACAGCATTTCAGCGTATGATAGCCTCAAGGGTCTTATAATTTGATATTCATATTCATTTTCTATCCAGTGGTTTACGGTATACTACATTTAATTATCTCTATTTCTGCCAGGAGGCTCTTTTAATTCTCGATATGCCGATGCTGAAGAAGGTCTTAACGTTTTCCATTCTGCTGTGCTCATTACTGTTCCTCCTTGCGAAGCCGTCCTATTCCTCGAATGACGCCAACCGCATATTGTCCCTCGTCGACTACATTGGCGGGGATTACGTGAATGCGGTAAAGGACGGGCGGGTGATAAATACTGCTGAATACAACGAGATGCTCGAGTTCTCGTCAGGCGTCGAGGCTCTATTCCTGACCATGAAATCGGAAGGCGGCGACAAGGCGGGAATCGAATCCGACCTCGATATATTAAGCGGACTCATTAAAAATAAAGCGCCCGCCGGCGAAGTGGAGTCGCTATCTAAGACGATCAAGGGGAAGATAATCGAGGCTTACGATATAGTCCCCCATCCGGGCGAAGCCCCTTCCTACGCGTCAGGCAAAGATATATTCGAAAGCACATGCGCTCAATGTCACGGCGCTCACGGCGCAGGGGACGGCCCGCTCGCGCCGGGGCTTGACCCCGCGCCGGCCAACTTTACAAACCCTGAAGTCTCGCTCGGTTTATCGCCGTTCAAGGTCTACAACACCATGACATTCGGAATAGAGGGGACGGGCATGCCGTCCTTCCCCGGTCTGTCCGATCAGGAGAAATGGGACGCCGCATTCTATGTGCTCGCGCTCGGATATAACGAGAAAGATGTCGCGGAGGGGAGCAAACTGGCGTCTAAGCTCCCGGACGGTATAAAGGACTACAAGGCGCTCGCAACGCTCTCGAACGGAGAGATCAATGATAGGCTCGGCAGCTTATTAAACAATTCCGATGAAGAGACCGCGGCGCTCGCATACCTGAGAGAGGGCGTCATGGAGAAGGCTGTCGGTGAAGGTTCGCCTCTCCTTACGGCGGGCTCGCTTCTCGACGAATCGACGAAGCTGTATAAAGACGGCAGAACCGACGAGGCGTATACGAAGGCCCTCGATGCGTACCTCGAAGGCTTCGAGCAGGCGGAGGCCCAACTCAGGGTCAGGGACGAGAAGCTCACGGCCGCGATCGAAGCCGAATTCGCCGACTTCAGGAACTCGATAAAGGCGGGAAAGCCCGCGGCCCGGGTGGAGGAGCTCAACACTAAAATTCAGGCGAGCTTACTGGCCGCGCAGGGAGTCCTGGACAACGGCAAGCAGTCGAGCAACATACTTTCCTTTCTCAATTCCTTTTCCATTATCGTGAGGGAGGGTCTCGAAGCGATACTGATAATAGCCGCGATAATCGCGTTCATGGGGGCTACAGGGGCGAAGAAGCAGATCAAATACGTACATTACGGATGGATACTGGCCCTCGCGGCCGGCATACTGACGTGGCTCCTGGCAAGGACCGTTATCTCCATAAGCGGCGCACAGAGAGAGGTCATCGAAGGCGTCACGTCCCTCGTCGCGGCGGCTGTGCTTTTTTACGTGAGCTACTGGCTTATTTCCAAGATCGAGGTGCGCGTATGGAAGCAGTACATACAGGGGAAGGTCGAGAAGGCCCTCTCCAAGGGGAGCGTTATCGCGCTCGCGAGCGTGTCGTTCTTCGCGGTGTACAGGGAGGCGTTCGAAACGGTGCTCTTCTATCAGGCGCTCTGGTTCCAGTCCGAGAAGTCCCAGGCTGCCATACTGTGGGGTTTGGTGGCGGGGGCGCTTCTCCTCATCGTTTTGTTCTACGTGATATTCAAGCTTGCCTTGAGGATCCCGCTCAAATACTTATTCTCCGTGACGAGCATGTTCCTCTACCTCCTTTCATTCATCCTGCTCGGCAAGGGTATAAACGAGCTCCAGGAGGCGGGCATAGTGGGCGCGACTCCAGCCGGTTTCATTCCGCATATAGACATACTGGGCCTTTATCCGACTCTCGAAACCGCGCTCCCTCAGGCGCTCCTGCTCGCGGCATTCGTTTTCGCCCTCGTATGGCTCGAGTACGTGAAGAGGGAGAGGGAGAAGAACGAGATCGCGGTGAGCGTGGCACGCATCGCAGAGGACATGAAGTCGATGCACTCGGCCTTCGACCATATCAAGGGGCACATAATCGAATGGAGGAAGTGCGAGGACATCGACCTCGAAGCCGAAGACCTCGATAGGAGAATACAGGACGTCATAAGCCACGTCGACGAGCTCGAGAGCAAGGTCGGCGATTTCTACACAGTCGTCACGAAGAATAACCAGCCGGTGAAGCCACACTGATTCCTTTCCCTTACGCGCAGGCGGCCTTTCTTGTCCCCTTATACTTATGCATATAGTATTAATACGATGAATAAAAAGGCGGTCATCATTTTGTCCGGCGGCATCGACAGCACGACCCTCGTTTACAGCTCGATCGAGCAGGGTTACACGGTCGAATGTCTCACTATCCTTTACGGACAGAGGCACGGGAGGGAGGCCGATTCCGCGCGCAGGGTGACTGAAGCCCTGGGCGTGCCTCACAGAATTGTCGACCTCTCCCCGCTCGGCCAGGTCCTCTCGGGCTCAGCGCTCACCGACGGCAGGATCGACGTGCCCGAGGTCCCTGAAACGGCGGAGCATTACGATACGCTCAAAGCGACAATAGTCCCCAACAGGAACGCCATCTTTCTCTCTATCGCCGTCGGATATGCCGTCAGCATACGCGCCGACAACGTCTTCTTCGGCGCTCATTACTCGGACAGGGGCGTCTACCCCGACTGCCGGGAGGAGTTCGTCGAGGCTTTTCAGGCCTCCGAAAGGCTCGCGACCGGTGAGCCGGACCTGAATATCCTCGCCCCCTTCGTCGGCATGGAAAAGGCGGATATAGTGAGGCTCGGCGACAGGCTCGGAGTGCCCTTCGGCGAGACATGGAGCTGCTACAAGGGTGGGAGCGTCCACTGCGGGGTATGCAGCTCCTGCAGGGAGAGGAAAAGGGCTTTTCTCGAAGCAGGGGTCCCCGACCCCACGGTATATGAGAGATGAACGTAAGCGAGATCTTTTATTCGATCCAGGGCGAGGGCGTGGAGATAGGTCTTCCCACGGTATTTGTCAGGCTCTTCGCCTGCGACCTCCGCTGCTCGTGGTGCGATACTATGTACGCGGTCGAGGGGAGGGATTTCAGGAAAATGACAGTCGGCGAGGTCCTGACGGAGATACACGGCCACGGATGCAAAAGGGTCTGCATTACGGGAGGTGAGCCCCTCATTCAGAAGGACGAGGCCGGGGAGCTCGCGGAAAATCTAATAAACGAAGGGTATAAGATCGTGCTCGAGACGAGCGGGCACAAGATGCCCCCGCCCGTATTCTGGACCGATAACTGCGTAATAAGCATGGACTGCAAGTGTCCCGGCTCCGGCATGGAGGACAAGATGGACTTCGGGCTCTTTAAGGAGCTCCGCCCCCGGGACCAGCTCAAGTTCGTGATAGCGGACGAGGCCGATTACGAGTACGCGAAGGGGGTGCTGGCTTCGCATCCCGTTAAGGCGAACGTCATTTTCCAGCCCGCGGGAGGGCAGGGGCTCGGCTGGCTCTCGGAGAAGGTCATGGCCGACGGGCTCGGCGGGGTCAGGGTGCTGCCCCAGCTGCACAAGATTATCTGGGGGGACAGGAGAGGTGTATAATAAAACCGGGCGCGCCGCCCGGCTTTTTTGTTTTTGCGGACAATCATGTTATACTCCGCTTTTACTTTTAAGACTAAACTACATGGGGTGAGAGTTGATACAGAGGTTAATAATGGACGAGATCAGGGAAAAATACGACTATGAGCCGTTTGCCGACACCGAGGAGTACAGGGAGGTGAACGAGGCCTGCATACACGGCTGGGTCGAGATAATGCGCCGTAAGGGCGTGAGCGGGATCGAGGCGATCCTGGACGTAGCAACGGGCGCGGGGACGATGGTGCAGATAGTTTTCGACCAGCTGCCCGCTAGCTGGAAAAAGGCTGCGGTAATGTGCCTCGACCAGTCGGCGGAGGCGCTCAGGCTCGCCCAGTCGAAGCTCGAAAAGACGGTCGAAAAGTTGAAGATGGTTCATTCTTCCGTCGAGGACATGGACATACCCGACGCGAGCATAGACGTGGCCGTATGGGGGAACGGAATACACTACCTTTCCGAGCACGAGCAGCTCGACAGCGTGAAGAGGATAAAAAAGGCGCTCAAGCCGGGCGGCCTCTTTTTCTTCAACACCGCCTTCTACGAGGAGGCGAGGCCTGCCGAGACGCTCGCTTTCTACCGCACGCAGGTCAAAAACGCGGTTCAGTATCTCAGGGATCGCGGTATAAGCAGGCAGAAGGACGATTCCAGGACGGAGGCTTCGAAATTCCTCCCGAGATCCTATTACGAGCAGATGGTCAAGGAAGCGGGTTTCAAGCTCGTCGAGGTCAAGGAATACGCAGTAGACATGAAGAGAGAGGCCTGGGAATACATAAGCTCCTTCCAGCAGTACGCGGCAGGGGCCCTGAGGGGATACCCGGTCGACGCCGCGGTAGAGGCCATGAAGGAGGCCGTTCAGCCCGCACTTGAGCAGCACGGGCACAGGGACGCCGAGGGGAACCTCTACATCACGCGCAAATGGCTCGCCATAAGCACGGAGGCCTGATATCAGCATGGGATCCCCATCCCGCGATAAAAAGCCCGAATCTTCTCCCGCAATCAGTGTTCAGTGCGAATCCCGGCCGGATTACATCAGGTTGTAGTAATCGAGTCCCAGGTGGGTGATGAGCTCTTCGCCCTTCATATATCTGAGCGTGTTCTTGAGCTTCATGAGCTGTATGAAGAGGTCATGCTCGGGATAGAGCCCCTTTCCGTACATCGGGCTCTTGAAGTAGAAGGATAGCCACTCCTGTATTCCGTCGAATCCGGCCCTTTTAGCCAAGTCCAGGAACAGCACCAGGTCGAGCACTATGGGCGCCGCGAGTATGCTGTCCCTGCAGAGGAAGTTGACCTTTATCTGCATCGGGTATCCGAGCCATCCGAAAATGTCTATGTTGTCCCAGGCTTCCTTGGCGTCTCCCCTCGGCGGGTAGTAGTTGATCCTCACCTTGTGATAGTAATTCGAGTATAGGTCCGGGTGGAGGTCGGGCTGGAACATGTATTCGAGGACGCCTAACTTGCTTTCTTCCTTGGTCTTGAACGAATAGGGGTCATCTAACACTTCGCCGTCCCTGTTCCCGAGTATGTTCGTCGAAAACCAGCCGTGGAGCCCTATCATCCTGCTCTTGAGTCCGGGGGCGAGGATCGTTTTCATGAGCGTCTGACCCGTCTTGAAGTCTTTGCCCGCGATCGGGACTTTCTTTTTCCCGGCGAAGTCCGTGAGCGCCGGAACGTCGACCGACAGGTTGGGAGCGCCGTTCGCATAGGGCACGCCGCACTGAAGCGCGGCGTAGGCGTAGATCATGCTCGGCGGTATGTCCGGGTGGTTTTCTCTCAATCCCTTCTCGAACGAAGCCATGGTCGCGTGGACCGCGGAAGGCTTTATGAATACCTCCGTGCTCCCGCACCACACCATGACGAGCCGCGATACGCCGCTTTCCTTCTTGAACCGCTTTATGTCCTCGATGATCTGCCCGGCGAGGTCCATCTTTGTCTTGCCGGTTTTCAGGTGTTTTCCGTTGAGGTTCTTTACGTATTTCCTGCTGAATACCGCGGGCATCGGCTTTAGTTTCTCGAGCGTGTCTTTTAATTCCTCGACCAGGTTCTTTTCGAGTACGCCCGCCTTTAAAGCGGCTTCGTAGCAGTTATCCGGGAATATGTCCCATCCCGCGAATACCAGGTCGCCGAGATCGGCGAGAGGAATGAATTCCTTGATGAGCGGGGATTTCTTCTCTGTCCTCTTCCCGAGCCTTATCCTTCCGAGCTGCGTGAGAGAGCCTATGGGTTTCCCGAGCCCCCTTTTAATGGCCTCGACGCCCGCGATGAACGTGGTGCTAACCGCTCCGCCTATGCCGGGGATGAGAACGCCGAGCTTTCCCTCGGGCTTGGAGATTTTCTTTCCTTTCTTTGAAGCGGGTTTCTTTTTCCCGGTATCAGGCAAAGTAAATTTTACCTCTTTGAGAACTGCTGTCCGCGTCTGGCTTTCTTGAGTCCGTACTTCTTACGCTCGACCATTCTCGGGTCCCTGCTGAGCTGGCCCGCCGATTTGAGCGGCTTCTTGTTGGCCTCGTCGGCCTTGAGCAGCGCCCTCGCGATGCCGTGCCTGACCGCTCCCGCCTGGCCTGTCAGGCCTCCGCCCTTTACGTCGACGACGACGTTGTATTTCCCCTTCGTCTGCGTGGTCGCGAGCGGCTCGAGCGCATGCACCATCCAGTATTCGCGCGGGAAGTACTCTTCCGGCTGGCGGTCGTTTATGGTGATCTTGCCGTCTCCCGATCTCAGCCAGACCCGGGCAATAGATGTTTTTCTTCTTCCGGTTCCGTAGTAATTGACTTCAGCCATTGTTGTCTGCTATACCTCCAGGGTCTCGGGCTTCTGCGGCGAATGCGGGTGCTCGTTCCCGGTGTAGATCTTGAGTCTCGTTATGAGCTTTTTCTGCCACCTGTTCTTAGGCAGCATGCCCCAGACAGCTTTTTTCAGTAATTCTTCGGGTTTCTTCCCGGCCAGATCGTCCGCGGGGATCGACTTTATCCCTCCCGGGTGCCCGGTGTGCCAGTAATATTTCTTATTTTCCCACTTTTTGCCCGTGAACTTGAGCTTATCGGCGTTAACGACTATTACGAAATCTCCGATGTCCGCGTGAGGGGTGAACTGCGGCTTCTCCTTGCCTCTCAGTATACTGGCTATCTTCGAAGAAAGCCTCCCGACCGTTTTGCCTTCCCCGTCGATCAGGAACCATTTTTTATCGAAATCTCCGCTTCTTGCCATGTAAGTCTTCATTATTATATGCCTCTAACTATTAGAGTTAAGCAAATCAATGTACCGTCTATATAAGGAATGTCAAGCATTCCGCCCGATCACGCGGAAATATCGGTAGATTGGTCTGGACGCCGGGCGGTGATATAATGATTCTCCTGTGAATGATTATGCACGCACCAGCATCTGAAGCCAAGCTGAGATCACCCGGCTGGAAAAAGGATTTCGGAGAGAGGCTCACGCGCATCCTCGGGCCTGACGGCGTCATATACGCGGACGACGAGCTCATAGCGTACGACTGCGACGCGCTTACGGGCTACAGGGTGAAGCCTCTTTTCGTCGTCCTGCCGAGGACATCAGGCGAGGTGTCGCTTGTGATGAAGATGTGTTATGACGAGGACGTCCCGTACGTGCCGAGGGGGGCGGGGACGGGGCTCTCGGGCGGGGCTCTGCCTGCCGAAGAAGGCATCGTGATATCGCTTTCCCGCATGAACAGAATAATAGAAGTGGACATCCCGAACGAGCGCGTGGTCGCGGAGCCGGGCGTGACGAACCTTTCCGTTACGAACGCTGTGAGCGCTTACGGGTATTATTACGCCCCCGACCCTTCGAGCCAGATAGTCTGCACGATAGGCGGGAACGTCGCCGAGAACTCGGGCGGAGTCCACTGCCTTAAATACGGAGTGACCACGAACCACGTGCTTGGGCTCGAGGTGATCCTTCCGGACGGCGAGATAATAGAGATCGGGGGAAAGACCCTCGACCGTCCCGGCTACGACCTTACGGGGCTCATGGTGGGCTCGGAAGGGCTTCTGGGGATCGTCACGAGGGTCACGCTGAGGATAGTGAAGAAGCCCGAGACCGTGAAGACTCTCTTCGCGTCCTTCGACAGGATCGAAGAAGCCGGGGCTTCGGTGTCTGGCATAACGGCGAGGGGTGTGATACCCGCCGGGATGGAGATAATGGACAATCTCTGCATACGCTCGGTCGAGGAAGCCGTTCACGCCGGATACCCAGTTGAAGCGGGCTCCATACTGCTCGTCGAGCTCGACGGCCCCGCAGCCGAGGTCGAGGCCCAGATGCCTGTTGTCGAAGAGGTGCTGAGGGAGAATAACGCGCTCGAGATAAGGATCGCCAGGGACGCGCGGGAAAGGGACCTCTTCTGGAAGGGGCGCAAGAACGCCTTCCCGGCCATGGGCAGAGTGAGCTCCGATTACTACGTCCAGGACGGCGTCATACCGAGGAGCAGGCTCGCGGAAGTGCTGGGAAGGATTGGGGAGCTCAGCAGGGAGTACGACCTCAGGGTGGGGAACGTTTTTCATGCGGGCGACGGAAACCTCCACCCGCTCGTGCTTTATGATTCGACGAAAGAGGGGGAGTCGGAGAGGGCGCTCGAGCTCGCGGGCAGGATACTCGGCGTGTGCGTGGAATCGGGCGGGAGCATCACGGGGGAGCACGGAGTAGGGAACGATAAGAAGAGGTTCCTCTCCCTCATGTTCGACGAGAACGACCTCGAGACTATGAACCTCGTGAGGTGTGCGTTCGACGAGAAGGGACTATGCAACCCCGGAAAGGTATTCCCCACGCCCAGGACATGCGTAGAGCAGGGTATGAAGCCTTATGCCGAGCACCCTCTCCAGAAGGCTGGTCTCGGAGAGATGTACTGAACTGCATAGATTCGGTGAACAAATACAAGATGAGAAAACTATCCCGCACATGGTAGAGCTGTCTTCAATAAAGGAGTTGAGGAGCATAGTCGGTGAAGAAAACGCAGTCGAGGACCCGCAGCTCCTTGAATCGTCAGCCATAGACGGCGTCAAGCCCGGGATCGTGCTTTTCCCGGAAAATATAGAGCAAATTTCAGAAATCATGAAAACGGCCTCTCGCGTCTCGGCCTCCGTAATACCCATGGGCTCGGGGACGAAACGCGGGATCGGGAATAAGCCCCTCGGCGCCGATATAGTGCTGTCCACAAAAAAACTCGACCGCGTCAAAGAGCACGAATCCGCGGACCTCGTGGCTACGGCCGAATGCGGCATTACGTTAAGCGCGCTCAATTCCCGGCTTGGCGCGAGGAACCAGTTCCTTCCGGTCGATCCCCCGCACGTAAACGACGGGGCGACAGTGGGCGGCGTCATCGCCTCAAACGACAGCGGCCCGATGAGGCTCCGGTACGGGACCGCGAGGGAGCTCCTGATCGGGATGAAAGTGGTGCGCGCGGACGGGAGCGTCTTTAAAGGCGGATCGAAGGTGGTGAAGAACGTAGCCGGGTACGACATGCCCAAGCTCTTCGTCGGCTCGCTCGGCACGCTTGGCATAATAGCGGAGGCGACTTTCAGGCTCTACCCTGTACCTGAATCGTCCAAGACGTATGTCGCAGGGTTTAAATCCCTCGACGAGGCGCACGGCGCGGTCAGGTCTCTCATTAACTCCAACCTCGTGATAAACGCGCTAGAGCAGATGGATCCGGGGCTCTCGGGAAGCATAGAGGAAAGGCTGGGTATGGGTTTGGGCAGAAACATATACGCCCTCGCCGTAAGGATTATGAACGTCACGCAGGCGGTAGAGGATCAGATTAAAACCGTAATGGAAGTTTCACGGAGGAACGGCGGAGAAGGGGTCGTTATAGAGGGCGGAGACGAAGAGGCTTTCTGGAATGAGGTCAGGGAATTTCCCTGGAGGTCTTTGGACGGAGCTTCCGCAGTGCTCAAAGCCGGCGTGCTCATATCGGACGTGACGCGTATGTTCCTCATGCTCGAAGAATTATCGGACAAGTACGGCGTCCGCGCGCATGCGTCCGCGAGGGCGGCCAACGGGGTCGTGATCGTATCGGTCAAAGGGGATAGCGAGCCTGTCCTCAGCTCCGTGAAGGAGTTGAGGGAATTTTCCGAATCAGCCGGAGGGAGTCTCGTCGTCAGGGAAGCGTCCCCTGAAATAAAGGCCGCCGTCTCCGTCTGGGGTGATATAGGCTCGCCGCTCGGCCTGATGAAGAGGATAAAATCGGGCTTCGATCCGGGGAACATACTCAATCCTGGCAGGCTTTTCTGACATAGAACCGGATTCAAGTATCTTGCGCTCAGCTCCCTGCTTGGTTAGCCTATTCCCGCTTTCTGCATCTATGATTTCTGTCCCGGAGACGTGATGATCCGAAGAGACGACGCCCACGGATGGATCCTTGTCACACAGTATGACCACGCTGTCCTTGCAGGAAACCTTATGGAGCGCTGGGGGAACGAAACCTTCTCTTCTCCCCGCCCGCGCGGAGAGGTGCTCTTCGCGGCGAGAGAGCACGACTGCGGGTGGAAGGAATGGGACTCGGCGCCCAGGATAAATCCCGAAAACGGTTATCCGGCCAATTTCATGGAGATGGAATCCTCAGACCAGACGGATATCTGGAGGAGGTCCTTCGAATCTCATGCGGAAGAGCATCCGTACGCTTCCGCCCTCATCGCGCTCCATTTCGCGAGGTTCAACCGGAAGCTGCTCTCCAGAGACCCCTCCGACCGATACGCGAAAACGCTCGAGAGCGAGATATACAGGTTCGTCTCCGGAAAGCTCGGTATCGATGCCTCCGGACCTCAGAACCTAACGCGTGAAGTAAAGGTCAACCTCAGGCTCCTCCAGGTGGGCGACATCATTTCCCTCGCCCTCTGCCACGGGTGGGAGTCCATGGAGATCCCGGACGTCCCCGTCGATTACGGGGGTAATTCTCTGAGCCTCGTCCTCAAATCGCACAACGGATTCGACTTCACGCTGTCGCCGTATCCCTTCTCTGAGGCCCCTCTGGGTTTACGCGTAGAGGCGCGGAAGCTTGCGGGGAAAATCTACGCGGACGACGGAGACCTGAGGAAGTCGCTCGCGAGCGCGCCCTTCACGACCCTTGATTTCACAATAATAAAAGGCTAAACATTTAGTATGCGGGAGAGATCGTACGACACTTTCGACGAGACCGACAGGCCGAGCGCCCGGATAATAGATGACTGCGTCCACTGCGGCTTCTGTCTCTCCGCGTGCCCCACGTATCAGGAGACCGGAAACGAGCTCGACTCCCCGAGAGGAAGGATATATCTCATGAAGTCAGCCTCCGAGGGGAAGATTCCTATGGGAGGATCTCTCGTCAGGCACCTGGACATGTGCCTCGGCTGCCTCGCCTGCGAGCCGGCATGTCCGTCGGGAGTGCGTTACGGGAGACTCATAGAGGCGGGAAGGTCGCAGATCGAAAGGCGTTACGAGAGACCCTTCCCGGAGAAGCTCCGAAGGTCTTTCATTTTTAAACTGTTTCCATTCCCCGGGAGGTTAAAACTCCTCCTGCCATTTTTCTATCTCTATCGGAAGCTCGGGATAAAGAGTCTCGTCGAGTCCTCGGGACTGCTCAGGGCGGTATCCCCGGGCCTCGCGAGCATGGAGGAGATGCTGCCCGACGTGGATTCGCCATCGGTACCGCGCGCGCTCCCCGATATTACGCACGCGAGAGGAAAGAAGCGTTTCCGCGTTGCGCTCCTTACGGGATGCGTGCAGAGCGTTTTCTTCTCGAAGACGAACGAAGCGACGGTCAGAGTGCTGGCGGAGAACGGGTGCGAGGTGGTGATCCCGAGGGATCAGGGGTGCTGCGGCGCGCTTTCAGTTCACTCGGGGAGACTACATGAGGGGAGGGAGTTCGCGAGGTTCCTTGTAAGGAGCTTCGAGAGAATCGACGCCGACGTAGTAATCGTAAATTCCGCGGGCTGCGGCTCGACCATGAAAGAATACGGGGAGCTTCTGGAAGACGACCCGGCATTCTCGGAGCGCGCCCGGAAACTGAGCGGGAAAACAAGGGACGTCATGGAGTTCCTCGGCGACATAGGCCTTGCCGGCGATCTGAAACCGCTTCCTCTCAGGATCACGTATCAGGACGCATGTCACCTGGGACACGCGCAGAGGATCAAGGATCAGCCGAGGAGCGTGCTCGGGCAGATACCCGGCATCCAGTTCACGGAGCTTCCCGAGTCCGAGCTATGCTGCGGGAGCGCGGGCATTTACAACATGGTCGAGCCCGAGATGTCGGGCAGGCTTCTCGAGCGTAAGATAAGGCATCTGAAAGAGACGGGCGCCGACTGCCTCGTCGCCGGGAATCCGGGCTGCCTGCTCCAGATAAGAAAGGGCATCAAGCGGCACGGCTTAGGCATCAAAACGGCCCACCCGGTCGAGCTCTTGGACTGGTCTTACCGAGGCGTCCCGAAATAATCATTTCCGTCATCACCACTCTATCCCCCGGCTCCTGATCTCATCTAACACCGCTCCCAGGGGCTTATCCTCCGACACCCAGTAGTTCCCGCTCATGTCCGGCTTGAACACGGGATTAGTGATCCTGCATACCTTCAGCACCTTTTCGCAGTCGAGGGTCTCCATAGAGCTCTGTCCCGTTTTCATGCAGGTCAATTCGAAGTCGGGGATATTCACTGTGAAAGCCGACCAGTTTCCGGGGTTGATGTCGGACGTCCATCCGGCGCTCGCCCCGGGGTCTTTGACGGGGTGCGTGATCCAGTAATCGCTCTCCGATTTGTTGTTCAGGAGATAGAGGCTCTGCGAGGACTGACCCTCGGTATTAAGAATTACGCCGTCGCCCCTGTACTCGAACCCGGCCCCGGTGCAGTTTTCCGGGAAAACGCCGCTTTCGTTGCCGGCCTTGCAATTGAGAAACGAAATTAATATCAAGAACAAGCAGATGTGCGACGCTCCCGGTCTCATATTATCTCCCCCGCGTTTGACTATTTATCCAAAGTTTACTCTAAAGTTTTGTGCTTAGTATGAATTTCTTCGATGGCATAGGCAAAATCTGTCGGTTATCATATCTAGTATATAAATAAACCTGTTTTCGAGGATGGACGGTATGAAACGCCTCCCTGTGGTGATCAGCACACTCTTTATCTTTATACTCATTGCGTGCAACGACGTTGAAGACTTTTTCCGCGGCCCTGTCGACCCTCTCATAGACCGGGAAGTCGTCGAATCGCAGGACTACGACCTTACCACTCCTTTTTACGGAATGCAGGTGGCGATAGATCCCGGCGTGAACGCGGGCGATCAGCACGTGCTCGACCTCCTCGATAACAGGGCGGAGGAATTCCTCAACTGCCAGTTCGGTGACTCTCAGATAGGGTTCGAGGACTTCCCGCTCGACGGCACCGTCGTTCCCCCGCTCTCGGAGCTCAGAGTTTATGTCGTGCCGAACCGTTTCGAGTGCGAGGCGGTCGACCGCAGCGTGTGCGGCGGCATCTACTTCTTCGATATCGACGCGATAGTGATCTCCGAAGGCGGCTTCGAGGGGTGCGGTGAGTTCTCGGTCTGGAAGCACGAGCTCGCCCACAGGTACGGCTTGAATGCCGACCACAGCAACCAGTCGGACTTCGACGCCTGCTCCAAGCCCCAGTCGTGCGACCCCGGCAACATATTCGATTGACCGGACGGACAGGGATCAGGTCTTCTTGGAGCCCTTGCGCAATGAAAGCCAGATTGCGGCGTTCACCGCGACTGAAACAAGAACTATAAGCGCGACCGTGTATTTGAAGAACTGTCTCGGCATTATATAAAAGGACAGGTCATACCTGTTGTTTATCCAGAGATTGTTCCTGAAGAGCAGAGGGTGGAAAACGTCCCTCCAGAACGTCGTGAAAAAAGGGAGCACGATCAGAAGCGAGAGTATGATCGCTGCGTTGATTAAAGCGAATCGCCCTATCTTCTTCCTGTCGTAGGTGAGTGCGAGCAGTACGACAGCAGCAATGCCGATTATGAGCATCTTGTCGAACATCCCCCGCACTTCCGTTAAGTGAGTTTTCTCCTTCGTTGTGTAGAAATGGTCGAGTCCCCCATGGTGTCTGAAGAACGCGGAGAGTTCTTCCATTCCCCTGTACGCGTTATCGTAACCGATTATTCCGCAACGTTCGTGCCATTCGCAGTTGAGCTTCATCCACTGAGGGAAGTAAAAAGTTAGAGCCATCGGGATATAGAACGTCAGATAAAAAAGGGAGACGAAAAGGAGCAAACCTTTGACGCGGTCGATCGCTGTTTTTCGCAAGAGTCGTTTCACTCCGTGTGCTCTTTATTGATTGCCTGTCCGGTCTCCCTGCCGAGCGCGTACCTAAGCAGCAAATATCCGGCGACGGCCGACAGGAACGACCCCGCGAGTATGCCGAGCCTCGCGGAGATGCCCTCGCCCGACGCTCCGGGGTCGAAAGCGAGAGTGCTTATGAAGAGGCTCATCGTGAAACCTATCCCGCACAGCACGGACGTCGCGTAGAGAGAGAGCCACGTCGCGCCTTCGGGCAGGGCTGCCAGTCCTAGCTTGATACAAAGCTTAGCGAAGCCGAACACTCCGAGCTGTTTTCCCAGGAAAAGCCCGAGAGCTATGCCCACCGGTATCGGCTCGAGGAGGGAGCCCAGGCTCATCCCTTCGAGCGACACGCCGGCATTTGCAAAGGCGAACACAGGCATTATGCCGTAAGCCACCCAGGGGTGGAGCGTATGCTCGAGCTCCCGGAGCGGGCAGGGCTCGTCGTCCTTGGTCCTCAGCGGTATCGCGAACGCGAGCACCACTCCCGCGAGAGTAGCGTGCACGCCCGATTTGAGGACGCATATCCAGAGTACTACCCCCACTATGACGTAAGCAGCGATCCTTTTCACGCCTTTCAGGTTCATCACCGCGAGCGCCGCGATAGCTATCCCCGCCACTGCGAGCGAGACGAGGGAGAGCTTCCCGGAATAAAAAATTGCGATTATCAATATTGCGCCGAGGTCGTCTATTATCGCGAGTGTCATCAGGAAGAGCTTGAGCGAGATTGGTACACTCGAGCCCAGCAGGGTCATTATGCCGAGAGCGAACGCGATATCGGTCGCCGCGGGTATCGCCCAGCCGTTGAGCCCTCCCGGATAATTGAAGTTGAAGAATACGTATATGAGCGCGGGTACGATCATGCCCCCGACAGCGGCGATGCCGGGAAGGGCGATCTGTGATAAGCTCGACAGCTGCCCGTCCATCACCTCGCGCTTTATCTCGAGTCCGACTAAGAGAAAGAATACGGCCATGAGACCGTCGTTGATCCAGAGGAGCAGAGGCTTCGCCAATTGAAGCGCTCCCACCCTGATCTCGACCGGCGTATCCAGAAAAAGGTCGTAGAGGCTCGAAAGCGGCGAGTTGCTCAGTATGAGGGCGAGCACGGCGGCGCCCACGAGAATTATTCCGCTCGCGGATTCAAGCTTCAGGAATTCACGGATTGCATTTACGGCGCGTCCTGGGATGACTGCCATTGGGGATCGGTCCTTGCCGTGGCTTAAAGAGTATACGTAAGCCGGCACTCAAATTCAAAGAATAAATATCGATACGTGAATAACGGTTATACACAGCGCTCCGTTTTTGTGGAAAAACACGCGATGTGTTAATATCCTGAAACTCGGAATAAAATTCGATAAAGCGGAGTCTCCTTTGGAAATAGGCTACTTCACCATGCCGCTTCACCCTGCGGGCTCTGACCTTACCGAGACCCTCGACGCCGACCTCGAACAGATCGTAATTCTGGACGGGCTCGGGTTCAGGGAGGCGTGGATAGGCGAGCATTTCACCGCCGGCTGGGAGAACATCGCCGCTCCCGACCTGCTGATAGCCAAGGCGATCCCCCTTACGAAGAACATTATTCTCGGTACGGGAGTTTCATGCCTCCCCGACCACGACCCGTTCGTGCTCGCGCACAGGATCGCCGTGCTCGACCACCTCGCGAAGGGCAGGTTCTACTGGGGCGTCGGGGCAGGGAGCTTCATAGGGGATTTCGAGGCGTTCGGCATCGACGCGAAATCGGGTGAGCAGAGGGAGCTGACGGACGAATCGCTCGGGTTCATTCTGGATTTATGGAAAGACCCCAGGCCGGGGAAGTACGGGAACAGACGGTGGAAATTCACCATCCCGGCGCCGCAGCCGGACGTCGGACTCGGCGTGCACACGAAGCCCTATCAAAAACCCCATCCGCCGATCGCGGTAGCCGGAATTACGGCGGGCTCGGGGACTCTCAGGATCGCGGGCGCAAACGGATGGATACCGATGAGCATTAATTTCATAACGAGGGACGTGCTCAGAACGCACTGGGCCTCTGTCGAGGAAGGGGCAGCCGGCGCGGGCAGGAAACCCGAGAAATCGCTATGGCGCATAGCGAGGGACATATATATCGCGGAGAGCACGGAGGAGGCGAGGCGGGACGTCAGGGAAGGCACGCTCGCCAGGGACTTCACCGAATATTTCTTCAAGATGGTCCCGAAGATAAGAGGGAACCTCGATATATTCAAGACCGGGAAGTCCATGTCCGACTCCGATGTAACGGTCGACTACATGATGGACAACCTCTGGATCGTAGGGAGCCCCGACGATGCGGTCGGAAGAATAAGGGAGCTATATGATTATGTGGGCGGGTTCGGCGTCCTCCTCGTCATGGGGCACGAATGGAAGCCAAAGGATAAATGGGTGAGGTCCATGAAGCTCCTCGTCGAAGAGGTCATGCCGAGGCTCAAAGATTTGAAATAAAGGGCGCTCCGGCTGTAATCGATAACCGGGAGAGGCCGTCCCTCCCGTCTTTTCAAATCAATCTTATGCACAGGGAATACTGGTACATAATTATCGCGGGCATCTTATACGGAGTTATAGCGCCGGGCGGGCAGTTTCTTCTCGACCGCGGGCTCTCGCTGTACGACGTTTCTTTCTACAGATCATTGCTTGTATTCGTCTTTCTTCTTCCCGCCGTGCTGATGAGGCCCGGCCGGTACATGCTGAAGTGGGATAAAATTCCGTTCTATGCGCTCTACGGGCTTATCGGCGGGCTCCTCGAGCTGTCCCTGTTCACGGGTATCGCCCTCGGAGTGCCGGTCGCGCTGGCCGTGCTGCTCCTTTACACGCAGCCCGTGTGGACGATATTCATAGGGAGGGCGGTTCTCGGCGAGAGGCTGACGCGCGTCAAGCTCGCGTCCGTGCTCATCGGCCTTGCGGGGACGGCCGTCCTGCTCCAGTCGTGGGAGGCGGGTCAGGCGGGTTCTTTATTCGGCGTAGCTGCCGCGCTCGCAGCCGGCGTTCTGCTCTCGCTATGGGTCATTCTGGGCAAGAGGAGCGCGATACTCGATCAGCACTACATCACGACCACTTTCGGTTGGTCCGGTTTCGCCTCGGTCTGGCTCCTACTGCTCCTTCCCGTAATGAATTTTCTCATTGCCGATAAAGGGCTCCTCAGGCTTACGCTCGACCTTTCCACTCTGGACTGGGGATATCTCGCCGCATTCGCCGTCCTGGGCGGCGCGCTGCCTCACCTCCTCTTCTACAGGTCGCTCGAGAGGCTCTCGGCTTCGGTCGCGGGGATAATACTCCTGCTCGAGCCCGTGAGCGCTACGGTCCTCGCATGGGTGTTCTTCTCGCAGAAGATAGGTTTATATCTCCTGATAGGGGGGGTTCTTATCCTGTTCTCGAATTACCTGGTTATAAGGAGCGAGAGGAGCGAGACGCCCGTATTCTGAGCGTTCGTAAAAACTATTCCATCCCGTCTGACTCGACGGGGGTATTTACTCCCTTTATATCGCTCGTATTGACTATCTTGTTGATGCCGTCCGCTTTCACTACCGCAAGTCCGTTTAAACGGAGCACCGTGTCGAAGAGGCCGAGCAGGTCTTCTTTTTTCATCCCGCCCCCGGGGGTCACTATGCTTATCTCGTTCGGCCGGACGGAACTGTCGATGACGTAAACTTCGTCATTGATCTCGCTCACAGCCATGATCAGGTCGACGATGCTGATGCTTCCCTGGAGATTTACTATTCCGCCCTCGGAATCGGGACCGCTCTCACTCGCTTCTTCTGTGTCCTGCTCAGTCTGGCCGTGGACTTCCCGGAGCGGCGAACGGTCGTCCACGGGCACCGTCACGATGTCGAGCATAATCAGGCAGAGGAGGAACATGAGCGTTCTGTGCATCATTTCGGCTTATGGACGGCGCGGTAATGCATGTTATAACCTGCCGGAATCGTTATATTAAAAATTTACGGAGCGTGTAAAGAGGAGCTTTCGAATATCCTAACACAAAAATTAACCGCGGGGAAATTTCCGCCCTTTACGACATGATCCCGCTCAGGCGCCTCAGCCTCTCGGTCCGTCTGTCTTTTCTCTCAAGGGCTTTTTTCCAGAGCCTTTTCTCTTCAGGCGTTTCGGGCCTGAACTCGGGCACCTTCTTAGGCGCTCCGTCGTCGCCGACGTGCACATAGGTCAGGAACGCCGTGCACGTATGCCTCTGCTCCCCGGTCAGGATATTTTCGGAAAGGACCTTGATGCCGACTTCGAGCGACGTGTTCCCGACGTAAGTAATACCGGACTTGAAAATAATGATGTCGCCTACCCTGATGGGCGAGTAGAAAAACAGCTCGTCGAGCGACCCCGTAACGAGGACCCCCTTGACGAACCTCATGGCGAGTATGGCCGCGGTCTCGTCTATATCGAGCATGAGCTTCCCTACCGACATGAAGCTCCCGTAGAAGCTGTCCTCGGGGAGCACCACCTTCGTCGTCTCGAGGCGCATCCTCGTTATCTCGGTTTCGTCGATTATGTTCCTTGCCTGCTCGTCCCTCCTGCCGATTTTCGGGACCCTCTGCTCCCTCCGTTTCCTTGCTTCGTCGCGGAGAGCCGTTTCCTCTTCGTCGGCAGGTTCGATCACCTCAGCTATCCGCCTAGGGCTTCCGTCCTTATCCACGGCTATGAACGCCAGGCTAGAGTGGGTCGTGAGCTTCTTCTCGCGAGTCTCGAGATTTTCGGAATGCACTGTAACGCCTATCTCCATGGAGCTCGATCCGATATATTCGATCGAGCTGTCGAGCGTTACTATTTCTCCCACCTTCACCGGGTTAATGAAATCGATGCTGTCCGTAGCTCCCAGCACGGTTATGCCCCTTGCTGTCCGCGACGAGTTTATGCTCCCCGCGAGCATTATCCAGTCCATGAGCCTGCCCCCGTGGAGGGTGCCGTGGGGGTTCGCGTGCTCGGGGAATACGAACTGCACCATCTGGTGCCGTGTGTCTTTTATAGAGGGCATATAAGCTTCCGGTCTTGTGCGGTTCTCACGTCGTGACTATTATAATACAGGGATCCCGGTAAATTCCATACTCGGCGAGAATGCTTGTCTTAAAATCGGTTCCGCCCGGCGGTCAGGTCAGGAGGTAAGGAGAAGTGTCTGCCCGGCGTGCTTCATGCTTTCGAGCTCCCGGAGGATGAAGTGTGCGACGTCTCCCCGCGATATGCTGCCGCATGTCACGCCTGTGAGGTCCGTAAGCACACTGTATCTACATGTAACCGGACCGTTCGTCAAAAAGCCCGGCCTCACGATCACCCATTCGAGGGAGGAGTTCCTCACGATCGACTCCTGAACGTCTTTGTCTTCGTATATTCTTTTAAGCAAAATCGGGAAAACTATCCTGTCGTATAGAAAACCGCCGTGGCCCCTGCTGTCCCCGGCCCCTATCCCCGTGACGCATATCAGCTTCCGAACAGAATGTCTTTTCATCGCCTCGACGACCGCTCTCGTGCCCTCCGAGAAGACCGTGACGGGTCTGAACGAGGGATTGATTCCGATCGTGATGCATACCGCGTCCTGGCCCGCCACGGCTGCAGAGACTTTATCCTTATCCCTTATGTCGCCCTTGACTATCCTGACGCCCACGGCGCCGGGCCTCATTCTCTCCGGTCTGCGTACGAGCGCGGTGACTCCGTGTCCTTCCCTGACCGCCTGCTCCGCAAGCGCGGCGCCGATCCCACTCGAGGCCCCGACGACTAGCAGCTTCATGTCCTTTCTCCCGTCAAGACATTATATCATCCGGCATACCGGCGTTTCTTTAAACTGCGGTTACCGGATGATCGATACCGGGAATATATATAAAGCGCGATTATCCCCGTAAACATGAAAAAATAATATATGACTGAGAAATGTCGGGCGGCCGACAAATATTGTCCGCATAAATTGAAATCCATGCGGCCGGGTGATGCGAGCGTGTAAATAATTCAGTATTTATAGACCCTTGCGGCGAACGCTTGGGACGATTATATTGGCACGCTTTTTGTTGTGTTTTTTACTGTCACTTATACGATACGTGGAGGGGGATTGATGCCTGACCGGTTTAACCCTGGACCGGAAAAAAATCATTACATCTATTCGTACATCAAACGAGCCGTCCCCGCTGGATACTACGGAAAATGATAGAGCAGAACATAAAGGTCTTACTGATCGAGGACAATCTGGATTATGCGCAGCTGATAAAGAGGATTCTTTCCAAGCAGACTTCCTGCCCTATGGAAGTTGAGCACCACGATACGTTCTCAGGCGGCTATGAAAGGGCTTCCGTGGGCAACATAGACCTCATACTCCTCGACCTCGACCTTCCCGACAGCGGGAACATAGATACGCTCCTCAGCATAAGCGAAGTCACGGATGTCCCGATAATAGTCCTCACGGGGACAGACGACGAATCGCTGGCCCTCAAAGCAGTCCAGATGGGCGCTCAGGACTATCTCATGAAGGGACAGGTGGACGCAAGGCTGCTCGTCCGCTCGATCAGGTATGCGATAGAGCGCAAAAAAGCGGACGACGCCGTGAAGCAGACTGAGGAGAGGTTCAAGCTCCTCATAGAGAACGCGCTCGATCTTATCGAAATGCTGGACGTGGACGGGACGATGAAATTCGTGAGCCCTTCTCATAAGCGCATACTCGGTTACGACGACGACGACCTTCTGGGCAGAAGGGTATTCGAGTTCATACATCCGGAGGACCTGCCCAAGGTCCTCGATATCTTTACGGAAACCCTCCAGAACGAGGACCGGCTGTATTCGGCCGAGTTCCGTGTCAGGCACAAGGAAGGCTACTGGATCACTCTCGAATCGATCGGCAAGCTCTGTCCGCCCGGCTTGAGCGGCATGGGCGTTATCGTGAACTCCCGCGACGTAACGGAGCGGAAAAAGATGGAAGAGCGCCTGCGCAGCCTTTCGATAACCGACGACCTCACGGGCCTTTATAACAGGCGCGGGTTTCTGGCTTTCGCGGACCACCATATAAAGGCCGCGGAAAGGAGAAAGGAGCGGGTGCTGCTCATACTCATCGACCTCGACGGTCTTAAGCAGATCAACGACGCGTACGGGCACAATATCGGGGACCAGGCCCTCATGGACGCCGCACAGGTAATAAAGCAGACGTTCAGGAACTCGGACGTGACCGCCAGGATAAGCGGGGACGAATTCGTCGTCGTAACTACAGATACCGACGGGAACGGCGAGGAGGCTATCAAGCGGCGCATAACGGAAAACCTGGAGAAGCATAATTCCAAGGGAATGAAGCCTTACCACCTTTCTCTCAGCTACGGGATCGCGAAGTTCGATCCGCGGGTACCGTCGTCAATAGACAGGCTTCTGGTCAAGGCCGACGAGCTGATGTATGCCGACAAGAATAACAAGGATGAAGATGCGAAAGACAACGTCTTCAATCTGAACAGTTTCAATAAATGAAAGATAGAATTGATCCGTTCATTTGTTCGAAATCATCTTGATCCTTCGTTCAATCCCTTGAGTCTTCAGGCCCCGGGTCACGGTCATGGCTGACAAAGGTTTGTTACCGCAATAGGCGAATGTTACGTATTTTGTCAGTTCCAGACGGGCAATTTTTGCACAGTTTGAAAAATTATATTTAATAACGATTAATTATCATGGCTGTTATATTGGTACAGTTTTTGCATCCATTTAATTACGATTAATTATTCAAAAATCAATTGATGAGGTCATGTGCATTCCGGATAACCAAATGTCTTCTCGCCCGATAAGAACATTACTGGTTGAGGATAACGACAGCTACTCCAGGCTCGTCGCCAAGATGCTCGGCGGCGCGGGCAACGTTTCGTTCGAGATCGAGTGTGTCGATACGCTCGCCGGAGGCATAGAGGTCCTCGAGTCAGGCGGCTTCGATCTGGTGCTTCTCGACCTTCAGCTCCCTGACAGCGAAGGGCTCGAGTCCTTCGCGGAGCTCCACGAGCGCTGCCCGGAAGTTCCCGTAATCGTTCTTACCGGAACGAGCGATGAAGAGCTCGCTGTCAAAGCGGTCCAGCTCGGGGCGCAGGATTACCTCATAAAAGGCGAGGTCGACGTAAGTCATCTCACGCGGTCCATAAAGTATGCGCTCGAGAGGCAGAGGGAAATAAACAACAGGAAGTCCATAGAGCAGGCCCTCTTCGAGGAGAAAGAACGCCTCGCCGTCACGCTCAGCTCCATAGGTGACGGCGTGATCGCGACGGATACGGAAGGAAGGGTGGTGCTCATAAACCGCGTAGCCGAGCGTTTGACGGGCTGGTCTCACGCCGAGGCAATTGGGAAATTTATCGAGGAAGTATTCTTCATAGTCAACGTCGAGAACGGGGAGAGGAAGGAAAACCCTGTGAGCAGGGCGATAAACGCCAATAACGTCGTGGGTCTCGAAAGCGGCACCGTGCTCATTACGAAGGGGAGGGAAGGGTGCCGGTACGTTTCGGCCAGCAGCTCCCCGATACGCGACAGGGACGGCATCATAATCGGCGTGGTGCTCGTATTCAGGGACATCACGGAATTGAAAAAACTGGAAGAAGAGCTGCTCAAAGTACAAAAGCTAGAGTCTATAGGGGTGCTCGCGGGAGGCGTCGCTCACGATTTCAATAACCTCCTTACGTCAATAATGGGGAACATATCCCTGAGCTCGCTCCCGGACATATCGGACGATAAGGTCAAGCAGAGGCTCTTCCATGCGCTCAAAGCCTGTCACAAGGCCAAAGACCTGTCCACTCAGCTCCTCACCTTCTCCAAAGGCGGCGCGCTTGAAAACAGGACCGTAACGTCGCTCGAAAAGGTCATAAGGGAGACAGCGAATTTCACCATGAGCGGCTCGGACATAGAATTCAATTTTATGGTCGAGGACAAGCTCTGGAGTGTGGAGATAGACGAGGGGCAGATAAGCCAGGTGATCAGCAATATGCTGATCAATGCGGCCCAGGCGATGACGAACGAGGGGAAAATAACGATAAGGATCGAAAACGCCGAGGCGAGGAAAGAAAAAGGGGTCCCGCTCGAGGACGGGAAATACGTGAAGACGACGATCGCCGACGAAGGCATCGGCATTCCCAAGGAATATTTGTCCAGGATCTTCGATCCATACTTTACGACCAAGCAGACCGGGAGCGGCCTCGGGCTTTCTACGTCCTATTCGATCATTAAAAACCATGGGGGTTATATCACGGTCGAGTCCGAGCTCCACGTCGGCACGAAGTTCGTTATATACCTGCCCGCAAAAGGGCACGCCGTCAGCGCCGAGGCGAAGCCGGAGCAGCCGATAAAGAAGGGCAGGGGCAGGGTGCTGATAATGGACGACAAGATCGAGGTGAGGGAAGCCGCGGGCGAAATGCTCAGGCATATCGGGTACGAGGTCGAATTCGCGAAAGACGGGAGCGAGGCTCTGAAGCTATACAAGAGGGCGAAGATGGAAGGAGTCCCCTTCGATACGGTCATAATGGACCTCACGGTGCCGGGAGGCATGGGCGGGAAAGAGGCGATAGAAAAGCTCCTCGTATTCGACCCAGGCGTAAAGGCAATAGTATCGAGCGGCTATTCGAGCGACCCGATACTCGAGAAGTACAGGAAGTATGGTTTCAAGGGCGTGCTGCCCAAGCCCTACGAAATGGGTAAGCTGAGCGACGTGCTGTACGGCGTGCTGGCCGAGAGCAATTAAGAGGCGTATACTGATTTTTCCTCCTATGATCTATTCTCATGTGTCTAGAGAGTATAAGGATAAGACAGTTGCTAGATTGCCTTGGGTTAAGGAAATGATGGAGTAAATAAGAAACAACGCAGTAGACCCTCTAGCGATTCTAGACTTGGAGTGTAGTAGTGTTTTATCCTTTACATTAACTAACTGAGGAGTAATCTAAGATGAATGACAGATCGACATAGTGGATTAGTGGCTCATCACGGCTTGCCCGAATTCATTACTATTCTAAAAGACGGTGAGCCTCAAGTACGAGAGTATACATGGGAGTATATAGATAGAATCGGCGTGGAATTCAGAACTACGGGTCATCTAAGAGTAACTAACAATGATATTGCGGCAATGCTTAAAAGGATACTCGATGAGGGTTACGTAGACGAGTCAATTATATGTAAAAGACTTCTAAAGGATAATCCGCAAACATTTCAGGTTTCCCCTTAATAATCTACAACTATGATTATATTGATTGCATAAGCTTTCAGTCTCCATTAGGGGGTAAATCTTAGAGATACACGTTTAGGTCATGGCGGTGATGTAGTAGAATGAAATAAAACAAGCTAACTGGAAGACCTAACAGTAAAGGCTTTTGTAGTTCGGGACAATTTAAGATATATTGACTTCATAGCTTTTAAAATCTATTTATTCCGCTACTACTCTTCAAGAAACATTGTTCACACAACTTTTTTTGTATATAACCCCTCTGAGCAAAATAATATGAAGTTCCTTTTTCTATCAAGCGATTACAATCACTACAGTGATGCTCTTTCCTCGATTTACGCATTTTATATGTTGTCTTATGGTATTGACTCAGTCTAAGTTTTCTTTCGATAGCTGCGGGAACAAAATCAGCATTATGATGTTTTGAATGGCAATAAACACATAGAGTAATAAGATTATCAACATGATGATTTACGGACTGAGAACGTGGAATAATATGATGCACTTGTAGACCAGACTTTCCACCGCAATTTCTACACTTGTATCCATCTCTATTTAATACGTAAAGCCTTCTTTCATTCCAATCTTGGGCTATATAAGATTTGTCAGAGCTACTATGCATTCGTAACTCTCGCTCAGCTCTCTCTATTTCACGTTTTTCATACAACTCCTGCATTCTAGCATTGCGGAGTTCTTCTTTTTTCTTAAGTTCTTTAACATCATGGATGACTATCCAGATTATAAATGCTGCAATTGCAAGAAATATGAACCACCCCATTTTGATTTACCAAATTTTATGTATGTTCAAACAATTTGGGACTTGTTTATTAGCTAAGACGTAGACGCTTTTAGTTTTTATCATTGTTGTATCTGGCTCAAGGTAACTGTTGACACCAACTTTGTAAGTAGAGCAACCCATCAAACCTAGCGAAGTGATTGAAATCACAAATATTTTTTGACTAATCTTTATCAATCTAATCACCAAAATAGGATCAAAGGTTAATTATTTGTATAAACTATTATAGACATCCTATAAACTAACTCAAGAGGTTCAGAGGGAATGGTGGAATCAACAAAAGGATATAACTTGACGTCCTTCTCTGTTCAGAACAATTGATTCTCTAGTTTATATTTGTGTTCTGATGCCCATTTTCTCCACTTCCGCAGATAACTTAACGGCATCCGTAACCATATCCCCGAGCAGGTCGAGCCCTCCCTGCCAGAAGCCTGGGTCCTTGATATCGACACCCACGCGTTTTAGCAGCTTGTCCGGCGCTTCGCTTCCGCCCGAGGATAAAAGTTCTATATACCTTGGGACGAACTTGTTCCCTTCGTTTAAATATTTATGGTAGAGGGCGAGCACGAGCAGCTCCCCGAACGAATACGCGTAGCAGTAAAACGGAGAGTGTATGAAGTGGGGAATGTACAGCCACCAGTGGCTGTAGTTTTCCGTGAGCTCGACCGAGTCCCCGAACATGGGCTTATTCGCCTCGACCCAGAGCCTGTTTATCTCCTCCCGGGGCAGCTCCCCCTTGCTCCTCCGGCTTTCGTGCAGGCTCTCCTCGAACCTCGTCAGCACCACCTGGCGGAAAACCGTGGCGAATATGTCCTCGAGCTTGCTGCATATGAGCGCGAGCCTCGTCCCGGGGTCTTTCTCCGTTTCGGTTAATTTGTGGAATACGAGCATCTCAGCGAAGACGCTCGCCGTCTCTGCCGTCGTCAGCGGGGTGTTCGACTGAAAGTACCCCTGCTTTCTCGACAGGTACTGGTGCACGCCGTGCCCGAGCTCGTGAGCGAGCGTCATGACGTCCCTCAGCCTCCCCGTGTAGTTCATGAATACGTAAGGGTGCGCGCTCGGCACCGTTCCGTGGCTGAAAGCTCCACCCCTCTTTCCGTCACGCGTCTCGGCGTCGATCCAGTTCTTGTCGAAAAATTCCCCGGCTATTCCCGACATCCTCGGGGAGAACTTTTCAAACGACGCGAGTATTATCTCTTTCCCTTCCCCGTACTTTATAGTTTTCGATTCTGAGAAGACAGGGGCATAGCGGTCGTAATCGTAGAAGTTTTTGAGACGGAGGAGGTTCTTCTTGAGTCTGTAGTATTTCGCCACCATGCCGTAATTCCTTTCGCACGAGGTAATCAGCGCCTCGACCGTGTCCCTGTCTATCTCGTTGTCGAGATGCCTCGACTCCATCGGGTAAGAGAACGAGCGCAGACGGTCGCTCACGGCATGGTCCTGGACGAGAGTGTTGAATATGAATGTGAGCACGTGAGAATTCTCTACGAGTCCCCGGGTGAGCCCCTCGGCGGCAGCCTTCCGATTCGCTCGGCCGGGGTCGTAGAGGAGGGCGAGCGTTTCCGTCTCGCTGAGAGACCTTACTTTCCCGCCGAGCCTGACCTTGAAGCGTATGTTGTTGAGCACCTCGTCGAAAAGGCGCTTGAACGCCCTCGATCCGGTGTTCGCTTTTTCGTCGAGGATCATTTCCTCGGGCTCGCTCAGCCTGTGAGGCTTGTACTTACGCTCCTGCTCGAGGAAATGGCGGTAGCGCGAAAGCCTCTTGTCGTCCATAAGCTTCCGGGCTTTCGGGCCGCTCAAAGCCACCCACTCGAGCTCGAAGAACATGAGAAATTTCCTCGCCTCGGTAGCTTTCTCCTGGATTTTCTGGAGGAACGCCCCGTGCTCGGGCTTCGCCGTATCGGCCGCGAAGACCAAGTACGCGAACGAAAGGAGCTTCCCTATCCGCTCGCTTATGGATTCGAGCTCTCTCACGGCTTTAAGGAGGTTAGGGGCGTTTATCGTTTTCGAGTTTATCTTCCCCCTGTATTTTTTCTCGAAGGCAGCCGATTTTTTTATTACGTCCTTTATGTCTCTTTCGATCCGGGCGTCATCCAGGCCCGAATAGAGGTCTGAAAGGTCCCACACGACGCCTTCCGAGCCCGTTTTTAATTTTTTCGCAGGTTCTGCCATCGGCGACTCCTCTGAGTGTATTAAATATGATCGGCCTTATTTGGTTCGAGGCCGTATGAGTTCTGTTAATACGGTTCCAGAATGTAAAAATATTATCCCTGCTCGAGCTTCTCAAGCTCTTCCCTGACGATCCTGTTGACGGCCGCCCCGTCCGCCTTCCCCTTTACGGCGGGGATTATTATCTTCATCACCTTACCCAGGTCTTTCAGCCCCAGGGCCCCCGAGCCTGCGACGGCTTTCGTCACTTCCGCCCTGATCTCGTCCTCGCTCATCTGCGCGGGCATATATTTCATCAGGACCTCTATTTCCGCCTTTTCCCTGTCGGCCGCCTCCTGCCTGTTCACCTTTTCGAATTCGGCAGCGGCTTCTTTCCTTTTTTTTATCTCGCCCCCTACGACTTCGATTACTTCCTCGTCCGTGAGATCCTTCTTCTGCTTCTCGATCTCCTTGTTGCGGATGGAGGACTGGAGCATCCTGAGGACCGACAGCTCGAGCTCCCTTTTGCTCCTGAGAGCGTCTTTTAAATCCTGCGGAATCTTTTCCCTGAGGCTCATGTATGTGTCTCCGGCGTTTTTTTAAGTTTATTGTAACCGCTTTGTACGGGATATTTTACATTGAGGTCTTAACTGACGCCGACGGGTGTTCCGGCGAACGGCCTATTCGAGCACGTAGACGCCGGGCAGGTTCCTCCCGGCCTCGCGCCAGTCGGTCCCGTACCCGACTATGAACCCCTCCCGGATGTCGAACCCCGTGTAATCGGCTTCTATGTCGACCTGTCTCCTCTCTTTCTTGTCGATGAGCGCGCATATTCCGAGGGACGCAGGCTGCTTCGAGAGAATCACGGATTTTAAGAAATCGAGCGTAATCCCGGTGTCGAGCATATCTTCAACCATCACGACGTGCCTCCCTTTAAGCGGGATGGACACATCGGTCACGAGCTCGATCTCTCCCGGCTCCATGCCCTCCTTGTAGCTCGACGTCCTTACGAAATCGATCTCGACGTTGAAATCGAGCTCCCTCACGAGGTCGGCCAGAAATATAAACCCTCCCTTGAGTATGCCTATGAAGACCGGGTTCTTGTCCCTGTAATCCCCCGCGATTTGCATCCCGAGCTCTCTCACCTTCTTCTTTATCTCCGGCGCCGGTATCAGGAGCCGGAGCTTCCTGCCACGGATTTCCGTTATCATGGGCCAATATTCTATCTAAAGTTTCGATTATAAACAGCCTCGGTAGGGTATTTAGTGCGCCGGGACGAAAACTCACCATTGACTAACTACCGTGATATTCTATATTTTTGAGCGGCTTCCATGACCGAAATCTACCGAAAGAAGGGGAAATAACAAGGTGAAATTCATAGAGCCCGAGGAGCAGCTCGGAATAGTCAAGCGCGGGACCGAGGAGATAATATCAGAGCCCGAGCTCCTCTCGAAGCTTAAAAAATCGAAGGAAAAAGGCGTGCCGCTCAGGATTAAAGCCGGCTTTGACCCCACGGCGCCTGACCTCCACCTTGGACACTGCGTCCTGTTAAAGAAGCTCCGCGAATTCCAGGACCTGGGACATACCGTGATGTTCCTCATCGGGGACTTCACGGCCATGATAGGAGACCCGTCGGGCAGGTCCGAGACAAGACCCCCGCTCACGAAGTCGCAGGTGGAGGAGAACGCGCTTACGTACCAGAGGCAGGTCTTCAGGATACTCGACAGGGACAGGACGGAGGTCATGTTCAACTCGGCATGGCTCGGAAAGATGACCGGCGAGGAGCTGGTCAGGCTCTCGGCGCTCGAAACCGTGGCCCGCATGCTGGAGAGGGACGATTTCAGCAAGCGCTACAAGGCGGGCGTCCCCATATCGGTCAACGAGTTCCTCTATCCACTGATTCAGGCCTACGATTCGGTCAGGATGGAATCTGACGTCGAGTTCGGAGGGACTGACCAGAAGTTCAACATACTGCTCGGACGCGGAGTGCAGAAGCATTTCGGGCAGGAGCCGCAGGTCGCCATACTCTTCCCCATACTCGAAGGGTTGGACGGCGTGAGGAAGATGTCGAAGTCCCTCGACAACTACATAGCGGTCGAGGACACCCCAGTCGATATGTACGGGAAGATAATGTCCGTACCCGACGAGCTCATGTGGCGGTATTATGAGCTGCTCACGCGGAGGACCGAAAAGGAAATAGACGTGCTCAAGAAAGGACACCCGATGGACGCGAAGAGGGCGCTCGCGTCCGAGATCACTTCATGGCTCCACGGGGAAGACAGCGCGAAGTCGGCGGCAGAGGATTTCGCGACCAAGTTCTCGCAGCGGGAGTTCCCTGATGACGCGAGGGAAGTAGTCATAAAGCGGGACGACGGGAAGACGCTCCTCGATCTCGTGGTCGAGTCCTCGGAGAAGCTCAGGAGCAGGAACGAGGCGAAGCGTCTCATAGCCCAGGGCGGGGTGAGCATAGACGGGGAAAGGGTCACCGATATGAACTCGCCCGTGCCCGATAAAGGCACTCTCCGCATGAGGATAGGGAAAAAAGAGTTCGTTCTGGTAAAAATAAGTTAGAAGCAAGCGAGCCTGTAAGCCGAATTCTGTCGAGGACAGTCATTCATCTGGGACATCCATTACTGAATGCCTCTTGCAACATACCCGGAAGCATCGGACGGGCCGTCCTCTCTTTCGCTGGAAAAGCGCTTCCCTATTTTGTCTTACTCCGGGCGGGGTTTACCGTGCCGCCTGCTGTCGCCAGCCTGCGCGGTAGTCTCTTACACTGCCTTTTCACCCTTGCCGGCTCTCCATCGCTGGAGAGCTTGGGCGGTTTGTTTTCTGTGGCACTTTCCGTTGCCTCACGACACCTGGGCGTTACCCAGCGCCCTGCCCTGCGGAGTTCGGACTTTCCTCCAGCCCCGGCGTTTCCGCTAAGGCCGGCGACTGTCCGGCTCACTTGCTTCTTCATTTAAAGATATTCATCAATGGCGAGGTTCGCAAGCCTGTCGGCTTCCCTGTTCTCTTCCCTGGGTATATGGCTGATCGTAACCCGGCTGAATCCTTCGATTAAGCCCTTCGCTTTTTTGAAGAGCTCCTTTATCTCCGGGTGCTTCACTTTCCATAAGCCGTTCATCTGGTTGGCGAGCAGCAAGGAGTCCGTAAAAATCCGGATTTCCTGGTCTTTGTGGCCGCGGGCCGATTCGAGGGCGGTTATAAGAGCCGTGTATTCGGCCTGGTTATTGGTGCGTGTTCCGAGGTATTTCTTGATTTCACGGGCCTTGCCGCCTTCCCCCTTGATCAGGACCCCTATGCCCGATTCGCCCGGGTTGCCCCTGGCGGCGCCGTCGATATAAATATCGATGCGGTCATCACCCGATTTCTTGAAAGGCAGGCTATCCTGTTTTAGCTTCACTCTTGGGTTCTTCTTCGCAGTAGAGGAATTTTTGGCAGTTGGGGCACTGTATCAGTCTCGATAGTGTCAGCACTTCGTTAAACAGCTGGGGCGGGATGTTCATATTGCAGCCCGTGCATACCTCGTTCCTCGCCAGCGCCAGCACGAAACCGTTTCTTTTCTTGACGCGCTCGTATACGGGTAGGATCTCGGGGCTGAGTCCTGATGCGATTTTTTCTTTCTCTTCCTTCTTCGGCTGATACTGGATTTTCAGCTCCTCTATCTTATCCTTGAAGCCGGCGATCTTGTCGCTGTATTCACTCTCCTTGCTAGCGAGTTCCTCTTCTTCTTTCGATAACCGGGATTCGGTTTCCTCGAGCCTCTCCATTTCTTCGAGAAGCTTTTCTTCAAGCTCCGAGTTCTTTCGTTTCGTATCCGCGATTTGCTTCTGGAGTGCCTCGTATTCCTTATGGGTTTTGATCTCGAACAGCTTCTGCTCGGCCTGTTTAATCAGTTCCTCGTTTTGCGCGATTTCGAGCTCCGTCCTCGACTTGCTCTTAAGTATCTCTTCCCTTGTTTTTTTTGAATTTTCCAGCTTTAACCTTGAAGTCTCTATCTCGTTTTCATAATCCGCGATTTTTTCGGGGTACTCTCTCAAGTTTTTTTCCAGTTGACTTAGCTCCATATCTACTCTCTGGAGCGTCTCGAGAACCAAAATCTGGTTTCTCATTTTTTTCTCCTTTTTTTTGCCGCGTTATTTTCGGAAAGAAGGGTTTTAATGATTCTTGCTGGAAATGTGGAAACAGGTATCGGGACTGATTTTGGGAGGCTGCCGCTCGTTTTAACTTCTATGCCCATTTAGAAAACTATAACCTCTTCTAAAGTGTGGGCCCACCCGGACTCGAACCAGGGACCAACGGATTATGAGTCCGCCGCTCTAACCAACTGAGCTATGGGCCCTCTGAATTAATTTAGTGAATTTAGAAGTCTAGATAAAAAACGGGGCTTTGTCAAACCGGCGCGCTCATATGCTTCACGAAACAGCGGTCTGGCATCATCTCCCCGAGCCTGCTTGCCGGAGGCGCGCGGCGGGTTATCTTTTTAAAGCGTAGCTTTTCGCCCTGAGCAATTTGTAATATCCGAGGACTTTTGCTATGTAGTCCGTCGTTTCCGGATAGGGCGGGATAGAAAAGCCGTGTTTTATGACGGCGCCCTTGCCCGCGTTATACGCCGCGAGAGAGAGGCTCATGTCCCCGTCGAAGTACTCGAGGAGGTCTTTCAGGTAATGCACCCCGCCCTCCATGTTGTCCTTAGCGTCGAACGGGTCATCTACTCCGTAATCGCTCGCGGTTTCCGGTATCAGCTGCATTATGCCCTGTGCGTTCTTGGGCGACACGGCGTCCGGGTCGAAGTTCGATTCGGCCTTTATCACAGCCTTCACGAGATATGGATCGACCCCGTGCTTCTCGCTCACGCTCAGTATGTCCTTGTCGTAGTCCGTTATAAATTCGTCCGAGAAGACGAACCTGGTTTTGCCGTCTTCGGGAAGGATTATTCTGTACCTCGAGAGTGCGGACGGTCTGTTAAAAACGACGGTAGGCATTTTATTCTCGCACTCCATGGTCTCGAATTTTCCAGACCTCTCGATGAGCACGGCGCAGTTGGATATCTCGGCTACCTTCACGGTTTCCGAGCTGACGAGGTCGAGTACGTCCCCCCGGACGTACGATCCGAGCTCCCCGGTGACGGGGTTCTTTATCATCGCTTTAGACACCCCGCCGCTCGTGAGAGTTCCCAGGAGGATCAGGCGGAGGTCCGTGTTCGTTACCTCGACCGAGAGGATTTTGTTCTTCCCGGCGGGGGATTCCGCGGCCGGGTCGTCTTCCGGGTATGAGTCGGCCGTATTGACCGTATAAGCGGTTATAGGAAGTATGACGATTATTCCCGATAAGACGAGCGTAAGAAGAGGTTTCTTCATCGAGTGAGATACTCTTTGAGAGACTACTTTCAGAATAAATGATAAAGGGTCAAAAGTAAATAAAGATTATATGTCTTTACAATCCCGGAGTCCGCCTGATCAGGACTCCCCGGAATTTAAGACGGAATGCGCGGTAAGCTTTTGTCAACGCTGGAAAGTAATTTCTCTCTGCGGACAGGAGAGCCCCGGTCAGTTGCTGACGGGTACGAATTTATACGATTTAACGTCCCTGCCGTCCTTGGATTTCTTCACGGTCCCTATCGTGACTCCCATCTTCTGGCCGATTTTCAGTCCCTCCGGGTCACTCGTTTCGACCTGGGCCATGACCCTGACTCCCTCCGGAAAATCTACGAGCGCAAGCGCGTATGGGACGGGGAACTCGGGCATGCTCCTCCTTACGACCGTAAATGAATGCAGCTCTCCCGTGGGGCTGAGCAGCCTCTCTTCGACTTCGTCCGAGAAGCTTACCGGGTCGGCCAGGTATTTCGGGAAAGTCCAGTTATTAGACTCTTTCGAGTACCCCGCCACGAGCCTGACCCTGCCTTCATTGTCCACCTTGAAAAGCTCCGGGAACAGAACTTCGTCCTTCTCTGAAATCTCTGCCATAACTCCTATATCTCCTTCGGTTGTTTTCGCTGAGAATATATTACATTTAAATTTTATTTAGTCTAGGGCGCGGGACAGGCCTGTTTGTAATGGTTATAAAAGCTTTGTAGAATAAAGCGGCGTGGGTCGAAAGGTTCCGAGAGCACTGACAATTGCGGGTTCCGATTCGGGGGGAGGCGCGGGTATACAGGCCGACCTCAAGACCTTTACCGCGTTCAGGGTTTTCGGCATGTCGGCGATAACGTCCGTGACCGCCCAGAATACGGAATCCGTTCTGGGCATTTCGGACCTGCCGGCGGAGTTCGTCGAGCTCCAGATTGACGCCGTGCTCGGCGATATAGGAGCAGACGCCGTGAAGACCGGGATGCTCTCCAATAAAGATATCGTCTCGGCCGTGTCCAGGAAAATAAAAGAGTACGGGATAAAGAATCTCGTGGTCGACCCCGTCATGGTATCGAAGGGAGGGGATACTCTTCTCGACGCCGGGGCAAGGGAGGCATTGGTGAGCGAGCTCTTCAAGCTGGCTTTGATGGTGACACCTAACATCCCTGAAGCAGAGGTAATTACCGGGGTCAGGATATCGTCCTTATCGGGGATGAAGCAGGCGTCGGAAGCGATCAAGTCGATGGGCCCCGGATTCGTGCTCGTGAAGGGAGGCCACCTCGAAAACCTCGCGGACGCGATAGACGTTTTTTACGACGGGCAAAACCACTACGAGCTGAAAGCGCCCAGGATCGCGACAAAAAACACGCACGGAACCGGGTGTACTTATTCGGCGGCCGTTTGCGCAGCGCTTGCACAGGGATTTTCCCCGTTAGACGCGGTGAAGGAGGCCAAGGACTTTGTCACTTATGCAATAATGCGCTCTTTCGAGCTCGGGAAAGGGCACGGACCACTGAACCATTTCTGGAAATTCGATTGAGGAAGAGGAGTCACAAATGGCTGAAATCATCGATGGCAAGCTTGTCTCGCAGCACATACGGAACGAGGTCGCTGAGGGAGTGGAGAGGCTCAGGGCGGAGACCGGAATAACGGCCGGCCTCGCGGCCGTTCTCGTCGGGGATAACCCGGCGTCTGAAATATATGTCAGGAACAAAAGAAAGGCCTGCACTGAAGCGGGCATCTACTCCGAGGAGCACAGGCTCCCCTGCGAGGCGACCGAGGAGGAGCTGCTCGCGCTCGTCGAGAGGCTTAATGCGGATAACAACATACACGGCATACTGGTCCAGCTCCCTCTCCCTACCCAGATAAGCGAAACGAAAATACTGAGGGCGGTATCCCCTCTTAAAGACGTAGACGGCTTTCATCCCTATAACGTCGGTCTCCTCGTCGAGGGGAAGCCGAGGTTCATTTCGTGCACCCCGCACGGGATAATAAAGATGCTCGATTTCTACAAGATAGGCATAGAGGGCAAGGAAGCGGTGGTCGTCGGAAGGAGCAATATAGTCGGGAAGCCCGTCTCCATGCTTCTGCTCCACCGCCACGCGACCGTGACGATATGCCATTCGCGCACGAAGCCCCTGGGGGAGGTGACGAAGAGGGCCGATATTCTCGTGGCGGCGATCGGGCGCGCCGATTTCATCACCGCCGACATGGTCAAGGAAGGTGCGGTCGTAGTAGACGTGGGGATAAACCGGAACGACGAAGGCAAGCTCACGGGGGACGTGGACTTTGAAGGGGTAAACCAAAAAGCCTCCTACATCACGCCCGTTCCCGGCGGGGTAGGGCCTATGACGATAGCTATGCTTCTCTTTAACACGCTCGAATCGGCCAGGAATTTCGCAGCTTCGTGAAAAACGGTCTTTGCCTGTGGATAAAAGTCTCTTTCCCATAAAGCCGGTTGTCCACAAACAATCCGGCTTATATGCAGAAACGGTCTTAATCTCCTAAGACCGCTGCTTTATTTCTTAGCGACCTGCCTCTAAGCCATGTTGGTAATATATCCGGGCACCTGTTACGGAGCTGTTGACAGGCTGTTGGTTACTGTGGAAACAATGTGGACGGGTTCCCGACTTTTTCTACCTTCTTCGTATCCTCAAGTTTATCCAGCAGCTCGTAAACGCGCACTCCGAATCCCGGGTGGACGAGCCACGGGTCTATCTCGCAAACGGGCTCGAGAACGAACCTTCTTGCGTGGGCGCTCACGTGAGGGATTTTCAGCTCCTCCGTATCTATTACGAGGTCGTCGTAAAATATAATATCGATATCTATAGTCCTCGGCCCCCATGTCTCGTCCCTGATTCGTCCCAATCTCTTTTCAACTTCGTGCAAGCGGTCGAGCAGGTCCAGGGGATGGAGCGCGGTCTCTATCTCCGCAGCGCAGTTTATGAAGGGGGGCTGGTCTTCGCTCCCTACGGGCTCGGTCTCGTATGCCGATGAGACTCTCAGTATCCTGGCGAAGGCCGAGACCTCCCCGAGCGCTTTTTTACAGTTGAGCACCCTGTCCCCGAGATTCGACCCTATGCTGATAAAGACCCTCGGCATCCGTTAAGTTTAAATAACTATTTTTTGACTATCCATCCGCCCTCCATAAACTAAATAGAATGGGAGGTGAATCACAATGGCGCTCATGTCCGATGCGGAGATTGAGGAGGGTCTCTCGGGCCTCAAGGGCTGGGAGCGTAAGGGGAACGAGATCGTCAAGGTCTACAGGAACAAGAACTTCGTCGAATCCATCGGGTTCGTTAATAAGGTAGCGATACTGGCCGAGAAGGCGGACCACCATCCCGACATACTCATACAATACAAAAACGTGACATTGACTTTATCTACGCACAGCAAAGGGGGACTGACGGAGAAGGATTTCAAGCTCGCGGGGGAGATCGACGCTCTTTAGGATTAACTCTTTTTACCCTTTTCTATAACCTCGTAATCTTCCCTGTCGAGGACTATGGTCGTTCTGCCGTCCTCTTCGATGGTCCTGTATTTCTTCTTGCTGTTTGAAGAGAAAAGCCTCATGACCCCGAATATGATAAGGGCGACCCCCACCGCGATCCCGAGGAAGAATCCGAATACCGCGAGTATTGCGAATACCACGATCCCCAGTAAAAGTACGAGGGGTATGAGATATGCGGGCGGCTTACCCTGATAAAAGTAAATTCTTGGTCTGGGGTTCATTATTTCCTCCGCTTTCGATACTCATTCATATTAGAACCTTGATATAGTCTACCATGCGATACGCGGCGCTGCGTTCAGATCGGCACCTTTACGCTCTCGAGCACCTCTCTTATGGCCTCTTCCTCGCCGCCCCGTCCCATGTGACGCCCGCTCCTCAGAAGCACCCTGTGAGCGAGCACGGGGACGGCCATCTTCTTCACGTCCTCGGGTATGCAGTACGTTCTCCCCTCCGTGAGAGCGAGCGCCTGCGCCGCGCTCTTTAACGCTATCGCCCCCCTCGGACTCACTCCTAGCTCGAACATCTTCGGGTTCCTCGTCTCGGTTATGATCGCTAGAATGTAGTCCAGAATGGAATCGTCGGTCCTCACCCTCTCCGACAGTTTTTGGAGCATTACTACTTCCTCCTTCGATATCACTGGGTTTACGCCGTCCCACGAGTTTACGGGGCCCGACGTCGAGAGTATCCGCCTTTCGCTCTCGCTGTCGGGATAGCCTATGCTGATCCTTATGGCGAAACGGTCGAGCTGATTCTCGGGGAGCGGGAACGTGCCCTTGTATTCGAAAGGGTTCTGCGTTGCTACTACCATGAACGGCTGGGGCATGTCGCGGACGGTCCCGTCGATCGTCGCCTTCGCCTCGTTCATCGCCTCGAGCAGCGCGCTCTGGGTCTTTGGAGTGGCCCTGTTTATCTCGTCGGCGAGGACTATGTTCGCGAAAATGGGCCCGGGCTTGAATATGAAATCACCGGTTGATTGATCGAGTACGGATACTCCGAGAATGTCTGAAGGGAGCAGGTCGCTCGTGAACTGGATCCTCTTGAAGCTTAAGGCCGTCGACCTGGCTAGAGCTTGCGCCAGCGTGGTCTTGCCTACGCCCGGGACGTCTTCTATCAGCATATGCGACCTCGAAATGAGGGCCACTATAGCCGTTTTTACTATCTCGGGTTTCCCCTTTATGACGGCGCTTATGTTAGTTTCGAGGCTTCGTATCCTGCCTGAGAACTCGGACGGTTCCAACTGGTATTCCCCTACGAGGCGCCGCAGCATCTCTTGTATTTCTTCCCGCTTCCGCAAGGGCAGGGGTCGTTCCTCCCCACCTTCCTGTCGTGTCTCTTGACGGGTTTCTTGCTCTCTTCTTCCTCTCCCCTGCTGAGGGTCATGCGCTGCTGCTCGGCCCTCCTTCTCCTCTCGAGCCTCTCCATGTCGGTTTCGCTCACGGGCTGCACCCTGAAGAGCTTTTCGCAGACGTCATAGGAGAGGCGGTTCATGAGAGACGAGAACATCTCGAACCCCTCGCGCTTGTACTCGTAGAGCGGGTCCTTCTGCGCGTAGCCCCTCAGTCCTATGCCTTCCCTGAGATGATCCATGTTCAGGAGGTGGTCCTTCCAGAGGTAATCGAGTGTCTGGAGCATTATATATCTTTCGATCTGCCGCATGGTCTCGGGCGTTATCTCTGTCTCTTTCCCTTCGTAGTACTCGTGTATTTTCGTCCGTATGTACTCGGTCACGTCTTCCCTTCTCGTCCCGTTTCCGGTGAGCCCGGCCGTGTCGATCTGAATGTTGAACGAGCCGTGGACCGCTTCTTTCAGGTCGCCGCATGCGGCCTCGTCCATATTGCCCTTTTCCGGCACAGTTTCCGTGACGAGGTCCTCTATGACTTCGTCGGCCATTTCATAGAGGTTGTCCTTGAGGTTCTCCCCGCCGGCCAGGAACTCCCTCCTTTTCCTGTATACGACCTCCCTCTGCTTGTTGAGCACGTCGTCGTAATCGAGAAGGTGCTTCCTTATGTCGAAGTTCCTGCCCTCGACCTTCTTCTGGGCGTTCTCTATCGAGCGCGTGATCATTTTGTGCTCTATGGGCTCGCCTTCCTCCCACCCGAGCTTGTCCATGATCTTGGTTATCGTCTCGGACGCGAATATCCTCATCAGGTCGTCTTCCAGGGACACGAAGAACCTGGAAGAGCCGGGGTCGCCCTGTCTGCCCGCCCTTCCCCTCAGCTGGTTGTCTATCCTTCTCGATTCGTGCCGCTCCGTGCCTATGATGTGGAGGCCCCCCAGCTCGAGCACGCTCTTTTTCTCGCCCTCGCATACGGATTTCGCCTCCAGCATGGCCTCCTCGAACTGCTCCGGGAGGGCTTCATGAGGGTCTACCCTGAATTTTTTCCTGAGTATGTCCCTCGCCAGGTACTCGTGGTTTCCGCCGAGTATGATGTCCGTGCCCCTGCCCGCCATGTTCGTCGCTATAGTCACGCCTCCGATCCTGCCCGCCTGGGCGACGATCTCGGCTTCGTTCTCGTGCTGCTTCGCGTTCAGCACCTGATGGGGTATGCGGAGCTTCTGGAGCATGCCGGAGAGCCTCTCCGATTTTTCTATCGAAGTAGTGCCCACCAGTATAGGCCGTCCCTTGCCGTAGAGCTCCTTTATCTCCTCGACCACGGCGCCGAACTTCTCTCTTTCCGACTTGTATACCGAGTCGTTCCTGTCGGCCCTTATCATCGGCTTGTTGGTCGGTATGACGTTTACGTCGAGGTTGTAGATATTCTTGAACTCGAAGGCTTCCGTGTCCGCCGTACCCGTCATCCCGGCGAGCTTCCTGTACATCCTGAAATAGTTCTGTATCGTGATCGTGGCGAGCGTCTGGTTCTCGTTCTCTATCTCGACGTCCTCCTTGGCCTCGATCGCCTGATGGAGCCCGTCGCTCCAGCGTCTTCCGGGCATGAGCCTCCCCGTGAATTCGTCGACGATAATCACCTTGCCGTCCTTTACCATGTAATCGACGTCTCGGTGGAAGAGGTTATGCGCGCGGAGCCCCTGTATGACGTGGTGTAGTATCTCGAGGTTCGCCGGGTCGTAGACGTTGCTTATCCCGAGGGCCCTTTCGACCTTGTTCGACCCTTCCTCGGTCGGGGTTACCTGACGCGTCTTCTCGTCGAGCGTGAAATCGACCTCTTTTTTGAGCTTTACGACCACGTTGTTTATATCGTAATAGAGCTGCGTCGAGTCCTCCGACGGACCCGATATGATAAGCGGCGTCCTGGCTTCGTCGATCAGGATGCTGTCCACTTCGTCGACGATCGCGTAATTATGCTCTCTCTGGACGTAGTCGTTCAGAGAGAACTTCATGTTGTCTCTAAGGTAATCGAACCCGAACTCGTTGTTCGTTCCGTAGGTCGCGTGCGCCCTGTACGCCTCCTTCCTCGGGCACTCGACGAGCTTAGTCTTGAACGCGGCCAGCACGTCGAGGTTCTTCTCGGTCGGTATCTCCATTTCGGAGTATTCGGAGGGCCATACGCTCAAGTCGTTATCTATTGCGTGCTGAGCCCTTACGGGGTCTTCCCATTCCACAAGATAGGAAATTTCGTGGTTTATTACACCTATGTTAAGGCCTAGGAGCTTGTATATCGGTCCCATCCACGTAGCGTCGCGCCTGGCCAGGTAATCGTTCACCGTCACCAGGTGCGCCCCGAGGCCGGTGATGCCGTTCAAATACAGGGGCAGGGCGGCTACAAGCGTCTTTCCTTCCCCCGTTTTCATTTCAGCGATCCTGCCCAGGTGGAGCACAAGGCCGCCTATGAGCTGGACGTCGAAAGGACGCATGCCGAGGGTCCTCCGGGACGCTTCCCTTACGAGCGCGAAGGCCTCTGGGAGTATTTCGAGGAGCGCGTCCTCGAGCTTCGCGTAATGCTCCTCCTCCAGAGGATCGCCGTTCCCGTTCAGGCCGTTCTTTATCCTTTCCCTGTACTCTACGGTTTTTAACGCGAATGCGCTGTTGGGAAGAGACTGGAATTCGCTCTCGTATTCGTTGACCCTCTCGACAATGGCGCCCAGTCTCCTAATTTCCCTGTCGTTCTGGGAGCCTATTATTTTCTTCATTATGTAAGAAATCATTCGCTAATATTCCTCCGATACTGTGAAACCGATAAAAGTATAAGTGTAAAACCCCGGCATCACAAATTTTGCTTATTATACGGCGTCAGGCCCTCTGCAGGTTTTAAACCCGGATTATATTGAGCGGTCAGCCTATTGCGCGGATTTTAGCTCAGGTCGACCGAAACCACGGTCGAAGTGCCGGACTTGTTGGAAGTGATGCCGATCAGGGAATTCACCTGCTGCATGGTCTTCTTGTTATGGGTTATCAGTATCACTTGGGAATTCCTGTCTATTTCCTTAACGAGCTCGATGAAATAGGAAGTATTCCTGTCGTCGAGCGGCGCGTCTATTTCGTCGAACAGGAGGAAAGGTGCCGGCTTTATCAGGCAGGCTGCGATTATGAGGGCGATCGCGGAAAGGGCCTTCTCGCCCCCTGAAAGGAGCGTTATGGCCTGGAATTTTTTCCCCCTCGGCCTGACCATGACCTCCACTCCCGACTCCAGCATGTTCTCAGGCTCCGTCAGCACCAGCTTCCCTTCCCCGCCCCTGAAGAGACGGCTGAATATCTCCTGGAACTTCTGATCCATGAGCTCGAAGGTCTCCCTGAACCGTTTTTCCGATTCCTTGTCTATCTTGTTTATAGCCTTCCCGAGCGAATTGATGGCCTGGTTCAGGTCTTCCATCTGCTCGTTCAGGAATTTATGTCTTTCTTCGAGCTTGTTATACTCCTCAGGGGCAAGCAGGTTTACCGGCCCGAATTTTTCGATCTGCGCCTGGAGCTTCTTAAGTCTTGCTTCTTCTTCGTGAATATTTATCTCGGCGGGCTCGCCCCTCTCCGCCATACCCGATATTATTTCCGAAAGATTGGTCCTCTCGATTATATCGTTGATATTTTCCGCCTCGATTTGCAAACTGTTGAGGTCGAGCTCAAGCGAATTGTTCCTGAGCCTCAGATCGGAGAGAATTGTATTCAGGCTCTCCCTGTTCTCGTTAGCGGCCCTTGTCTCTTCTACGACGGTGTTCCTTTCCTGCCTCATCACCTGAAGCTTCTCTTCGTTTTCCGAAATGGCTTTATTTATGAGGCTTATCTCCTCGACCGTATACCTGTCCTTTTCTATAAAGCTCAGCTTCTCCTGTTTTTTCTCCTCGATGTTCCGTGATTCGAGCTCGATGCGGCTGTCTATGTCCCTTATCCTTCTCTCGAGCTCCGTTAAATCCTCGATGAGGCTCTTCTCCTTTTCTACGAGGGAAGCGCACTTGACCTTCTTTTCCGCGATTTCCCTTTCGACCGAGCGCTCCTCTTCCTCGGCCTTCTGGATTTTGCCCTCTACTTCCCCGAACCGCTGCTCAAGGACCGACTTCTCTGAATCGAGCCCCTCCAGTTTCACCCTCGTTTCGTCCATGAGCCTGAGCTTTTCGTCGGTCTCGGAGCCGGTCTTCTGGAGGTTCAGGCTTATTGCCTCGATCCGCCTCTCCAGCTTCTCGAGGTTATTTTTGAAATTGAGTATGTCTTTCCTCGTTTCCGCGTCGACGATCCCCGTCTCGACGAGACCGCTCTCGTAATCCTTTATTCCGGCGTGCAAGCCCTTTATCTCGAGCTCGTTGGCCTCGATTTCAAGGCCGAGCGTGTCTGTCTCGCGCTCAAGGCCGCTTATAAGGGTTTTGAGGTTTTCTATCTCCCTTTTCCTCTCGAGCACCCCGGGCTGCGCCGTTCCGCCGGAGATAACGCCGTCGGGGTGGAGGTAATCACCTTCGGCGGTGACGAAAGACGACCCCCCTCCCATTTCCGACTGCATTCTCAATCCTTCGCCGAGAGAGGGGACCATGTATACGCTGTTAAGGATGTTTTCGATTACGCTCAGTTTGTTGTCAAGGTGTACTATTTCCGAAAGCGGCCTCGAACTCGCAGGTCTTCCGTTTGACGCCGCTTTAGCCTCGATCCCCCTCGCCGGAACGAACGTCCCCCTGCCGAGGGAGCGCTGTCTCAGGGAATCTATAGCGCTCAGCGCCTGCGAGTTCTCCTCGACGAGTATCCATTTGATCTTATCCCCGAGCACCGCTTCCACGGCCTTCTCGTAGCCCTCGGGGACCGAAATGAAGTCGGATACCGTGCCGAGCACGCCGTTTCCCTTATGCTCGAGGATGTAATTCCTTATTCCCTCGGGGAGCCATTCGTAGTTTGCCTGTATCTGGTTGAGCACGGTGAGTCTCGAGGAGCTCTCGTTGAGCCTGTCCTGGACCCTGTCGTATTCCTCGCGTTTTGTTGCCTGCGCATCGCTCAGGGATGAGAGAGAAGCCAGCAGCCTGTCCCTGGATTCGGAAATATGCTGCCGTTTGGCCTCGTTCTCCGAAAGTGTCCGCTCGAGGTTCGAGATTTCTTCTGCTGCGGCCTTTCTCTCGAGCTCTATTTCGGAGAGCTCTTTCTCTATAACCTCTTTCTTCGAATAGAGGTCCTTTAATTCCTTTTCATAACCCAGCGCCGCGCCTTTGAGAGAGCTGTATTCGTCGAGTGTTTTAAAGAGGGAAGCCCTGATCCCCTGATGCTCCGCTCGGATCTCTGCAAACCCCGTCTTGATCGCCGCCAGCATGTTTTCTTTAGCGGCTATCTCCTCCTTCTCTTTTTCCAGTTCGAGGCCTACCTCTTCGAGCGCGCTTCTCTTGATCCCGGTCTGCGCCGCCAGGTTCAGGCGCTCGCCGCCCAGGAGCGCCGATTCGCTCTCTATCTTTTCGATGAACCTCTCGATGCTCGATATCTCTGTCTTTATAAGCTCCTGCGAGGATATCTTCGTCTGGAGCTCTGTTTTCGTCCTGTATATGCTGTTTTCGAGCTCCCTCACTTTATCGTCCGTGATCAGGGACTGGTTATTCAATTTTTTGAGGAGGTTAATGACCTGGATTATCTCCTCTTCGGACTTGGCAATAGATTGTTCGACGGCTGTTTTTTCCTCGCTTACGGTTTTCTTCTTATTTTCGAGTCTCTCTATCCTCGCTCTCAGTATCCCGGCTTCTAGCCTTCTCGATTCCTCCGAGAGCTCTCTGAATTCCTCCGCGTGCTTCGCCTGGAGACTCAGCGTGTCCATCTGTCTCTTCACTTCGCCCGCCATGTCCCTTACGCGGCTCAGGTTCTCCCTCGTCGTCTTGATACGGGTCTCGGTCTCCCTCCGCCTGATCTTGTACTTCCTTATGCCGGCCACTTCTTCGAGGAGCGTCCTCTTGTCTTCCGGCTTCGCAGTGATCATCTGGTCCACTCTGCCCTGTCCGATGACGGAGTAGGCCCTTGCGCCGGAGCCTGTGTCGATGAATATGTCCGTGATGTCCTTGAGCCTGCAGGGGACCCCGTTCAGGTAGTACTCGGTCTCTCCCGAGCGGAATACCCGGCGCTTGATCTCGACCTGCTCGAAGTTGTAGCTGGGGACGTTTTCCATAAGCAGCGAGACTTCGGCCATTCCGAGGGGCTTCAGGAACTCGCTCCCGTTCGAGATGACCTCCTCCATTACGTTCGCCCGCAGCTGTCTCGGGTTCTGCTCGCCCAGTATCCACCTGATGGCGTCGAGCACGTTCGACTTCCCGCAGCCGTTCGGGCCCACTATAGCGCTCAGGCGTAGGTCGAAATTGATGCGTGTCTTTTCGTAGAATGATTTAAAGCCGGTAATTTCCAGGGATTTGATTTTCATCGCCTAATCTAATCAGTGAAGATAATCAAAAGTTTAAAAAAAGTAAATATCCGAAGAGATAAAAAGGGTTGCGGAATTTCCCGGGAGGCGGGTCCGATTATTTTTTGAACAGGCTGGACCAGAAGTTTTTTTCGATCTTTTTGTCGTTCTTGATGCTCGTTTTGCGTGTCTTGATAAGGCGCACCTCCCTCTTGGCCTCGATGTAATCGGGGTCGAGCTCGATCGCCTTTTCGAAATACTTTTCCGCGTTCCTGAGGTCGTTGGCGTATTTGTATACGGATGCGAGGTAATAATTATTTTCCGGTATTTTATCGTTCATCTTCAGGGCCTTCTCGAGAGAGCTCTTGACCTCCTCCACGACAGCCGACTTGTCCCCTGCAGCAAGGAACCCTGCCCATGCGAGCGCCCCTAAATACGCGGCTTCGTCGGGGTTCATGTTCACCGCTTCCCTTATCTTCTTTTCCGCTTCGGCGTAATCGCGCTGGATCAGCAGGGTTATGCCCTTTTTAAAGGTCATTTCCGCTTCATATATGTATTTCGCCTGCGACTTGAGCACGGAAAGCTCCTCGTGCGAGTCGTATTGCTCCCTTTTATCCCTTTCGGATAGTGTCTCGTAGGCGGTCGAGATCTGCGTGAAAATTTCTTCCGCCTTTGCCCTTATCTCCTGGTCCGCGTTTGGATTGACGTCGGGATGGTAGCATTTTACGAGTTTATAGTAGGCGTCTCTTACCTCTTCCGGAGAAGCCTCCTGAGATACGCCCAGGATTTCGTAATAATCTTTTTGCTGCATCGTCGAGTGGAACTCGGCTACCCGCTCGTTGAAATCGGCGGAATGCGGTCTTAGCGTCGAATCTTCCTCCGTCTCCCCGGCGAACGCCGGGCCGGGTGACTGGCCCGCGAAAATAAATTCTACCTTGGACTCGGCGCCGGCATCGTCTTCCCCCTCGTCCATAGCGTCCTTGTAAGGCTGAAAGAGGCTGCTGAAGCCGTCTTCCGCCACGGCGTCCCGGGGCTCATTGCCCGAAGGACGATCGAGCTCTAACTCCGGCTCCGGACTCCCGTTCTCGAACCGTCCCTCATCCCGGAACTGCAGGCCCAGGAATGCTTCCCCAACCTCCGCTGTTAAGTCGTCCCCTGTTTCCTCGTCCTGATCGATCTCAATTTCATGGACGTACGAGCCCGCCGTGGGCTCTTCTCCCGAGACTCCTTCCGCCTCCGTTCCGGCCGGATAATATACAGGCTCATTCCCGCTCTCTTCCTCCGGGGGCTCAACCGAGGATTCGATGGATTTCACCTGCTCGGCATCCGCCTCCTCCATGCCGGACGGCGGCCCGAACCATGCCGCACTCTCCTCTGCTCTTTCATTCGCCGGCTCAGGCTCTCCACCTTCCTCTTCCGCGCCTGGGTATGAATGATCGGCGGGCTCTTCGTTTTCGGTATAGGAGTCGCTCTCAGCCCCTGCTCCGCGCTCCGCCTCTTTCATTTCCCCGAAGATGCTCTCCGTATCCGCCGGGACGCTCGCTTCTCCTCCCGTGCCCGCAGCCCTCTCTTTCTCTCTCGTGAGTTTCTCTATCGAAGCCCTGCCGATCTCATCGGGCGACACGCCCGTTATCTTCACCAGCTTGAACAACGACAGGAAATAGAGGAGCTTGAGGGTTTCCTGCCTGTCGAGCCTCGACCCCTCGAGTATATCCCTTACTGTTGACCTCTCCTTGAGGAGCTGCACGAACCTGAGCTCCCTGGGCTTGAGCCCGAGGTTGTTGATATCGCTTTTCAGCCTCGGGTCGGCGACGATTGTCGGGTTCGCTTCTTCGAGGCTCTCCACGTCTATATACCTCCTTACGCCTTCATAGATGATCTTGGACAGATCGACCTGATACGAAACTATCCTGTCCGCGAAATCGTCACCGCCTTTGAATACGTATTTCCCGTTTATGTAATAAAACCCCTTGAGTATTTTTTCCTGTATCTGGAACTCGAGAAAGCTGTTCAGCTCGTGGGGTGAGGTGATGCCCATTTCAAAAAGTATCTGGCCGAATTTCTGCTTGTTTTTCGTAGCTATGTCCAGCGCTTTTTCATACGTCTGTTCATCGATCCTGCCTCTGTCGAGGAGTATCCTCCCTATCGCCGTCTCAATGTCCCCCCCTTCCGCGAACACGGGGCTGCCGTTGATAAAATAAATGATAAGGTTCGTTTTCGATGATATGGACAGGATTCCGCTCTTCTTCTTGTGGTATATATCGACAAGCAGGCTCGGATAGAACGTGGTGCCCAGGCTCCCCTCGTCCCCTCTGTCGGGGGAATCCTCTGTCTCCGGGTTCGAGTAACTGGCCTTCAGAAAGTCGAAGAGGCGGTTTATCTGGGATTTGTCGTCGAAAATCAGCACCGGCTTTATCCCGGTTCCTATTGACTGACCGCTGTTGAAGTCAACGACCTCGAACTCGCTTGAGCCCTCGACGGCGTCTCTGTACGTATCTATGGGTTCCTGGGAAGTGTTCTCGAATACGGCCAGATCGGGTTTTTCATAGAAAAGCCTTTCTACGCCTTCCTTGTAATCCAGTACCACGGTCACAAACAGCTCTCTCAGCGCCAGGAACTCCTTCAAGACATAGCAGTAGTCCCTGTCAGAACCTATTATTAGAGCTCTTTTAGACAATTTTATCTCCGACCCTTTAACGCCGCCGTCATCCCTGTGACGGGAATATCTTTGTGTTAGGCACTATCTCCGCCTGCCGTCTCAGGTCCTGTATCATTCTCTGTATGACCTGGGAACGCTGGTTCTGGAGCTCCTGTTCCATCAATGCGTCTTTTGCTCCGTTAAAATCCTCGGGGCTCGCGCTTTTTACTTCCTTGACCGATATGATGTAGAACTTGTCCGCATCGTCATAGATCCTGTTCGGCACGCCTGACTCCGGGTCGAGCTCGAAGGCTTCCGAGCTCAGCAACCGAGAATTTAACTGAGGCACACTCTCGGAGCGTGAGAAGAATCCTGTCTCCTTCAGCTCGAGACCGAGCTTCTGGGCTTCAGCAGGGAGGTTTTCATCCTTCACGCCTTTCAGCTTCTTAAGCGACTCTTCGGCTTTCTTTCTGGCGACATCTTTGGATTTTTCCCGCTTAATGGATTCTGCCGCTTCCTCTTTCGCCTCTTCGAAAGTTTTTTCCCTGGGAGGCGTTATCTGAACTACTTCCATAACCCATATACTCGTCCCTACGGGAATCATGGCAACTTTGCCCTTGTCTGTGCCGAATGCCTGCCTTGTGACCATAGGCGGTATGTCGCCCGGATTATCGTTTAATGAAAACGGTCCGCTCTCCTTAATCGTTTCTGCGGAGTACTCCTTCGCGAGCGCATCGATGCCCGCGCTTTCGCTCCCGGCATTATCGAGCCTCGACAAGAACTGCTGGCGAAGCCCTTCCGCCTTCTGCGCTTTGAGCCTGGACTCTATATCTTTTTTGGCTTCGGCAAGAGGCACCTGCTTTCCGTCCACTGTCTTGAATTCTTCCGGGTAGGCGTTGTAATAAGAGGAGATTTCGTCTTCCGTTACGGTGACGTTCTTTTCGAACGTTTCCGGACTGAGCGTGAAATACCTGATCTGTCTCGTCTCGGCTGTTTTCAAGTCGCCTTTGTGGCTCTGATAGTAGAGCTTTATCTCTTCCTCGCCCGGTGTATAGGAGCCTGCCGAATCCTGTCCTGAGAACGTGATGTAATAAAGGTTGATCTTTTCGTTCTGCCTCTCGTATACGTCCAGCAGGTTTTCTTCCGTAATGAGCGCGGTCTCATCGAGGAATCCCGCGAACTTCGCGGCCAGGAGCCTCTCCCTGTACCAATTCTCGAATTCCCCGATATCCTGCTGAAACGCCTGCTCCACGAACTGTTTATACCTGTCACTTCCGACGAACTTCCCGTCTATCTGGAAGCTCGGGTCCGATTTGATTGCATTATCTAGCTCTTCATCCGTTACCCTGAACCCTAGACTCTTGGCCTTCTGAGCCAGGAGCTTGAGATTAATCAGCTGATTGAGGGCTATAATATTGATCTGGTCGAGATACTCCGCGGGTATTTCGCCTTCGCCGCCGAACTGTCTTTTAAGGCTGTCCCTCATCAGGTAGAAATTGACGATACTTACGTCCTCCCCGTTCACCTTAGCGGCTGTCCTGTTCGGGACGTCTGTGATTGCCCCGAAATCGCTCAGGTTGTATCCGATGCCTATGATGAACGCGACGGCGATAAGTATCAAAATTCCTCTGATAAACCAGCTGTGCCTGTTCCTGATGAAATTGAGACTCATTTATTTATTTTCCCCTTTTATGCTGAATTCTTATAAAAATCTATATCACTTCCTCTTCAGTTTCAACAAGGCGGGGCCCGGACCCGCGTGTGCGCGGCATAAACAGGCCGGTCGAATGACGGTTCTCATTCCCGCCCTTATTATCCGTAGGCAGGGCCCGCCGCTTCACTTGACAGTTAAGACACGCTCAAATATTCTTAAGCCCTTCTCAACCTGGATTTAGATTATGTAAGGAAGCGGTTTTTCATTTTCTCATTTCTCGAAGGTTAATCCCAATGATAACAGCACTTGGCGGAGGTGTCGGAGCCGCTAAATTCCTTGAGGGTCTCGCCCGCGTTATAAACGGCGAACCGCTGTCTGTGATCGTAAATACCGGCGACGACATAGTTTTGCATGGTCTCAGGGTCTCTCCGGACGTCGATACTATAATATACAGGCTCTCCGGCCTGATAGATGCCGGGAAGGGGTGGGGGGTGAGGGGCGATACGTTCGAATGCCTGGCCGCGCTTTCGAGATTCGGATCCGAGACCTGGTTCAATATAGGGGACGTCGACTTCGCCACGCACATTTACAGGACGCAGCTGAGGCAGAAGGGTTTCACGCCTTCGCAAGTCACGGCGGAGCTGGCAAAAGCTTTCGGCATAACTGAAGGCATACGAGTCCTCCCGATGACGGATGAGGACGTCGAGACATGGATAGTGACCGACGACGGGGAGATGCACTTTCAGGAATATTTCGTGAAGCGGAAGATGAGGCCCGATGTGATAGAGGTGGTTTTCAAAAATATCGAAAGAGCAGCGCCCGCCCCGGGCGTTGAGGAGTCGATAAGGGACGCCAGGGTCGTTATTCTTTGCCCCAGCAACCCCATCATAAGCATAGGCCCTATACTAAACGTAAAGGGCATCGGTGAAGCGCTCAGGGCCTCAGGCGCGAGGATTATCGCCATAAGCCCGCTTATAGGGGGGGTGCCGCTCAAAGGGCCTGCGGACAAGCTTATGAGGGGGCTAGGGCTCGAGGTGTCGTCGGCCGGCGTGGCTAGACTCTACCGGGACTTTCTCGACATCATGGTTATCGACAGGGAGGACGCCCGGGAGGCCGAGCGGATAAGCGGGATGGGGATCAAGCCCGTCGTGCTCGACACGGTGATGTCCGACCCTGACAAGGCGGCCCTCCTCGCCTCGGCCGTCCTCTCCGAGATTTAGCCGGCTCCCGGACCTCCTTGACAAGTTTTGCCCGTTTGTGCTAATGATTAATAGGTTAATCCGGGGTGATAACCGCAGCATACATCGTCGTAATCGGACTTTTATCTGAATAAATATCTGGTTTAATTATATATCTGGGAGAATTATGACTGCTCTTGATATCAAATCGATATGCTGTTCCGGGCCCGCCCCTGCGGAATATGCCCGGGGCATGACGGGCAACCTATCGATTGCGGCCGGAACGGCTCCAGGCGAGCTCGGGGAAATACTCGCCAGGGCCGAGGGCGGCGAGTCCCTTAGCCGGGATGACGCGGTTTCGCTTTCTAAACTGGGAAGGGAAGAAATACCCTTCCTCCTCACGACCGCGTCGAAACTGAGAGACAGGGGCAAAGGTAAGACGCTCACGTTTTCGAGAAACGTGTTCGTCCCACTCACTCAGCTCTGCCGTAACCGCTGCGGATACTGCACGTTCAAATACGAGCCCGGCGAGGGCCCTCTTTTCCTCACGCCTGAAGAGGTCATAGACATGGCTAGAAAAGGGGCGGAGCTCGGCTGCACAGAGCTCCTCTTCGTTACGGGAGACAAGCCCGAGCTCATGTACCCTGTGTACCGGGAGGCGCTCGGCAGGCTCGGATATAAGAGCACGGCCGAATACCTTATCGCCATGGGCGAGGCGGGTTTGAGGGAGCGCATATTCCCTCATACGAACCTGGGCCTGGCTACTAGGGACGAGCTCCTGGCATTCAGGGAATCTAACCCCAGCATGGGCCTCATGCTCGAGAACATCAGCCCGAGGCTCCTTAAGAAGGGCCAGGCGCATCACGGGTGCCCCGATAAAGTGCCCAGGCACAGGATGAAGACGATGGAGTTGGCAGGCGAGCTCGGCATACCCTGGACTTCGGGGATACTCGTCGGCATAGGAGAGACCTGGGAGGAGAGGATTGACTCCCTCTACGTATTAAAGGAGCTGAGCGACGCCTTCGGACATATCCAGGAATTGATAATCCAGAATTTCAGCCCCAAGCAGGGGATAATCATGGAGAAGTACCCGCCGCCCGATTTTATAGACATGCTCAAGATAGTGGCGATCGCGAGGCTCGTATTCGGGGAGGTAATGAACATACAGATACCGCCCAACCTCAATCCCGACACCTATCCTCTCTTCGTCGACGCCGGCGTGAACGACCTCGGGGGCGTGTCCCCTATCACGATAGACTATGTCAATCCGGAGGCCCCCTGGCCCAAGCTCGACATGATGAAAAACGTCGTAGAGGAAATGGGCTTTACTCTCAGGGAGAGACTCCCTGTTTACCCTGAATTCATAGACGATAAGTACATCGACGACGATCTGCTCAAGCTGGTAAGGGGTGCCGTGGACGAGCAGGGATACGTCCCTTCCGAGGAGGCATCCGATGGAGCATATTAAAGACGCAGTCAAACGCATAGAAGAGAACAGGAGCCTCGGGCTCGACGGCATTTTGCGCAAGGTTAATGGCACGACCGGCAGGATACTCAATAAATCTCTCTCGGGCGGCGAGATTTCCGTCGGAGAAGCCGAAGAGCTCTTCAATATAACCGACCCTGACGAGCTGTCGGCCCTGGCTATAACCGCGGACGAGATAAGGAAAAAGGACGTCGGAGACGTCGTGACTTACGTCGTCAACAGGAACATCAACTTCACGAACATCTGCAACACGTACTGCGGCTTCTGCAATTTTATGGCGCCCGAGGGCGACGAGAGGGCTTACTTCCTGTCCATGGACGAGATCGCGGACAAGGTCAGGGAGGCGTGGGAGATAGGGGCCACTGAGGTATGCATGCAGGGCGGCATGCATCCCGACATCGACGGGAATTTCTATATAGAGCTTATAAAGGCCGTTAAGAGGGCCGTGCCCGAGATGCACACGCACGCCTTCTCCCCGTTCGAGATCTATTACGGCGCCGAGACTCTCGGCATAAGCGAAGAGGATTTCATAGACAAATTAAAAGACGCCGGACACAACACTTTCCCCGGCACAGCGGCCGAGATACTCGTCGAAGAGGTGAGGAAGATAATCGCGCCGAGGAAGATGCCCACAGAAGCCTGGATAAGGATAGTGAAGAAGGCGCACAGGGCCGGCATGAGGACGACCTCGACCATAATGTACGGCCATGTGGACAAGCCCCACCACTGGGCCGAGCACATAGGCATACTGCGGGACATACAGAAAGAGACGGGCGGGTTTACGGAGTTCGTGCCGCTCAGGTTCATACCCTGGAACACGCGTCTCTACAGGCACTCCAAGGGCAAGGTGCAGGAGGGCCCCGGAGACCTCAACCAGCTCAAGATGTACGGCGTCTCGAGGCTCATGCTCAGGGGATGGATAAACAACATACAGGTCTCCTGGGTTAAGCAGGGCCCCGAGTTCGCGCAGTTTTCGCTCACGGCGGGGGCGAACGACTTCGGAGGCACACTCATGGAGGAGCAGATTTCCCGCTCGGCGGGCGCGAGCTATGGGCAGTACTTCCCGCCCGAGGAGTTCAGGCGCCTCACGTGGGAGATAGGCAGGATTCCCGCCGAGAGGACGACTACCTATGGAATAAGGCAGATGTTTTCCCGCAGTGAATCCGGGCAGTGATTGTACGGGTTTTTATTCGGGAACGACTTCCCCGTGAAGGTCGTAAATATCCGCGCCGGTGATTTTTATCCTGACGAGGTCGCCCGTATCGAGCGGCTTGGTTCGTTTAACGTAGGTCAATCCGTCCACCTCGGGGGCCTGCGAGGCGATCCTGGCAATGTAATTCCCGTTCTCTCTCCCTTCGATAAAACCCTCGTGAATCGTGCCGATGTGCGATTCGTTCCTTCTGAGCGACACTTCCGACTGGACCTGCATCAGTCTCTCGTACCTTTCTTCTTTTACATCCTCCGGTATCTGACCTGTCATTGCGCCCGCCGGTGTTCCTTCCTCCCGCGAGTATTTGAACGCGCCCGCCCTGTCGAAGCCCGTCTCCGCGACGAATTCAAGGAGCTCTTCGAACTCTTCTTCCGTTTCCCCGGGGAACCCTACTATGAACGTCGTGCGGAGCGTCAGATTGCCGACGCGGCTCTTCAGCCTGTGAATGATGTCCCTTATCCTTTTGGCGGGGGTCTTCCTGTCCATGAGGCCCAGTATACGGTCGCTTATGTGCTGGAGCGGCATGTCTATGTAAGGTAGTATTTTTTCCTCGTCCGCGATGAGGCCTATGAGGGAGTCCGTGAGCCCCCACGGGTAGCAGTAATGGATCCTGATCCATTTCACGCCTTCGATTCCCGCGAGCGCCATCAGCATCTCCTCGAGATTGGTACCTATGTCTCTGCCATAGCTCGTCATGTCCTGCGCTATGAGGTTTATCTCCCTGACCCCTTGACCGGCCAACCGACTGACTTCTCCGGCAATAGATTCGACCTGTCTGCTTTTCATCGTGCCCCTCATTTTGGGGATAATGCAGAAGGAGCACGTCCTAGAGCAGCCTTCGGACACTTTGACGTACGCATAGTGGGCCGGCGTGAGGAGCACCCTCGGAGTGTCGGGGTCGTAGAGAGTCCCGGGAGGGTTCCTGTGTATCTTTTCAGGCTGGATTTCGTTTAGTGCCTCGTTGATCCTGAGCAGGTTCCCCGTTCCCCAGAACGCGTCCACTTCAGGCAGCTCGCGGCTGAGCTCTTTTGAATACCTCTCCACGAGGCATCCGGTTACTATTAACTTGCGGCAGCTCCCCTCTTCCTTCCTCTTCGATAACTCGAGTATCGTCTCGACTGATTCCCTCTTCGCGTCGCCTATGAACCCGCACGTGTTTACGATTATCACTTCGGCGTTCTCTTCGGTAGAGAGCTCGTGTCCCGCGCTTTTGAGCGCACCAGTCATTATCTCGCTGTCTACAAGGTTTTTCGAGCAGCCGAGGCTTACGATCGATATCTTCATGCGCGTCTCTTGACTATGTGAGAAACCCCGCCCGAATCGAGTGTAAGCACGACTTCCCCTTCGTCGCCCTTGCCGAAAGTCTCGAAGGCGACCTCTTCCAGGTATTTCGATATGATCACGTCGAGACCCCTCGCGCCAGTCTGCCTCTTGAGGGCTTCCTCGATGATGAAATCCACGACATTGGGCTCTATGTGCAGCTTGAACCCCTCTTCCTCGAATTCCCTCTGATAGTTCTGCACCTTGATCTGGATGATCTCCTTGAGCGTGCTCCTGTGTAGGGGGGCGAAGGGGACTATCCTGTTGAACCTCGATATGAGCTCGGGGAGGAACCCGAACATATGGAATTTCGTTATATCGTCGGCTTCCTCTTCGGTGAGGTTATAGGCTATCGATTCCTCGTCTCCTCTCCCTTCCTCGAGCGCCTGCATGAACCCCACTCCCTTCCTCTCGAACAGGTTCCTTATGCCGGAGAAAGCCCCAACGGCGAAGAACGTTATATCCCGCGTGGAGATGAGGGCCCTCGGCCCCCTGCTCGAGAACCCGAAGTCGAGCGGAATCTGAACGTCCGTGCCTTCGAGTATCTTGAGGAGCTCCCTCTGGACTCCGTATCCCGAGACGTCTTTCGTCGTGCCCTGCCCGGCGAACCTGGCGCTGCTGTATGCGCCTGCGATCTTGTCGAACTCGTCGAGCACGATCACTCCGCACTCCGCGATGTCAATGCTTTCGTTGGCGGCGTACACGAGCTGGACGAGTATGTTCACGACGTCGTCCCCTACGTAGCCCGACTCCGTGAATTTGGTCATGTCGATGATAACGAACGGGAGCTTGAATATCTCCCCGAAGAGGAGCTCTATGAGATAGGTCTTCCCGCACCCGGTCGGGCCCATCAGAATGGAATTCGGTCTCGGCGGCAGGTTGGCCCTGGGGGTGTTCTTATTGTGGAGGAGCTTCAGCCTCTTGACGTGCCTGTAAGAAGCGAGGGATACGGCCTTCCTCGCGAGCGGCTGTCCCCTGTATCCGAGCTTTTCGAGCTCGCTGTATATCTTTTTGGGCGAGGGAAGAGGCACGGTCTGTATGAAATCCTTGACGTAGTAAACCTTCTCTCCCCTTCTCATCGGTTATCCGGCCTCGGAAATTACTATTCTATAAATTTTACGATCCATTTTCAAGTTATCCACCATATTATACCAGCACGATAAAACAAAAATCACTTTTTAATAAAGACCGCCGCTTCTATATCGGAGGCTCATTCTAATTCTCTCCTTTAAGTATGCATTTTAACCGGTTGGTGCTCTGGATTTGCCTTCGTTGACTATTCAGGTCATGGGACTTATAATTTGACCGTATAAGTTAACACTTCACTTTAAAGGGGAGATGGACATGAAATATTTCGCAGCATCGGTTCTTGGTCTCTTGTTTATCGCTTCGAACGCCCTGGCGCAGGCGCCGCAGATAACGGATTACAAATACAATCCGGGCGACGCACTCCACCCGTTCAAGCTCACGAGTCTCGCGTTAAGGCCGCCCCTCGCCCTGACGAGCGTATTCGTCAAGGGCACTTACTGGGTGTTCAATGTCGACCCCATAAGAAGGGCGTTCAATATAGAATACGATCCGACTATCAACATAGACGGGGATTATTGATCTCTTTTTGACTTGCCGGGAGGGAAGCCCTCGGTCAGGACCGCGCCTCGGAAGCCTCAGCCTTTCATGAACATTTCCAGGATAGCCTTGCCCGCGTGAAGCTTGTTCTCGGCTTGCCGGAAGATTATGGAATTGGGTCCGTCCGCCACTTCGTTCGTGATTTCCTCCCCCCTGTGCGCAGGAAGGCAGTGCATCACGCAGGCGTTTTTTTTGGCGTGCGATAAGAGCTTCTGGTTTATCTGGTAAGGCTTGAAGATCTTTTTCCTCTCGGCAGCGTCTTTTTCCTGCCCCATGCTTACCCAGACGTCCGTATACAATACGTCCGCACCGTCAGCCGCTTCCGCCGGATCGTTCAGTATCTCTATGCGGGCTTTGCCGGGGGACGCCTTTCCGTCGACCGCCGCGAGGTCGGGCTCGTACCCTTTGGGAGTTGCGATGGAGAGCCTGAAACCCAGTATCGCGGCCGCCCCTATGAAGGAGTTGACCACGTTGTTCCCGTCGCCTATGTAGGCGAGCTTCATTTTCCCGAGGTCGAGGCCCGTTTCCTTGATCGTAAAGAGGTCCGACACTATCTGCGTAGGGTGCTCCAGGTCCGTGAGCGCGTTTATGACGGGTATGCTCGCCGACCTCGCGAACTCTTCGAGCCTCTCCTGCTCATAGGTCCTGAGGATTACGCCGTCGAGATAAGAGGACAGTATCTTCGACGTGTCGGAGATGGTCTCTCCCCGCCCGAGCTGAAGGTCGTTCGGATTGAGATAGAGCGGGTTAGCGCCTAAGTCGCTTATAGCCACCTCGAACGAAACCCTCGTCCTGGTCGAGAGCTTTTCGAAAACAAGCCCGATCGATTTCCCGCTGAGCGATGCGCGCCTCCTGCCGGATTTCTTTTCGGCTTTCAGCTTCGAGGCTCTTTTGAAGAGGGATTCGAGCTCCTTCTTCGTAAGGTCGGATATCCTGAGGAAGTGTCTAGGCACGGGCCGCCTCTTTAAGCGATCTGCGGATGATCTTGAGCGCATGTTCGATCTCGTTCTTTTTCACCGTAAGCGGGGGGAGTATCCTCATCACCTTCTGCTCGGTGAGAATGGTGAGGAGCCCGTTATTCGAGCATCTCACTACCACGTCCTTTGCGGTTTCCGCATTTACAAACTCGACGCCTAGTATGAGTCCTTTTCCCCTCACGTCCCTGACGGTATCTCCGAATTCATCTTTTATTTTAAGGAGCCCGCTCAGGAAATATTCACCCATCCCTGCGGCGTTGTCGAGAAGCCCGTCTTCTATGATAGTTTTCAGCACCGCTATGCCCGCGCACATCGCGAGCGGGTTGCCACCGAGCGTGGTCCCGTGATTGCCGGGAGAGAGGTGCTTCGCGACCGCGTCCGTCGCGAGAACCGCCCCGCAAGGTATCCCGCCCCCGAGAGCCTTGGCGAGGGTCATTATGTCAGGCTTTATTCCGTAATGCTCGTAAGAGAAGAGCTTCCCTGTCCTGCCGAGCCCCACCTGTATCTCGTCGAGAATGAGGAGCACGTTCTTGCGCTTGCACAGCCTCCTCGCGTCCCTCAGGAAATTCGCGTAAGGCATAATCACGCCGTTCTCCCCTTGAATCGGCTCGAGTAATACGGCGCAGACTTTATCGTCCCCGAGGGCTTTTTCTAAGGGATCTATCTGCCCGTAAGGGACGGATTTGAATCCGGGGACGAGCGGCTCGAACCCCTTCTGGTATTTTTTGTTAGTCGCTGAGAGCGCGCCCAGCGTCCTTCCGTGGAAGGAGTCGCGGGCGTGCACGACCTTGTACCTCCCGCCGTTCGCTCCCCCCCATTTCCTGGCTAACTTTATCGCGCCTTCGTTCGCCTCCGCCCCGCTGTTGCAGAAGAACACCTTGTCGGCGAAGGAGTTCTCGACTAGCATCTTCGCGAACTCGACCTGCTTCTCTATGTGATAGAGGTTGCAGACCTGTACGAGCTTCCTCGACTGCCCGGATATCGCCTTCACCACGTTAGGATGGCAGTGCCCCAGGTTGTTGACGGCTATTCCCGTCACGAAGTCGAGGTACTTTTTCCCCTCCGAGTCCCATACCCACGAGCCCTTTCCCCTGACCATGGCGATCGGGTACCTGCCGTAGGTGTTCATGAGGTATTGCGAGGTGCCGGAAATAATATCACCCGTTCTCAAAGGAGTATCTCCGTCCCGATTCCGGCGTCGGTGAATATTTCGAGTATGAGCGAGTGCTCGATAGTGCCGTCTATGATGTGCACCTTCTGCACCCCGTCGTGAAGGGCTTCGATCGCGCACATGACTTTAGGTATCATGCCGCTCGAGATTATCTCTTTCTTGATCAAGTGTCTCGCCTGCGATTCGGTGATGCTCGAAAGGAGGTTCTTATCCTTGTCCATGATGCCGGGGACGTTCGTCATGAGTATGAGCTTCGCCGCTTTGAGCGCGCCCGCGATCTTCCCGGCCACGTGGTCGGCGTTGATGTTGTAGGTCTTTCCTTCCTCGTCGAACCCTATGGGCGCGATAATCGGTATGAAGCCCGAGCTCTCGAGCACGTTTATCAGCTGCGGGTTCACGCACTCCACCTCTCCTACCATCCCGAGGTCTGCGTCCTCCGGTATGTCGAGCCCGTTCTCGATCGCGAACTTTTTCACGTCGAGCTTCCTCGCGAGTATCATTTTCCCTTCCTTGCCCGACGTGCCGACGGCCTTACCGCCCATTGAATGTATCATCTCGATTATCTTCTGGTTTATCTTCCCGACGAGGACCATCTCCGCGACTTCCATCGTCTCCTCGTCAGTCACTCGGAGGCCCGCGATGAATTTGGATTCTATCCCCAGCTTTTTCAGGTGGCTCCCTATCTGGGGGCCGCCCCCGTGGACCACGACCGGGTCTATGCCGACGAATTTCATCAGCACTATGTCCCGGGCGAAGTTCGGCAGGTCGTCGTCGCCTATGCTCCCACCGTATTTTATGACTATCGTCTGCCCGTAGAATTCCTTTATATAGGGTAGGGCCTCAACGAGCGTTTTAGCTTTCTGTATAAGGTTTTTCATCCGCCTCTTTCGCAGACTGAAAATAAAGTTGATTATTATAAAATAAATACGATTCCATGCAAATAAATTCTTTTCCGCGGGTGAATATTTATCTTGGGTATACTCCCGATTTCGGCGTCAGTTACGGGTGAAATCCCGGATTCCACCCGTGAGGGCCGATAGTAACGGATGTAGTGACCGGTGTTTGCATGGAGAAATCCTCTTCCCAATCGCCAGCGGGCGGTTTCCCTGTTATATTTAATAGCCGCGGAGGTATTGAAAATGTCACTCGATGTTGAACGCGCCGGTCTCGATATAAGCGAGAAGGGGAGGGCGAAGGACGGCACCGTCCTATCCTCCGACCGGAGGCTGCTGATGCAGCTCCTCGCCTTCGGGAACTGTCATAACACGCCGAAACTAATCAATGAATTAAAGAAATCCGGCATGGATTTCGCCCTTTATGCGGACATAAACGACCCCTACGGGATAGGCCTTCTGTCCGTTAACGAGGACCCGAACTTCTTCGTCGGCGGGCTTAGGGAGTTCCTTAACGGCTCGGCCTTCACCGAGCTTACGCCCAAGCCCGAATACACCATGCTCGGGAGGACTTATTCGCTAGGATACGAGCCCGATCTCGAGAGGACGCTCATCGACCGGCCGCGGGAGAGAGTTCTCGACCCGGAGCTCCCCTGGGTGATATGGTATCCACTCCGCAGGAACAAGCTCTTCGAGACCCTTTCGGCCGAAGAGCAGCGCTCTGTCCTGGGAGAGCACGGGAAGCTCGGCTTCAAGTTCGGGGACGCTGGCTTAGGCAAGGACATACGCCTTGCCTGTCACGGCCTCGACAGGAACGACAACGACTTCCTGATAGGCGTCCTCGGGAAGGACCTCTATCCTCTATCCATACTCATCCAGTCGATGCGGAAGACCAAGCAGACGTCGATGTATCTCGAAAGCCTGGGGCCTTTTTTCATCGGAAAGGCGCTCTGGCAGAGCAAGTCATAACTCCTGACGTGTGATCACCCGCGGGCACACACATAGTGTGTTTTAATATTCTTTCCAACTCCTCTGGTTAATCCAGCAACGAAACCCACCCCGTTCGTACTGAGTTTATCGAAGTATGAATGGGGTGGGTTTTCAATCCAACAACCGCGCAATACCCATTCGCCCTGCATGTCCGGCGTTGCTTTAGCGGAGCCGGAAGCTTGTCGAAGGACGCATTTTCCCCCGACATTACAGAATCCGGCGGCGGATCAGTAACCGCAAATAAATTTCCTCCCCCTTGAGGGACGGTTCTGAGCGTGCACAAGAACCGGTCGGACCTACAACGAAGCTGATGTAGCCAATCAACTTCAGGCTCAATGCCACCTGATCCAAATTAGGATTAAGGTGGGGGTGACACCTTACATTCATTCATCAAAGATAACCCGTTCGCCCTAAGGCGCAGAACCTGCGCTCATATATGATTGCTCCGTCACTCCTCATCTTTCGTCAAATAAAGGAGCGGGGCCGCAGTTAAGGGAATGACGGGCATAAGTTTTTAGATTGGCCGAGAGCGACGCCAGGTTCTATAGAATATATCTGCTCAGGTCCCTGTCCTTCACTATATCGGCGATCTTGTCCTTCACGTATTTCGCGTCGATCACAATCTTCTGCTCGGCCATGTCGGGTGCGTTGAAGGATATCTCGTCGAGCATCCTCTCCATTATGGTGTGGAGTCTCCTCGCGCCGATGTTCTCCGTCGATTCGTTGACCGCCTGGGCCGTCTCCGCTATTTCCTTTATAGCGTCGTCCTTGAAGACGAGGTCTATTTTTTCCGTGCTCAACAGCTCCGTGTACTGCTTGATGAGCGCATTCTTGGGCTGCGTGAGGATGTTGATGAAGTCCTCCGTCGTAAGCGGCTCGAGCTCGACCCTGATCGGGAACCTGCCCTGGAGCTCGGGGATCAGGTCCGAAGGCTTCGATACGTGGAATGCGCCCGCCCCGATGAACAAAATGTGGTCAGTCCTCACCATCCCGTGCTTCGTATTCACCGTGCACCCTTCTATTATCGGGAGCAGGTCCCTCTGTACGCCTTCCCTCGATACGTCGGGCCCGGCGGTGCTCTCGCGCCCGGCGACCTTGTCTATCTCGTCGATGAAAATTATCCCCGACTGCTCGACCCTCTCTATCGCCATCTTGACGACGTTGTCCATGTCTATTAGCTTCTGTGCTTCCTCCTGTATGAGGACTTCCATGGCGTCGGGGACTCTCACCTTCCTCTTCTTTGTTTTCTTGGGGAAGAGGTTCCCCAGCATGTCCGATATGTTGACGTCCATCTCCTCCAGGCCCTGCGGTGAGAACACCTGAATGGGAAAGTTTTTTGAAGTCACCTCGATATCCACGAACCTCTCGTTGAGCCTGCCTTCCCTTAAGAGCTTCCTCAGCTTCTCGCGGGTTTCGCCCCCCGTGTCGGTATGCGGTTGCTCGCCCCCGCCTGTGGGGAAAAGGAGATCGAGCATCCTCTCTTCCGCCAGGTCTTCGGCCTTGGCTCTCACGGTCTGTTTTTCTTCGTCGGTTATCATTTTTATGGCTATATCGGTAAGGTCCCTTATCATCGACTCGACGTCCCTGCCGACGTAGCCGACTTCCGTGAACTTTGACGCCTCCACCTTGAGGAACGGAGCCTGGGCCAGCTTCGCGAGCCTCCTCGCAATCTCCGTCTTTCCCACGCCCGTGGGTCCTATCATGAGTATGTTCTTAGGCGCGATCTCGTCCTTCAGCTCGGGCGATACGCGCTGCCTTCTCCAACGGTTGCGGAGCGCGATCGAAACGGCGCGTTTTGCCTTGTTCTGGCCGATTATATACCTGTCTAGCTCCGAGACTATCTCTCTCGGCGTGAAAAATGTTTCGCTGCTCATGTTATGCGAGTTCCTCTACTGTTATTTTATCGTTCGTGTAGATGCAGATTTCGGACGCGATCCTGAGGGATTCTTCGGCGATCTCTCTCGCGCCCAGCTTCGAGTGCCTTGATAGCGCCTTGGCCGCGGCCTGTGCGTACGAGCCTCCCGAGCCCACGGCGACGACGTTGTCGTCGGGCTCGAGCACGTCTCCGCTGCCCGAGATGAGGAACATGCTCTCCTTGTCGGCGACGGCCAGGAGCGCTTCGAGCCTCCTCAGTATGCGGTCAGTCCTCCAGTCTCTCGCGAGCTCTACGGCCGCTCTCCTGAGGTTCCCTCTGAACTCCTCGAGCTTGGCCTCGAACTTGTCAAAGAGTGTCATGGCATCGGCGGTAGCCCCTGAGAAGCCCACCAGCACCTTGCCCTCGAATATCTTCCGGACTTTTTTAGCGGAATGCTTTACGGCTGCGTGCCCCAGGGTTACCTGGCCGTCCCCGGCCATCGCGACCCTGTCTCCTATCTTTACACAAACTATCGTTGTTCCGTGGAAGTTTTCCATGTTCACGCTCTCGGGTGTGTTTTATCGTAAATCTCCATCAATTTTTCGATCGACGTATGCGTGTACCTCTGCGTCGTGGAAAGGCTCTTGTGGCCGAGCATCTCCTGGATTGCCCTCAGGTCTGCCCCCCCTCCGAGGAGGTGCGTTGCGAACGTGTGCCTGAGCACATGAGGGCTCACGTTCTTGGGTATCCCCGCGAGCGTGGCGTATTTCCTGATTATCCTGTCGACGCTCCTGACGTTGAGCCTCCCGCCTCTCGAATTTACGAACAGGTGGTCTCCTGTGGGGTTCATGCCGAGCCTTTCGCGCAGATATTCATTGATCGCCTCCGCGGCCTTCGAGCCGACGGGCACGATCCTTTCCTTGCCGCCTTTGCCCAGGACCTTGACGGTGAGGTTCTTGATGTCTATGTCGTTCAGGTCGATGCCTACGAGCTCGCTCACCCTGAGCCCGCTCGAATACAGGAGCTCGAGCAGTGCGGCGTCCCTGGATACGAGCGCGCCCTCGCCCTCTATGCCGAGGAGCTTCACAACCTCGTCGACCGTCAGGAACGTCGGGAGCCTCTTCTCGCCCTTGGGCGTCGGTACGAGCTTCGCGAGGTTATTTTTTATAACGCCTTTCCTTATCAGGAATTCGAAGAACGTCCTTACGGACGCGAGCTTCCTCGATATGGACGCCCTCGAGTTCCTGGTGTAAAGCCAGTTCACGTAAGCCCTTACGGTCTTCTCGTCCAGATTCCCGGGATCTATAACTCCCACTTTTTCACCGAGGAGCTTTTTTTCTTTTATAACACGCCGGAACTCTCCTATATCGGTGATGTAAGCCTTGACGGTGTGTTTCGAGTAGTTTCTCTCGGAGCCGAGATAGTCCCTGAAATTCTGAATGAGCTGTTCCATGATATCAATCGCTATAATATAAACACCGCTCCCCATCTTTCAATGGAGGGTATTTATCGGGAGACGGGGAGGTATAAAAGAGTGACAGGCACAAGGGTAGGCTCCGCCGGGAAATTATTGGCTCCCTCGCGGAGCTTATACGGAGAATCCGGACTGTTAATTACCGAACCCCGCGTAATCCTTGGAGAGCTCGTCGTAGAACAGTCCCGACAGCTGCACTCGTTTCGCGCCTACGTAGCGTTTCTTGTAATACTGCTTGTTGATGCTGTCGATGGTTACCTTTCGCGACGCCGAGGAGGCGTGTATGAATTCGTCGTTGCCGATGTATATACCTACGTGCGAAGGGTATTTCGCATATGTTGTGAAAAATACGAGGTCTCCGGTATCGAGATTTCTTTTAGAAACGCTGTATCCGGACTTGTAATATATGTCCCTGGCCGTCCTGGGCAGATATACGTTGAACCTGCTGAAAATTTTCTTTACATAACCCGAGCAGTCGATACCGGTAGCGAGGTCGTTGCCGCCGAATTTGTAAGGCGCCCCCAGGTACTTTTTTGCCACCTGTATGATGCTTTCCTTCGAGAACCTCCCGTTTTCCACTTCGGGTTCCGAGTATTTGTAATGTCCGTTCGATTCATGAACGGCGCTCTCCTCTGCTGCTGCCCTGTATTCGGTCTCCTCGCGTCCGTAGCCCGGAATATACAGGACCTGCCCTACTCTGATGGAGTTACCCTTAATATTATTCTCTCTCTTGAGCTGCTTGATGGTGACGTCGTAGCGCCTGGCTATACGTCCTAGCGTGTCGCCCTTCTTAACTACGTACTCGCCCCTCGGTACAGAGGCTGAAGCTGCGCTTTCGGCTTCACTCTCAACGGGCTCTGCGGGATTCAGTCCCGGTATGCTCAGCTTCATGCCCGCCCTGAGCGTATCGCTCGAAAGCCCGTTCGCCCTCATGATCGAAGTAACGGGGACGCCGAACTTCCTGCTGATTTTGCCGAGCGTGTCGCCCTTGGCCACAGTGTATTTGGACTGCGTGACCTTCTCCTGAGGCACGGGAATGAGAAGTATGTCGCCGTTATTAATCGTATCGTTCTTTAGCGCGCTCGCTTTCTTTATTTCCTCTATGGTGACGCCGAAGCTCTCTGCTATATTGCCGAGCGTGTCGCCCGACTTGACGACGTACCTCTTCTTGATATATACATCGCTCACCGGTTCCGGCGCTGTTTCTTTTATTATTACTTCTTCGGTCTCTCTGGTGATTTCGGTGCCGGGGACCATGAGCACCTGGCCCGACCTCAGATTGCTGCTCTTGAGCCCGTTCGCCTTTTTGAGCTCGCTCTGCGAGACCCCGAATTTAAGAGCGAGGTGTCCGAGCGTGTCCCCTCTCCTGACAGTGTATTCCCTCGTGTATTTCGCGGTTTCAGTGATTTCGGTCACTGATTCTGTGACCTGCGCTTCCTGCACGTTCTCCCGGGAGGCCGCCTGAGCCCCGGACGCGTTCAGTACGAGCCTTTGGCCGACCCTCAGGTTGTTGCTTATAAGACTGTTGTACTCTTTTATGCGGTCTACGGATACGCCGTACGTCCTTGCGAGCTCGTAAAGGGTGTCGCCCTTTTTCACGATGTATTCGGACGGCGCTTGATTCTCGGCATCGCGTGCGGCGGATGTATCGCCCGTGACAGTCCCGGTTTGCGTCCCGGGAACGACCAGCACCTGCCCGACACGCAGCTTCCTGCTGTCGAGGTTGTTGAGCCTGATCAATTCGTCAGTGCTCACGCCAAGCCTTCTGGCTATTGCGCCCGGCGTGTCGCCTTTTTTGATAACGTATTCTTTAGTTTTTGTCGTTGATGGGGTTGTGGCATTGACTGACTCGGCGCGGCTTGGTTCCACGCTTTCCTCCCCGGCGGGAGCGGCTTTCTCTGCGGATGCTGTCTGCCCCTGTTCGTAGCCGGGGACTGAGAGCCTCTGGCCGATCTGGAGATTCCTGCTGTCGAGGCTGTTGAGCTTTATCAATTCATCCGTGCTGACACCGAGCTTTCTGGCGATAGCGCCAGGCGTATCCCCCTTAACAACGGTGTAAGCGCTTGCCTTCACCGGAGCGGGCTTGTCGGCGGTCCCGTTCACGGCCGCGGGAGTTTCTTCAACTGCCGCCGTTCCGCCGCCCGGGATTATAAGGACCCGCCCGATCTGCAGTTTATCGTTTTTTAGTCCGTTGGCTTTTTTGATTTCGGCGCTCGGCACGTTAAACCTGAGCGCGATGTGCCCGAGCGTATCGCCTTTTCGGACGGCGTACTTACCGGGCGCATCTGAGGAGTCTTTCGAGGAATCCCCGGCTTTACCCGCAGTTTCACTGACTGAATCTCCGGCCGCCGGCTCCCCGGACACCGTTGCCTTGACCGGCTCTGAGTTTGAGGGAGGGATTAAAAGCTTTTGTCCGATTTGTAGTTTTGTATTCTTTAAACCGTTTGCTGCTTTCAGGTCTTCCGAAGAAAGACCGTATATTTCCGCTATTTCACCTAATGTATCGCCGTTCTTTACGATGTATTCGTTATTATTGCCTCGAGCGGTGTTCACCGCCGTTCTGTCTTCATCGCCGGACGAGACGTCGACCGTTAAAACATCGCCGATGTCCAGCCTGCTGTCTTTCAGATTGTTGATTGACTTAAGCTCGTCGACTGTAAGCCCGAACTTTTTGGATAATTCATAAAGGTTATCTCCTTTCTTGACTACATACTTTTTGGCCGCTAGAGCAGTTGCCGGAAGGAGAATTGCGAAAAGGATAATTAGGGAACGCCTGAGCACCATACCTATACCTCCTGCAGAGACAAAATCTTAAAAAAATCCAACCCCGGAATAAAGCGCCGAGATCCGGTCATGCTTTTTGGTCTAGGTTTTCAAAGAACTAAGTAAACTACTTAAAATTGACTGGGACAGATTATACACGAAAAAAAAAGGATTTGTAAGAGGATTTGTATAGTTATGATTTTTTCAGGTTTTCAGGGTTAAGAGGCCTGCTTAGTTTAATTATTTGAGTAACCCTTATTGTCTCAGGAACGGTACGTTTTCTCTGAGCCATTCACCGAGAGGCAGTCCGAGGATGTGCAGAATTATGATAGTTCCGTCCTTATCTCTTTCCCTGACAAGCACCTGTCTTACGAGCCTTGTGGCGATTTTCTCCATCTCTCCGGCACCTAGTCCCGGGATGTCAAGGAGCTCGTCCATTCTGAGAGTTATGACCCCCATTTTGGGCAGGCTGAAATCCGGATCGCCCGAATACTCTATGTTGAAGGTTACGTCGGACGGGCCTGAGACGCCCGATTTTATATCCGATATACCAACGATGCGTAAGTAGTCGAGTGTCGGCACAAGCAGCTCCGTCGATGCCCGCGCAGTCTGACTCCGTTCAAGGGCCCGGCGTCATGTATATCTGACTCGCTGAAGGCGGGACTCATTCGATTATGTTAGTGCATATGTAGAGGAATTCGTCGCCGAGCTCCCAGTTGATGGTCATAATCTGGATCTGGCCTTTGTCCTTGAGGTCGTTAAGCGCCTCTACGACGCTTATTTTCGTTTTATTATAATCCAGCTCCGGGTTCGCATCCACGATCGCCTGTGTGAGCTTGTCGGTATTGGAGTTCCCCTGACCTGCGCCTCTGCAGAGCAAATTCAGCAAATGTGATTCGATATCGTTCATGGCTTCCTCCCGGACCGTGATTCCGGGACGTCTCTCGTGATTTCCTGGCCGCGTCTATCTCGCCGCAGCCGGCTGTAGAAAACCTAAAACGAAATATAGTGTATTATAAAAAAAAGAGCAATAATACATGCACATAATAATCGGCAACCAGATTGGTATTGCCGATAACGGCGCTTGATGAAAGTCCTTCTTTATACCCATGAATTCCCCCCGTTTCTGGGAGGGCTTGCCACGACGAGTATGAAACTTGCGAGAGGGATTTCCGGCTCGGGGATAGAAACGGTCGTGCTCGCTCCGGGCTACGGCCGGGAAAACGGCGTGACAGACAAGGGGCTAGGGTGCCGCGTTATCAGGATTCCCGCTCTCGGCAGCAGTTGGATAAAGGCCTTACCTTACGCCGACATTCTCCTCGGTTTATTCTCCCTCACGAAGGCTCTCCGCGATGAGAAACCGGATATCGTCCTCTTCATAACGGAGGAGGCCGAAGCGGCGGGCGGTCTCGTTCCGGTAATCTCGTTCCTGCCCGTTGTGCGTGTGGCGGGCTCGGGCATCACCACCTGCTTTTACGGAAAAAGGTTGCTCAAACGACTGATGAAGCATCCTATGATGAGGCTCTACAAGCGGGCCGGCCGCATTATAGCAGTCAGCAGGAATACGAAGGGGCTCCTCGAGAGCATTGGCATTCCGGGAGACGTTATCACGGTTATCTACAACGGCGTTGGCGGGGAAATGCTGTCGAGGGAGCCCGATGCGGATAAGTTAAAGGCGCTCAGGTCAAAGCACGGGATAGGCGGATCGGCCCCTGTCATAATCACGATTGCTAGGGTTCTCCCGAGGAAGGGTCAGGACATGGTCATAAGGGCGCTCCCGCTCATAAAAAAAGAATTCCCGGATATTGTCTATCTCGTCGTCGGCGAGGGGAGGTTCAAAAAGAGATTCGGGGAGCTTGCCGACGATATGGGAGCGGGCGGATCCGTCGTTTTTACCGGCGGAGTCAGTCACGATGAAATAATAAATTACCTCGATCTCGCGGACGTTTTCGTGATGCCGAGCAGGCGGTGGGACGACAAGGTCGAGGGTCTGCCTAACGCATTGATAGAGGCGGGCGCGAGGGGGAAACCCGTCGTAGCGGGTAATGAAGGGGGATCTGCGGAGGCCGTGAGGGACGGCGTGACAGGAGTCCTCGTCGATCCGGAGAGCGTGACGGATATAGCCGAAGCTGTAATATCCCTGCTCAGGGACCCCGGGCGGGCGCGGCTCATGGGCGAGAGCGGGAGGGAGATGGTAAAGGAGTTTCATACGGAAGCGCGGATGATAAAAAATTATGTCGATGCCCTGAAAGGTGCTCTCGATGCGAAACCATAAAGTCCTCCATGCGCCGGGTGCCGGATGAGCGAATCCCGTAGCCCCCAGAAAAAACTGTTTCTCAACGCATCGCTGCTCTTCAGCGGCAAGGCCGCGGCAGGGGGGTTCGCCGCCCTCCAGACAGTCGTTCTCGCGAGGATACTCGGGGTGACCGATTACGGCCTCCTTCAGCTCGTTATCGCCTACATCGCGATGATGAACCAGTTCTTCGACGTGAGGGTCTGGGAAACAGCAGTAAGGTACATCGGCTCCTACTGGGAGAACGGGGAGACCGAGAAGACGCTTGCGATGATAAAGCTCTCCTACATACTCGATGTCGGCAGCGGAGCGGTCTCCTTCCTGATCGCGATTGTCACGGCGAAGCTCGTCAGCACGTACGTGATACACTCGCCTGAGGCTTACATATACATCTGGATATACGCATTCGGGCTTTTCGTGGAGACCGCCAAGCTGACGTCGGACGCGATACTGAGGGTGTTCGAGAAGTATAAGAACATCGCGGTTATAAATTCCTTCGAGAACCTGACGCAGCTGGTTCTCGTAACCGCGCTCCTTCTTCTCGGGCTAGGGATAAAAGGTGCGTTGTACGGTCTCGTGCTCTCGAACTTCATAGCCGCAGCCGTGAGGCTATGGGCGGTCATGCGGGTGCTCGGCGAGAAAAACCTCGGGAGCTGGCTTACCGCCGATATATTCCTTATAAGGGGACAGTGGAAGGAGATCGCCTGGTTCCTGGGGAACACGAGCTTCATGGCGACGCTCAAAACGGGGAGCGACAAGTATCTGGGGTTGATGATACTCGGTTTCTTCGCCGGTAAAGACGCGGTCGCCTTTTACAGGATAGCGAACTCGGTCGCGGCGGTGCTAAACCGTATCGTGGATACGCTCTACGAGGCGATTTTCCCCGAGCTCGTCAAGCTCACGACCGTGAACGCCATGGAAGAGTTCAAGTCCTTCATAAAAGACTCTACGAAGAACCTGATGAAGCTCATCGTGCCCGTGACTGTGCTGATAATCGTGTTCGCGGGGCCCATAGTGCGTCTTGTTTTCGGCGGGGAGTACGCGCCTGCGACGAACACTCTCAGGATACTCGCCCTCGCGGTGCTCGTCGCCAGGTATACATACTGGATAAACCCGGCGCTGCTCGCGATGGGGATGCCGGGTATAAGGACCGCTTTTTATGTCCTTACAACCGTAGTCTATCTGGCCCTCATGCTTCTGCTCGTCCCATCCTATTCCTACGTCGGCGCGGCGCTCGCGTTTCTGGGATTCGCCGTAATAAAATCGGCGCTTTCATTCGCCGTATTCGGATACTACATGAGAAGGGAAGGGGAGCGGAGACTCTGACAGGGCAGCGTCCCGCTAGGACGCTATTGTTTTATAAGACCGCTCTCGTGCAGGTATTCCGCGAAGAGCTCGGCCATCTTTTCAGCTCCCAGCGCGTTCACGTGGCGGCCGTCCCGCCAGAATTTCCTGTCTTTGGGCATCACGGCTGAGAAATCGAAAAACGGTATGCCGTTCTCGATGGCCACTTCCTTTACCACATCGTTATTCTCCTCGAACCCCTTCTGATAATACGGGGTCGAGGCGTAGTCGTTCAGGTACGGTGAATACGCCCACGTCGAGAACAATATTTCGACGCCGTTCGCCTTGGCTATGGCTACCATGTTGTTGAGGTTGCGTCTGAAGTAAACGGGCGGATTCTTATCGAGGAGTCCCATCGGGTCGTGTTTCGCCACCGAAACAGGGCCGTACGCGGTATTTCTGGGGGTTATGAAGTTCCCTATGCCCACCTGCTCGGTCACGCCGAGCTTCCTCAGTATCACCCTGAAAAGCGCGCTGTGCTCGAGGAAGAATACCGACGGAGGGTCCCACTGCTTCCTCCGGCCCGAATCGTCTCCCCTGTATGAGACGGGGTCAACGAACCGCGCGTGCACGTCGTTCGTGCCCTCGTACTCGATAATGAGGTCGGGGTCGACGTCGAGCACCCTGAATTCAAGGTTGATGAGCGTCTCCCATGAATTATACCCGCCGACCCCCGCGTTAATAACCTCGACGTTCTTATACCCGTACTTGTCCCTGAGTATCTTTTCCAGCTGCGCGGCCCAGGTCTTGTCGTTATCGTCTATACCTATGTTGTACGTCGAAGACCCGCCGAGGAGCACTATCCTGAACACCCCTTCCGGCTTCTCGGCCAGGAACTCGTCGTTCCTGTACCCGAGCGAATTATGATAGGTCTTTCCTCTCCTATACTCCGGATTCGGGTAATAATTCAGATAGTGGTGGCGTACGTATCTCTGGTTGTCCGGGCTCAGGTACGAGTAGAGCGAATACTCGAGGCTCACGTCCTCTGGGGCGATGAAATCGAGCCAGACGCGCGTTCCGATTTCGAGTATGGCGAGTGTGATGAGTACGCTCAGCAGGACGAGATACAGCTTTTTTCTAAAGGTCGGCTTCTTTTCGGTTTCGTTCATCTCTCGTTCTCGGCTTACAGTTTATATATGGGGAATCCCGGGTTTTCAGCACTCTTTGAAAGCGGTATGGATGAATATGATAGCATAGGATTTACAGGTTGCCCGCGTCCGGCGGTTGATTGTTTCACCTTTATTCCTCGATTATATTACTGGAAATTTAATATTTATAAATTTGTTGAACGCGTCGGAGCTTATACCCGCTTGAATAAATATCTCAAAATCTTCGTCCTGATCCTGGGCTCGTTTGCCATATCGCTCCTGGTTGCCGAGGGAGTGTCGAGGCTCGTCTTCGATCCTATAGATTTCCTCAAGCCCAGGAGGATTCCGGACGACGTGCTCAGATACAGGATCGAGCCTCATTCAGGCGCGCACGACGCCCTGGGGTTCAGGAACAAATCGTCCCCCGATACGGCAGAGGTTGTGGCGATAGGCGATTCACACACTTACGGAATTAGCGCTAGGGCGAGCGATTCCTGGCCTTCGGCTCTGGGAAGAATGACGGGCAAAACCGTGTATAACATGTCCCTCGGCGGTTACGGCCCCGCCGAGTATCTATATCTCATGGAGCAGGAGGCCCTCGCGCTCCGCCCCGGGATTATTATCGCAGGGTTTTATCTGGGCAACGACGTCAAGGACTCCTTCACCGCCGTATACAATGTCGACAGGTGGAAGGACATGAGGAAGCCCGAGTTCGTATCGTCTCCCGATAATGTTGAAGCGGAAGACGAGGAAGGATTCTCGTACGGCATAGGCGGCTGGCTCGCCGGACACAGCGTCCTCTACAGGCTCGTGAGCTCCTCATTCATCGGGGACAGCCTGAGGCAGGCGCGGAGGATGAAGAGGGGCGAGCTGATCGTTATGTTCGAGGACGAGGCAAGCGGCATAAAGACGGGGTTTACGCCCGACCAGAGACTCAAGGGGCTCGATCTTGCTGAGCCCGACGTAAGGGAAGGGCTCGCGCTCAGCCTCGAATTCTTCGACAGGATGAACCGGCTCGCTCGAAAGAACGGCATCGAGTTCATCGTTGTCATAATCCCCACGAAGGAGAGCGTATTCGCCCGGTATATCGAAGGCAATAAATCGCTTCCCGCATCGGACAGGATCGACTATCTGATAGTGAACGAGAGGCGGGTTGACAGCGAGGTCAGGAAGTATTTCGACGAGCACGGTATCAGGTACGTCGACGCGCTGGGCCCCCTCGGCGTAAGCGCGGGTACTGAGCAGATATACCCCAACAACTTCGGCGGGCATGAGAACAGGAACGGTTACAGGATAATAGCGGAGTCGTTAAAGAGTTACATGGACGGACTTTAGCGCGGCGGGCGCCCCGGTCCGTTTTACATAAACGGGTTGTGATTTTATAATTCTCAATTCCTATGGTAAGGGTAAAGTTCTGCGGTATTACGAATTCTGAAGACGCCTCGCGGGCGGCCGACCTGGGCGCTGATGCGCTCGGCTTTATTTTCTACAAGGGGAGCCGAAGGTTTATAGACCCCCGCGACGCCCGATCGATCATCTCCACGCTCCCCCCGTTTATTTCGGCTGTCGGCGTCTTCGTAAACCAGGGGCTTCCGGAGATTATAGAGGCGGTCGCTGTCTCCGGCATAGACACCGTGCAGCTCCACGGGGACGAAACGCCCGAGTTCTCCGCCATGCTGCCCTATAAATTGATAAAGGCGGTCAGGATTAAAGACACGGTAAATACAGCCGAAGTTGAACTTTACCCGGTTCGGGCTATCCTCTTTGATAAGCACACGGACGAATTATACGGGGGGACGGGGAAGAGCTTCGACTGGGGGGCGCTCAAGGATATCAAGCTGTCGAAAAAGGTGATACTGTCCGGCGGTCTGACCCCCGAGAACGTTTCCGCGGCTATAGAAATCGTGAAGCCTTACGGCGTTGACGTAAGCACGGGCGTAGAGGACTCTCCCGGAAGGAAGAACCACGCGAAGATGAGAAAATTTATCGAGGCGGTGAAGAATGGCGTCTAGAACCACGGTGCCCGACGAGATCGGGCATTTCGGCATATTCGGAGGCAGGTATGTCTCGGAAACGCTTATGCCCGCGATATTGCAGCTCGAAAAGGCGTACCTCGAGATAAAAGACGACCCGGAGTTCAAGCAGGAGCTCGATTACTTCCTCGAGGAATACGTCGGCCGCCCGACGCCCCTTTACTTCGCCGAGAGAATGACGAAGGACCTCGGAGGGGCGAAGATATACCTCAAGCGCGAGGACCTCGCGCACACGGGCGCTCACAAGATTAACAACACCATAGGGCAGGCCCTTCTCGCGTCGCGCATGGGCAAGAAAAGGATCATAGCCGAAACCGGCGCCGGGCAGCACGGCGTGGCGACCGCCACTGTAGCGGCGCTCCTCGATATGGAATGCGAGATATTCATGGGACTCGAGGATACGAGGCGCCAGGCGCTCAACGTAACGCGCATGAAGCTCCTGGGCGCGACCGTGAGGGAGGTGACTCAGGGCACACAGACCTTGAAGGACGCTATGAACGAAGCGATGAGGGACTGGATAACGAACGTCAGGAATACTTTTTATATTATAGGCAGCGTCGCTGGGCCGCACCCCTACCCCATGATGGTGAGGGACTTCCAGTCGGTCATAGGGAGGGAGGCGAGGGAGCAGATACTCGAGAAGGAAAATCGTCTTCCCGATCTCCTTATCGCCTGCGTGGGAGGAGGCTCCAATGCGATGGGCCTCTTCTATCCCTTCCTCGGGGACGAGTCGGTGAAAATGACGGGCGTCGAAGCTGCCGGAAGCGGCATCGGGTCGGGACACCATGCGGCTACTATATCCGCCGGGAGCGTTGGGGTCCTGCACGGCAGCAGGACATACCTGCTCCAGGACGAGAACGGGCAGGTCCTGGGGACGCACTCCATAGCCCCGGGACTCGATTATCCCGGCGTGGGTCCGGAGCATTCGTATCTCCACGATACGGGCAGGGTCTCCTACACGAACGTTACTGATTCGGAAGCGCTCGAAGGTTTTAAGTACCTTTCGCAAACGGAGGGCATAATCCCCGCTCTCGAATCTTCTCACGCGATCGCTTACGCGAGGAAGGCAGCGCCCGGTATGCCCGGGGACGCGGTTATTATTATCTGCCTCTCCGGACGCGGCGACAAGGACATAAACGCGGTTTCAGATATCCTCGTAAGAGGCATAAAACAATGAGATTTATAATTATAACCCGGACTTCGGCCGACTCAAGACCACTAATCCTGCCCCCTCAGGGGAGGCAGGCTCCAATCTTGACTTTAGCCTTGGAGGTGTTAGATTGTCCCTTACGATCTGGTTGCGGGGCGGGTGACTGAGTATTTAGTTAATTTCATTCCCTTAAAATGACTATCAATAAGAGCAGTGGTTTGGGAACAAATAGCTGTCGGTTGATTTCATCCATCTAAATTCCAATTCCAACATAACATGAGCAGAATAGGCGATAAGTTCAGGGAGCTGAAAAAGAAAAACAGGATAGCTCTGGTCAATTACGTTACGGCGGGCGACCCGTCGCCCGAATTGACCGCGGACCTCGTGCTCAAGCTCGAGGAAAGCGGCGCCGACATTATCGAGCTGGGCGTCCCGTTCTCGGACCCCATGGCTGACGGGCCCGCAATACAGCTCGCTTCCGAGAGGGCGCTTAAGAAAGGCACTACGCTAAAAATGGTTCTGGACATGGTAAAGCGCATAAGGGAGAAATCCCGGGTTCCCATCATCATCTTCGGCTACTATAATCCGTTTTTTAAATACGGGCTCGAGAGGTTCTCCAAAGACGCAGCCGGGGCGGGAGCGGACGGCGTCCTTGTCGTCGATCTTCCTCCCGAAGAAGCTGGTGAATTCAAGGTGCACACCGACAAGGCGGGACTCGATCTCATCTTCCTGCTGGCTCCTACGAGCACGGGGGACAGGATAGGACTCGTTACCAAGAATGCGAGCGGTTTCGTGTATCTCGTTTCCTTGACAGGTATTACCGGGGTCAGGCCCGACATGGATTATTCGCTCGAGGAACTTACGTCGGAGATAAAACAGTATACGAAGCTCCCGGTCGGCGTCGGGTTCGGCATATCCACGCCGGAGCAGGTAGCGAGGATCGCGGTCTATGCCGACGCGGTTATAGTCGGGAGCGCGATCGTCCGGATAATAGAAAAGCACGGTGAAAGGAAAGAAGAGCTATTCGACGAGCTCTCCGGGTTTGTGAGCGGCTTGAGCAGGGCATGTGGCGGTAAAGGCGAAAGGTCCCTGAGCAGGGCTGAACAATAATGCAGAAGGAACTGAGACGTTATCTTTTTATCGGGGATTTCGATTCCTTCCTCCTCGGGCTTTTCTCTAAAAGAGGCGAGGTCATCTGGGTCAGCTCGCTTGAGGAAGCCCTCAACCAGACCGGCAACTTTTCAATAATCATGATCGAGAGCAGGTCTTTCACCCCAGAGATTACGAAGGAGCTCTCCACGCATTATCCCCAGACCCCGATGATAGTCAGCAACGGGGAGCAGAAAGAGGAGCCTCCCCCTTCCGTGAGGTTCGTGGCGTTTCATAAATTGCTGTCTGAAGAGATAGCCCGCGAGGAAAAGCTCGCAAGGACGGACCTCAGGGTCGACGAGCTAAGGAAAGTACACGCTAACGCCAAGAAGATGCTCATCCTGCTCCATGACCACCCCGATCCCGATTCCATAGCGAGCGCGCTTGCGCTGAGGGCGCTCCTCAAGAGGAACAAACAGACCGCTATAATAGGGCACCTCGGCGACAAGATATCGCGCCCAGAAAACGTAGCCATGATAGAGCTCCTCGAAATAGACCTCCAGGAGCTGGGTGTCGAGGACCTCAAGGACTTCGACTCCATAGCGCTCCTCGACGTGCAGCCGCCGTTCTTCGGGCCGGAGCTCCCGGATGTCGATACCGTCATAGACCATCACCCCCTCGTCGGTTCGTACGAAGCGAAGTTCAAGGAGATCAGGACAGAGGAGGGAGCGACTTCCACGATTCTCACTAAGTACCTGAGAGCCTCCCAGACGGATATATCCGAGAGGCTCGCGACGGCGCTTCTCTACGGGATAAAGACGGATACGGTCATGCTCAACAGGGACGCCGATCCCGACGACGTAGAGGCTTTCACGTTCCTCTACCCGCTGGCTAACCTCGGTCTCCTGAGGCGTATAGAGCGCGCCGAGGTCCCTCCCGACGAGATAAAGTCGTTCGGGCAGGCGCTTGCCGACCATTGGATAGTAAACCAGGTGTTCTTCGTCAACGTCGGCAGGGTGGACAGGGAGTACCTCATTCCTAAAATGGCCGACTTCGGCATCCAGGTAAAGGGCATCGAATGGTCGGTCGCTTTCGGCATACTGGCGAACTCGCATCTCATCATATCGGTAAGAAACGTCGGGTATGTAAAGAGCGCAGGAAGGCTCGTGAGGGAATTGTTCAAGGACATCGGGAGCGCCGGAGGACACAGGTCTGCCGCGAAGGCGGTCATTTCGTTAAAGAAAGTCAGGAAGCTCATAGGCAAAGGCTCTCAGGAAGGTATAAAAAAATGGATAACGGAAGAGTTCACGAGAGCAGTTTCCGAAAGGCCTGACGAGAACGGGCAGTAAACCCTCAAGCGCGCGAATTCCATACGCGTACGTTCCGCAATATCCGGCGCCTTATTGCCGTACCCCGTAATAACTGTTTGAATACGTCCTGTCTTCTGAATATAATCCACGTGCATGAGAATTGTGTTCATGGGGACGCCCGGGTTCGCGGTGCCCTCGCTCAAAGCGTTGATCGAGTCCGGGGAAGAAGTCGCCGCTCTCGTGGCGCAGCCCGACAAGCCGCGTGGCAGGGGGCTCAAGCCGTCTCCGCCGCCGACGAAGATAGCTGCCGAAGAGCGCGGCATCCCCGTGCTTCAGCCGCATAGCATAAGGACCGGGGAGTTCCTGCGGGAGCTCTCTCGGCTGAAGCCGGACCTCATCTGCGTAGCTGCTTACGGGAAGATCCTCCCTAAAGCGTTGCTCGATCTCCCGGGGCACGGCTGTATCAACGTTCACGCCTCTCTACTCCCTAAATACAGGGGCGCAGCGCCTGTTAACTGGGCGATAGTGCGCGGCGAAAAGGTCACGGGCATCACTATCATGCGGATGGACGAGGGGATGGACACGGGGGACATACTGCTTGCGCGCGAGATGCCGATAGATTACGACGATACCGGGGAGACGTTGTCCGAAAAGCTCTCGCTCTTAGGGGCGGAGCTCCTTCTTGAGGCAATCGCCTCGCTGAAGAGAGGAGATCTGCATCCTGTCAGGCAGGACGGTTCAGCGGCCACATACGCCCCGATGCTCAGAAAGGAGGACGGCAGGATAGATTGGACGAAGCCTGCCGGCGAGATAAGGGACCTGATAAGGGGCATGCTGCCCTGGCCCGGGGCGTACACGTCACTCGACGGGAAGATGCTCAAGATTTATAAAGCGTCTTCATCGGAGGGGGAGGGGAGTCCCGGAGTGGTGATAAGCGCCCCGCAGGGAATATTGCGCGTCGTGACTGGACGGGGTGCGCTCGATATTCAGGAGCTCCAGATAGAGGGCGGGAAGAGGCTCGGCTCCAGGGAATTTCTTTTGGGAAGGAAGATCGTGCCGGGTGCTGTGCTCGGTTAGAGAGCATTTTACGGGAGCGCGCTCCTCATCGGCATCCGGCGGTGTCGCCCATCTCCGCGAGATGGGTATTTATCTCGCTCTTCAGCTTTTCATCGCCTGACGCCTTCGCGCAGGCTTCAATCAGATATTCTTTCGCTTTTTCCACATTCCCGGTTTTAAAGTACAGGACACCGAGCGTGTCGAGGGCGTACGCGGGCACCGGGTTCTTCGTTTCGGTTGCGGCGAGAAGGACCTCGAGCCCCTCTTCGTAATTCTCCCCGGTCTCTATGTAAAGGGACGCCAGGTTGTTAGCTGCCTCAATGTTCCGCCTGTCTTTCTTGAGCGCCTTTTTGTAATACTTCTCCGCTTCTTCGGTTTCCCCTTTCTTCTGATAGACATTGCCAAGATTAACGAGCGGCACCACGAGTTCCCGGTCTGCGGATGCGGCTCTTTTATACTCCCTTACGGCAAGGTCGTATTTGCCCTCCCGCTCGTATATTACGCCCAGGTTGTTGTGCTCCTCAGCGGTGAGGGGGTCTTCCGCGAAATACGGGCCGTATACCGATGCGCAGCCTGATGCGATCAGGGACAGTATTAATATCGCAGCGAATATGGCGGGGCAGGGTGCTTTCACTTTGTTACGATGAGCATGAGGCGGTTCATTTTCTCCCATTCTCTGTCGAGCCTGTCGAACGGGATCCTCTCCCCGCTCTCGTACCCCGTGTGGACTATGAAAACCTTTTCCTCTGCGTCGTAGCCGTAAGCAACGTAATAATGCGGGACGCTGAGCATCCATTTCCCTTTCTCGACGAGAACGATTACCGGAATGCCTTTGTCTATCTCCGCTTCGAGCGAGTCTATATTCCCGTTTATCGTTTCCGCCCGGTAGCCGCTATCGCGGGCGAAGTTTTCCATGTCCGATATCAGGGCTCCGTCCAGTTTCGGGGTATATACCGCCTCGGCAATCTCTTCCTGTGTAACCTCGTCACCGTAATATTTGAGCACCGAGGCCATCGCTGCCGGGCCGCAGAATTTGTTCTTCTGTTTCACGAAGGGCACCCCCCGGATAACCTCTGCGGCCGTGGGGTTTTTCCCGGCTATGGTGTTATTCTGCGCGCAACCCGTGAGGAATACCTGGGTAGCGGCCAAAACAATCGTCAACGATAAAATTCTGGACATTCTGAATCTGCTTTTTCCCGCCGGTTTATACCCTTTTGTACAGGAATACGATTAGCAACACGAGGGCGACTATCACCAGCAGCGCGACGACGATCCCCAGCCCTGCGTCTCCGCCCGCCGGCACTTTATCTGCGAGCGCGGCCATTTGGTGCACCTGCTCGTCGCTCATCCGGTTAAGCTTCGCGGATACCTCCTCGCTCGTTAAGCCGTGCCCCAATAGCTTCCCGGCGACTATCTTGTTCTCGAGCGCCCTCCTGACCTTGAGCTCGTCTATATCTCTCATTGTGGGCGTGTCTTTACCCGGAGATATCATCTGTGAATCGACCGTGGCGGCCTTTGCGACTGTGGCTGTGAGCGATGCCGGCATGAATGCGGCCAGGATTATTATAAGAATGGGCAAGCGGAATTTTCCTGATAGACGGTTCATGGATACTCCTCCTTAAATACGAATATAGCTCGGACGATTAACATTTTATCTTATTATATCTCTGAGCAAAGTAATATTTTGAGTCTCCCGGAGTGGAGTAATAATCGGTCCTTCCAGATAATGGAGATACGGGTCGGAGTAATTCCTAACCCGTATCCCGTTTATGCAAAGTTCCCGTGATCCCCGGAATCTAGGGCTCCGGAGACGGCTCCGGTGAGGGTTCCGGTGACGGCTCGGGGGAAGGCTCCGGTGATGGAAGCGGAGTCGGCTCGAGCGTCGGTACTGGAGAAGGCACAGGCCCTACAATAATTTCTCCGCATCCCTCGTCATTTATAACTGCGTTCCCGTTCGTTTCGAATGTATCTTCTCCGGACTCGAATATGCAGGCATTCGCCGCAAATGAAATGACCGAGTTCCCGTCCGCCTTTGCTCCGTTCTCCCCCGCCGATACATCGAGATCGCCGTTGACATCGAGAAAAACAGTCGCGTCCCCTACGGTTTTTATCCCGTCGCCCGACGCGTCGCAGAAAATATTTCCGTCGAACGTCCCGAGCGTGACGTCGGATGTTCCCCTTGCGTCGATGCAGTTCTCGCAATTGGTAAGTATGATGTCTTCGGGGTCGATTATAAGGTTGCAATTCCCCGCGGTGCGTATACAGTCATCGCCGCCGCCGTCGATTATCAGGTCCTCATCCGGATTCTTCGTGATTTCGAGGGGTCCGTTTTCGCACACGATCGGGCCTAACACTTCGTCCTCGTCGATTATATCCACCTCATCCCCTGGCGGAGCGTTGAGGTCTATCGTTATTACTATGTTCAGTATTGAGCCCTCCTGAACAATTATGGTGACCGATACTATGGTCCCGTCTATGTCGAAAGTGAGAGTCACGTTCTCAGCCGAATCCAGAAATAAGGTCAGGGAGAAAAAACCGTCAGGGTCCGTAGTGTCATCATCCACAACCTCATTGTCGATGATGGCGGTTACTGTGATGCCGCCCTGCGCCTTTGCCTCCTTTATAATGCTCAGTATCTTCATGAGCTCCGCAAATTTAAATGAATCATTTTCATTACCGTTCATTGCCACGACATTCGCGATCCTTCCATTGATGGTCGTAGCTTGTCCGTTCCCTCCGCCACCGTCTCCCCCTCCGTCGCATGCGAGCAGGGCTAGAGGCACTGGAATGATGAACAGCAGGAGCAATATAAATTTCACTTTTTTCATGGGTCCGATCCTCCTTATTATGATTGATCAATTGTCAGTAATAATTGTGTATGTTGTTCAAAATTTGCAATTAGAAGGCCAGAATTGTTAATCCTGTAATTTTTAATGTTTACAGGGGGATGTATTTTTTAATCCGGACGACTGAGGCATCTGTTGTATTTATATGAACACCGTGTACTGTGTGATATCGTACAATGCGATACTGCACAATTCTGTAAGGATAGGGTTGGTTAATTACAACCGGGGTAATATACGGGCCGGATCTTACCGGCCCGTATCTAGGACAGTCGTACAGATACTCTATGGTGTCGATGTCGGTGTCGGTGACGGCGGCGGGCTCGGGGTCGGTCCCGGTGTGGGAGAAGGTCCTACAATAACCTCGCCGCATCCGCTCGTGTCTATTGTTGCGTTCCCGACTTCGTTGAAAGGATCGTCTCCCGACTCGAATACGCACGTATCGGCCGTGAAAGCCACAATTGAATTCCCGACCGCTTCCACTCCGTTTTCACCGGCTAATATGTCTATTTTCCCGCTCGCATTCAGCATTACGTTTGCGTCGCCGGATGTCTGGATTCCGTCCCCTGTCGCATCACATGCAATGTGGCCGTCGGGTGACGTCAATGTTACCTTGGAGGTTCCTCTCGCGTCGATACATTCATCACAGTTCGTGAGTATGATGTTCTCCGGGTCGATGGTCAGGTTGCAGTTCCCCATAGTCATAATACAGGCTTCGCCTCCGCCGTCGATTACGATGTCTTCATCGATTGTTTTAGTTATATCGAGGTTGCCTGTCTCGCAGATTATAGGATCGTGAATTTCCTCCACTACATCGACTTCATCACCGGGAGGCGCGCTCAGGTCTATAACAACGATAATATCAAGTATGGAGCCCTGCTCGACGAAAATCGTCACCGACACCGTCGTGCCGTCGATTCCGAAATTCAATGTTACTTCCTGGTCCGATTCCAGCATAAAGGTCAGAGAAAAGCTGCCGTCGGGGTCCGTAGTGTCGGTGCTTACCACTTCCCCGTCAATCAACGCGGACACGGTGATGCCGCTCTGGGCCTTTGCTTCTTCGATGAAATTCAATAGCTCCATAAGCTCTGCGAACTTAATCGTCTCATCGCCATCCGCTTTCATTGCGATTATGTTCGAGACCTTACCGTTAACGGTCGTGGACTGTCCGCCTTGATCCCCTCCGCCTCCTCCATCGTCACAGCCGATAAGGTTCAGTGAGGCAACCACAGCAACTCCCAGAAGGAGTAATATGTTTTTTAACTTCTTCATGAATAAATCCTCCTGAATTTTTTGGATTTAATCATCGATGATTGCCCGTGTTGCTCGGCAATTACGAGGCCATAGTTTTGCTGACTATGAATATTTTGTATTTGCGGAAGATTAACTTTTAAGGGTGGAAGCAGAATGCGTAGAAGTGTTCTGATCGGTACGCATTGCGACGTGCGAATCCGTACACTTTACACGGTGTGATACTATATTGAATAAATTATATTAAGCAATCATGTATTTTGCGAAAAAAAGCCCCTATGGTACTATATCAACCCTCATGTTGCATGTGCTAACAGGCTCTCACAAGGGCAGGAAGCTCAAGGTGCCTAAGGGACAGAAGGTCCGTCCCACGACGAGCAGGGTGAAGAAATCGATATTCGACAGACTGGGCGACATTTCCGGTCTAAGGATATTGGATATTTTCGCCGGGTCGGGTGGGCTGGGTATAGAGTCTCTCAGCAGAGGGGCCTCGCACGCGACTTTCATCGAGAAAGACCCGTCGGTGTTTAAAATACTTCTTCAGAACGTCACGGACTGCGGGTTCAGGGACAAAGCCGATTTAATTTGCGCCGGCTACGAGCAGGCGCTCAGGAACCTCTGCAGGGGCGGGGAGAGTTTCGATATAATATTCATAGACCCTCCATACAAGCTCTACGAGGTTCTCAAAGTCGGGGATTTCATAGAAAGCGCTGCCCCGGTTTTAAGCGGCGGGGGGCTTATAGTGATCGAGCATGACCACAAAATAAACGACGCGCCGCCCGGCTTCAAAAGGTTTACAAAACCTTTCGGCGGTACACATCTCAGCTTTTTCAGAAGGAGCGACGAATGTGTAAAGTAGCGATCTACCCCGGTTCGTTCGATCCGTTTACGAAGGGCCACCAGAATATAATCGAGCGGGGAGTGCGTGTGTTCGGTCAGGTCGTCGTGGCGGTAGCGCATAATACGTCGAAGAAAACGATATTTACGCTCGAGGAAAGGGTCGAGCTCTTAAACGAGATCTTTCGCGGGCGTGAAGACGTAAGGGTGGATTATTTCGAGGGTCTCCTGGTGGATTACGCAAAAAAAATGGGCACGAACGTGGTTCTCCGTGGTATGAGGACCGTCTCCGATTTCGAGTACGAGCTCCAGATGGCGCTCGCAAATAAGACGCTCAGCCCCGAGCTCGAAACCGTATTCATGGTTACCGACAGCGAGTATTCGCACATAAGCTCGTCCGTAATCAGAGAGGTGGTGTCTCTCGGCGGGTCTGCGGTACACATGGTCCCCCAGATCGTAGAAACAAAACTCAGAGAAAAACTTTTACAAGGCAGGAGGAATTAGATTAGATGAAACTCTCAGCCCGCGCGAAAAAACTGCAGCCTTCCGCTACGCTCGCCATCACTGCGAAAGAGAAGGCCCTCAAGGCTCAAGGCGTCGACGTAATAGGGTTCGGGGCGGGAGAACCTGATTTCGACAGCCCCGAAAATGTGAAGGAAGAAGCGATAAGGGCTATCAAGGCCGGGTTCACGAAATATACGGCTGTCGGCGGCATAGACGAGCTCAAGGAAGCGATAATCAATAGGATGAAGCTCGACTACGGGCTCGAATACCAGAAGCCGGAAATAATAGTTTCTAACGGCGCAAAGCATACGCTCTACAACCTCACACAGGCGTTGTTCGAAGAAGGCGACGAGGTGATAGTGCCCGCGCCTTACTGGGTTTCGTACCCTGAGCAGATAACCCTCGCCGGGGCAGACCCCGTGATCCTCAACACGAAGGAAGAGGAGGGGTTCAAGATAGACCCTGACGAGCTGAAGAAGCTTATAACACCCAAGACGAGGGCTCTCATCCTCAATTATCCTTCGAACCCGACAGGCGCCACGTACAACGAAGTCGAGCTCAGACGTATAGTGGACGTTGCGATGGAAGCGGGACTGACGATCATATCGGACGAGATATACGACAAGATTATATACGACGGCATCAGGCACACGCCCGTGGCCACGCTCGGCGAGGACGTGAAGAAGGCGACTATTCTCGTGAACGGCGTCTCCAAGACATACGCGATGACAGGCTGGAGGATAGGCTACGCCGCCGGGGACAAGGAAGTGATAAACGCGATGGGCAAGCTCCAGGGACAGTCCACGTCTAATCCGACGTCCATATCGCAATGGGCGGCGCTCGAGGCCTACAGAGGACCTCACGAATTGATCGAGGCGAGGACGAAGGAGTTCGAAAAGAGAAAGAATTATATAGTCGAGAGGCTCAATTCGATTCCGGGCATTAAATGCTTCAGCCCACAAGGCGCATTCTACGCGTTCCCCAACGTCTCAGGCTTCTACGGGAAGCGCTATGACGGAAAGGAAATAAACAGCTCCATGACATTCACCGAGTTCCTGCTCGATGAAGCCAAGGTAGCGGTCGTTCCCGGAGACTCCTTCGGCTCGGACGACCATGTCAGGATTTCCTTCGCGACCTCGATGGAGAATATCGTTAAGGGAATGGACAGGATAGAGGAAGCCGTCAAGAAGCTCAGCTGACACGACGGCCAAGAAGACGCCCGCATATCTCCTGTATATCGGGAAATGAATTGCGCGTATTATATATGCGGAGGCACCGCTACGTCCGGAGCGGCCGGGGCGGATTCCTGTCATGCGTAAATTAAAAGTCGGCATGTCGATTTCTCTCACCGGAACCTATTCCGTCCAGGGCAGGGAGAGCTTCGAAGGCGTGAGCCTCTGGGTCTCCGACGTAAATAAAGAAGGGGGTATTTTTGTAAAGGAATCCGGAAGAAAAATTCCGGTCGAACTTGTCTTCCTCGACGATGAAAGCTCTTCTGACAAATGCCGCTCCAATACCGAGCGTCTGATCGGGGAGGAGAATGCCGACATCCTTCTCGGCCCCTATTCGAGCTCCCTCGCTCTCGCATCTGCCGAGGTCGCCCAGGAGAAAGACGTAACCCTCTGGAACCACGGAGGGTCGACGGACGATATGGAGGAGAGGGGTTTTACATGTCTCGTGAATGCGATAACTCCGGCCGGCAGATACGCGGAAGGGATAATAAAGCTAGTGAGAACGGAAGACCCTGCGGCCGGAAAGATCGCGGCCTTCAGCGCGAGCGACAGCGGCTTTTCGAGGAACGTCGCGCGGGGCGCGCGCAACTGCGGCCGCGAGAACGGTTTCCTCGTCAGGGAGTTTACATTCGCCTCCGGGTGTGAAGACTTTTCCCGGCTTTTGGACGAAGCTCTCGATTCTTCACCCGATCTGATCCTGGGCATGGGACGCGCGCACGACGACATCGCTCTCGCAAGACAATTCATAGAAAGGAAAACCAACGTAAATGCGGCTGCTTTCATTGCCGCCTCGATAAAGCTGTTCAGGGATACGTTCGGCGGAAACGCGGAAGGCTTCTTGTCGTCGAGTCAATGGGAGAGCGGGATCAGGATAACGCCCGATGCGGGGCCTTCGCCTGAAGAGTTTACCCGGCGCTTTAAAGAGGCTTACGGAAAGTGGCCCGATTATACGGCCGCCCAGGGCTACAACATCGGGCTTATAGTAAGTAAGTGTATTGAGGATACCGGCGCGCTCGATGACAAGGCCCTCAGGGAAAATGCTCGTCTTCAGAAGTTAACGACGTTCTACGGGCAGTTCGGCACGGACGAGAGCGGTTTCCAGACCGCGCATGAAATGGTAGTCGTTCAGTGGCAGGGCGGTAAAAAGGTGATAGTTTCTCCGGAGAGGTTCTCGGAAGCCCGTTTTATATATCCCATGCGGCCCGCTCGCTGAGTATATGCTGTACACTTAGTGTATGAATGACATGCATGAAAAGATATCCGCCGCACGGGACATCGTGGAAAATTGCTCCTCGCTCACGGTACTCACGGGCGCGGGGATTTCCGCCGAGAGCGGCGTTCCGACGTTCAGGGGCAAAGAAGGCCTCTGGAGGAATTTCAGGTCCGAAGACCTCGCGACAGCCGAAGCATTCTGGAATAACCCGAAGCTCGTATGGGAATGGTATGACTGGAGAAGGAGCGCCGTGAAGGACGCGAGACCCAACCCCGGCCATTTCGCCCTCGCCGAGCTCGAGAACCAGAAGCAGAAATTCACGCTGATCACGCAGAACATCGACGGCCTTCATCAACTGGCCGGCAGCAGGAACATCATCGAGATGCACGGCAATATCTGGCAGATAAGGTGTACGAAATGCGGGGATATTCAGGAGAACCACAAGGTCCCCCTCGCGGAGTTGCCGCCCAGGTGCGTTCTTTGCGGCGAGATCGGGCGCCCCAACGTCGTATGGTTCGGTGAGATAATACCCATGCAGGTGATAGACAGGTCGCTCAAGGCTATAGAGGAGTGCGAGGTAATGCTCATAGTAGGCACTTCAGGGATAGTGGAGCCAGCGGCGTCGATGGGACTTGTCGCGAAGCAGACCGGCAAGACCGTAATCGAAATAAACATCGAGTACACTCCGAACTCAGCGCTCTTCGACATGACCATACTCGGGAAGTCGGGTGAAATACTCCCGCTCCTTTTTAAGTCCCGGGAGATACACAGCTGAGTTTATTTCCCGCTCATTTTAGGCTCCGCAGCGAGTCTCGCGGCCAGCTTGACCGCGGCGGTCATGCTCGAGGGGTCGGCGACCCCCTGCCAGGCGATATTAAAAGCGGTCCCGTGGTCGGGGGAAGTCCTTATTATGGGCAGGCCGAGAGTCATGTTCACTCCGACGTTGAACGAGACCATCTTAAAGGGTATAAGTCCCTGGTCATGGTACATCGCGACCACGGCGTCCCATTTCCCTTGATTGGCGTAGTAAAAAAGAGTGTCCGCCGGAAGTGGGCCGGTAACGCCGATCCCCTGCTTTCTGGCTTCCGCCACTGCGGGCGTGATGTGGACTATCTCCTCGTCGCCGAATGCTCCCGACTCCCCGGCGTGGGGGTTCAGGCCGCAGACGACGAGCTTCGGGTCCTTTATCTTGAATTGTTTGACTAGAGCGTGGTGCGTGATTTTAATCACGGAGAGCACGCTTTCTCTGGTTATCAGCTTCGGGACTTCCCTGAGAGCCGTGTGGATGGTGACGAGTACGACCCTGAATCTCCCCCCTTCGAACATCATCACGGCCTCGTCCGCGCCGGTGAGCTCTTTCAGCATTTCGGTGTGCCCGGGGAATTTCGATCCCGCAAGGTGAGTGGACTCCTTACTGATCGGCGCCGTTACTATGGCGTCGATCCTCCCCGACATCGCCGCCTTCACCGCGTCCCTGATGTAAGTGAGGCTCGCCTCTCCCGCTTTCCTGTCGACCCTGCAGGGCTTGAGGTCTCCTGATCCGAACCCGGACGGATCGACAATCCGGCAGTCCAGTTTCATGCCCGTGAGCTTCTCCGCGGATTCCAGGATCTCACGGCTCCCGTATATTACGGGGGAGCAGACGTCCGACACTTCGCTCGACCCCGCGGCTTTTACGACGATCTCGGGGCTTATCCCGTTCGGGTCTCCCATCGTGATACCTATTTTAGGCTTGTTGCTCATACCCGGACTATTTTAAATTAGCGATTCCGTTGTGTATAGAAACAGGTTTGCCCCCGGCTGTCAGCGTCCGAGCCCAAAGAGCCTCACTGCATTCTCTGACGTCAGCTCGGCTATCTCCTCGACCGATACCCCTCTCGTATCGGCGATAGCCTCGGCAACGTATTTCACGTACGCGGGCTCGTTCGGCTTGCCCCTTAGCGGCACAGGCGCCAGGTACGGCGAGTCCGTTTCGATAAGCAGCCTGTCTCCGGGGATTTTTTTTGCCGCGTCCCTTATCTCTTCCGATTTCCTGAACGTCGCTATACCGGAAAACGAAATGTAAAATCCCAGGTCGAGATACTTTCTAGCCGTCTCGTAATTTCCTGTGAAGCAGTGGATTACCCCAGTCCTTTCGGATACCTTTTCTGTCCTCAGTATGTCCAGAAGATCGGGGTCTGCGTCCCTTACGTGGATTACTATAGGGAGGTTGGCCCGGCGAGAGATGCCTATGTGCGCGGTAAGCGAGCTTATCTGTGCTTCTTTTCCGGAGTTCATGTAGTGATAGTCGAGTCCCGTCTCGCCCACGGCCACGACCTTGTCGGCGCCCGCCAGTTTCTCGATCTCGGCGAGTACGCCTCCGTCGGCTGTCTTCGCCGCATGAGGGTGAACGCCCACTGCGGCGAAAACGTTCTCGTATTCCTCCGAAATGGATACCGTATCGCGTGAGGATGCCAGGTCGGACGATATGGCTATTATCTTCTCTATCCCGTTCTCACGGGCCCTCGCGAGGATACCTGGAACGTCGTCGAGGGAATCCAGGTGGGCGTGTGTATCGATGAGCATTACTTCTTGGTCTTGTCCTTTATGATCGTGAGCGCGTGGATCGGAGAATCGGCTTTGCGGCCCAATTTTATCTGCTCGCCCTTCTCCTTGAGTAGGTCTGTCAATTCGTTAAGAAACTGGTTCACGTCTTTGAAGGACCTGTAAACGGAAGCGAATCTGACATAAGCGACTTCGTCTATCTCGTACAGCTTGTTTATTACCCTTTCGCCGATCTCGCTGCTTTCGACTTCCCTGTCCCCCCTCTCCTGAAACTCCCTTTCGAGGTCGGAGACGAAATTCTCGATAACCTCCATGCTTATGGGCCTCTTCTCGCACGCCTTGATCATTCCGGCGATTATCTTGCTGCGGTCAAAGGGTTCCCTCACCCCGCCTTTCTTGATGACCAGGAGCTCCATCTCCTCCACCCTTTCATACGTCGTGAACCTGCTCTTGCAGTTGAGGCACTCCCGCCTCCTCCTGATAGACGTATCTTCCTTCGCGAGACGCGAGTCTATTACCTTACTTTCCAGGCTTGAGCAGAATGGGCATTTCATCTAAATGAGCCTGTGTCTGTAAACGGGGAATTGGCTGCAAAGCCCCCGGACGTCGTCCCTGATTCTCGAAAGCACTTTCTCGTTGCCCGGGTTGTTTAAAGCCTCTTTTATAAAATCGGCGATTATTTCTATCTCTTTTTCTTTCATCCCTCGCGTGGTGACGGCGGGCGTGCCTATCCTGATACCGCTCGTTACGGCCGGCGGACGCGGGTCAAACGGAATGGCGTTCTTGTTTACGGTAATGCCGGCGCTCTCGAGGGTCTCCTCGGCTATCTTCCCGGTGAGCTCGGTCTCTCTCAGGTCTACGAGAACGAGGTGCGTGTCTGTGCCTCCTGAGACGAGCCTGAGCCCCATTTCGGTGAGGCATTCGCCGAGCTTTTTCGAGTTCCTGACGATCTGCTTCTGATAATCCTTGAAACCGGGCTCGAGCGCCTCCTTGAATGCAACCGCCTTTGCGGCGATTACGTGCATGAGAGGCCCCCCCTGCACCCCGGGGAACACCCTGCTGTTTACCTGCTTCTCCTGGCTCTCCTTCATCATCACCATGCCGCCCCTCGGCCCCCGAAGTGTCTTGTGCGTCGTCGTCGTTACGAAATCGCAATGGGGCACGGGGTTCGAATAGAGTCCCGCGACCACGAGTCCCGCCGGGTGCGCTATATCCGCCATGAGGAGTGCGCCCGTTTCGTCAGCTATCTCCCTGAATTTCGCGAAATCGATGTCCCTCGGGTACGCGCTCCACCCGGCGACGATGAGCTTCGGCTTGTGCTCGAGGGCAAGCCTCCTTACTTCGCTGTAGTCGATGAGGTTCGTGTCCTCGGTGACCCCGTACGGGATTACGTTATAGAGCCTCCCCGAGAAATTGACCGGGCTCCCGTGTGTCAGGTGGCCGCCGTGGGCGAGGTTCATTCCCAGCATGGTGTCCCCCGGATTGAGGCACGCAAAGTAGACCGACATATTGGCCTGGGCGCCCGAATGGGGCTGTACGTTCACGGCATCGCAGCCGAAAAGCGCCTTCGCCCTGTCCCTTGCCAGGTTCTCGGCTATATCCACGAATTCGCATCCGCCGTAGTACCTCTTTCCCGGAAGTCCTTCCGCGTACTTGTTCGTGAGAACCGAGCCCAGGGCCTCCAGAACCGCTTCGCTCACGTAATTTTCCGAAGCTATCAGCTCCAGTTTGTACTCCTGGCGTTCGACTTCGGCCTTGATTGCGCGGTAAATTTCAGGATCGACAGTTTCTAGCTTGGACATCTGATGCATACCCCCTCAATTCATGAAAAGCCTATCCAAGATTAGTCTCATTGGCAAGCCGGAAGGGGTCCCAGGACCGGCCGGGACGAATGCCTGCCGGTGGGTACGGCGTCGCGCGCGTTTTTAATAGAATAATCATCCATTCCGAGCCGGATTGCATGTACCTGCAGTTTTTATTAAAATAAATGTAGGCGCCCAGCGATTCAGGAAAAAATAAAAATAGCGACTGTGGCCGGGCACGGGAGGCTCCGGTAGGGGCCCTATTCCGCACCGGGCGGCCCGACGAGGCTTTTTCTATGAAGGGCAAATTCAGGCATGAGACCTCTCGCGACGCGGATGCAGCGATGGCGCTTCAGGGTTTCGTTGAGTCCGTTGATCCGAGCCCGGGCGATGTTTTACCGTCAGCCGCCGATAATGAGAAAAACGGCGGTACAGTGCAATTCTTGTTCGGCCTTCTGGAGAACGCGCCCGATGTCATTTTCAGCCTGACCCCGGAAGGCATATTCACCTATATCAACCCCGCTTTCGAAACGCTGACAGGTTGGGAGCGTGACATATGGATAGGGAGGCCGTTCTCGGACCTGCTCGTTGATGCCGACGGAGCTAAATTGTCTCATAACACCCTCGGCTTTGAAAATGGGGACCGAAAAAAGGTTTTTGATTCTTATGTGCTCGTAAACGGCGGCGGCTCCCTGAGCGCCGAGGTGTCCCTATCTTTTCGGATGAAGGGGGATAAAGTAACGGGCGTGGTCGGCTCCATGAGGGACAACGCCGGGAGGAGTCTGTCCGACGAGGAGCGCGCGCTCCGGGAGAAACGCATCAGGTCACTCTACGAGATATCGGCTGAGCCCGGCGTAGGGATCGATACACAGATCGTGGAGACGCTCAAGAAGGGCGCCGAGATGCTGTCCATGGAAATTGCGGGGGTCGGACGGATTACAGGCGGGATTTGCACCGCCGTATACTGCTACGATGAAACGGGCAGGTTGACGCAGGGTCTCGAATGCGATCTGGTAAAAACATTCTGCAAGATTACGCTTGCCAACGACGACGTCTTTGCCGTGGACAATGTCGGAGAGTCGGAATACAAAAATGAAGAGTTCTACAGGGTCTTCGGTTTCGAGTCCTATATCGGCGTGCCTCTGCGCATTAACGGCAGGGTATTCGGGACTCTGAATTTCGCGAGTCCCGATCCACGTAAGGAGCCTTTTACAGAGCCTGACAAGGATTTTGTCAGGCTCATGGGGCGCTGGATCAGCACCAAGATAGAGCGCAAGGAAGCGGAGGACATGCTGAAGGAGAAGGAGGAGCTATACCGCACCCTCGTCGAGAACGCTCATGACCTTATACTCGAGATATTGTACGACGGGCGCATTATGTACGCGAGCTCCAACCACAAAGAGATACTGGGATACGAGCCGGGAGAGCTCCTGGGAAAGAACGCGTTCGAATTGATGCATCCCGAAGACCGCTCAGCCATCATGTCCGCATTTATTCAGGGCTTCGGGAGGGGCGCGGCCGGAAGGGGCGTTTACAGGTACATGCACAAGGACGGAGAGTGGCGCTGGTTCGAGGCCACGGGGAAACCGTTCAGGACTAGGACGGGTGAGATCAGGGCTATAATCGACACGCGCGAGATCACGGAACGGAAGAAAGCGGAAGAGCGGATACAGGAATCGCTCCGGCAGAAGGAGTCCCTTCTCAGGGAAATACATCACAGGGTAAAAAACAGTCTCCAGGTGATATCGAGCCTGCTGAGCCTCCAGTCCGATTATGCGAAAGACGAGGAGTCGCTTTCTCAATTCTATGAGAGCCAGAACAGGATATCCACGATAGCGCTTATACACGAGAAGCTCTACCAATCGAGGAACATAGACGAGATAAAGATGCTCGACTACATTACGGACCTGACGAGGAACCTGCTAAGGGTCTATAAAGACCTCGGCGGGAACATAGACGTTCAGATAAATGCTTACGATATCTCAATAGACATCGACCGTGCTATCCCCTGCGGGCTTATCATCAACGAGCTATTCTCGAATTGCCTCAAACACGCCTTCCGTTTTTCCGAGAGCGAAAAATTGTACCGTAAGGCAAGGAACAAGGTATCGGTGGAGATATATTCCGATTCCGACGGGGTCCTGATTCTCTCCGTAAAGGACAACGGCGTCGGATTTCCCGAGGGTATAGACTTCAGGAACACGGATACTCTGGGCCTTCAGCTCGTCTGTACTCTTACGGATCAGCTGAAAGGGACGATGGAGCTGCGGAATGACTCCGGTACTGCGTTCAACATCGTTTTCCCAATATCCGCGAAGAAGACCGGGAGTCATGAATAAAAACGTCCTTCACGTGTTTAACTGGACGTCGAAGCTTCCGAGATTTACTTTGGCGGCGAGCCCGTTCTTCCAGCAGATATCCCTCGCCGTCCCCTGCAGCTCTTTTGGAACCATAAGCGTGAATTTCACGCCGAGCTCGGACATCTCCTTCCACTTGGCGACCCTCTCTGCGGTTATCGTTTCTCTCGTTTCGACCTCTACTATCTGAACGACCTGCCCGTAGTTCACGAGCACGATGTCCGGGTACTTCCCCTTGTAATCGAAGTTCTTTTCCTCGCCGGGATTGATCCGCACTTCGCTGTAGAGCCTCGAATACTTCTCCTGCACTTTCCTGATGACCCAGTCGTGCAGGAACTGTTCATCCGTTGATCTTGCCATATCTCTCTCCCCACATGAGCTTGGTCTTCAGGATCGTAAAGTAGTCCCTGAAAGGGGACTTGATCAGCTTGACGAGTGTATCGGATCTCCTTACTTCTATTACGTCTCCGGTCCTGAGTCTCATGCCGATCTGGCCGTCGAGCGTGAGATACGTGTCAGGCTGCTGTGTGGTGATCTTTATCTCGACCTTCATTTCGTTCGAGACCACGAGCGGCCTGTTTGTGAGCGTATGGGGACAGATCGGGGTGATTATGGTGACGGGCAGCGCCGGATGCACTATCGGCCCTCCCGCCGAGAGGGAATAGGCGGTCGAGCCTGTAGGAGTAGAGAGGATTATGCCGTCCGCTTTATACGTCGTCACGTGCGAGCCCTCGATATAAATTTCGAGGTCTATGATCCGCGCTTCGGCCTCTTTGTTGATTACAACATCGTTCAGCACCTCATAGTGCTTCGCTCTTGTTTTGCCCCTCCTGACGGTAGTCCTGAGCATGCAGCGGTCCTCTATCTCGTAGTCGCCGCTCAGTATCCTCTCCATCATCGGATATATTTCGTCGACAGTGATCTCCGTGAGAAACCCGAGTCCGCCGAGGTTTACTCCCAGGATCGGCGTCCCGTGCTCGCACGCGAGCCTCGCCACTCCGAGGAACGTCCCGTCCCCTCCGAACACGAGTATTATGTCGACGAGCCCCGGTATCTCTGGGGCGGGCGCGGAGTTCTTTCTGCGGAGCTTGTCCGCGATCCCGCTTTCGAGTATCACCTCGACCCCCCTCTCCCTGAACCATCTGCAGAGGTCCCTGACGATATCGTAGGTCTTTTCTATATTCGTCTTCCCTATTATTCCGATTCTCAAGATCCCTTTCCTCCCGCGTGGTGTGCGGACTCCTCCTGGTTAAAGGCGGTATCGACGGATAAATATAACACCGGGCGTATGCGATCAAAGGATGGAATTGTGCTCTCAGGCATGGCGGTCACTGTCAAGGCGTCAGTTCTGTTTCTCCCCCGCCTGCATGAGGAGATAGGCTTTTATAAACTCGCTCAGGTCCCCGTCGAGAACGGGCTCCACGTTCCCGGTCTCGTACCCGGTCCTGTGGTCCTTGATCATCCTGTACGGGTGGAGCACATAGGAGCGTATCTGGCTGCCCCAGCCGATCTCCTTTTTAGTAGCGTGAAGCTCGTCAATCTTTTCCCTCTGCTTCTCTTTCTCCAGCTCGTACAGCCTCGCCTTCAGGATTTTCATGGCTGTAGCCCGGTTCTGGTGCTGGGAGCGCTCGTTCTGGCAGCTCACGACTATGCCCGTCGGGAAATGGGTTATCCTTATCGCGGAATCGGTCTTGTTGACATGCTGTCCGCCCGCTCCGCTCGCCCTGTATGTATCCACCCTCAGGTCCTTCTCCTCTATCTCTACCTCTATGCTCTCGTCTATCTCTGGGGATACGAACACCGAGGCGAACGACGTATGCCTCCTCTTGTTCGCGTCGAACGGCGATATCCTGACCAGTCTGTGCACCCCGCTTTCCCCCTTAAGGTAGCCGAATGCGTAATCGCCTTTTACGAGGAACGTGGCGCTCTTCATGCCTGCTTCGTCCCCCTCCTGGTATTCTATGAATTCGGTCGTATATCCGTTAAGCTCGGCGTATCTGAGATACATCCTGAGGAGCATCTCCGCCCAGTCCTGGGCCTCCGTGCCCCCGGCTCCCGCATTGATCGAGACGATCGCGTTCCTCTCGTCGTCGGGCTCGCCGAGTATGCGTTTGAATTCCAGCGTTTCGACCCGGCTCTTTATTTCCGAAAGCTTCTCGCCGGCCTCCCTTGCCGCCGCCTCGTCTTCCTCCTCTATGGAAAGCTCCTCCAGCACCTCCACGTCCTCGAGGTCGCGGTTGAGCCTCTTAAGGCTCTCGAGCGTGCTCTTGATGCGGGCCTGCTCCCTCAGGATTTCCTGCGCCTTTTCGGCATTGTTCCAGAAACCCTCCCTTCCCGTTATCTCTTCCAGCTCCTTTAAGCGCAGGTTCTTTCCCGGCAGGTCAAAGAAACTCTCCCAGGACTACTAGTCTCTTCTTAAGCTCTTGTATTTGCTCTTTATTTTCTCCAAACATATCTTTCTCCCTTTCGTGGTATGTAAATAATATATGGTTTGGATATTCAAAAGCAAGGAAGGTTGAATTATCCGCAGTTTTGGGTAGATTCTTATGGTTTTAACGCGGCTTGTATCGGTGGATTCTGCTTCGGGATAAGCCTGGGGGGCATTGACCGCCCCCGGCAGACTGCCGAAAACGCCTGCCGGATGACAGCTTGGTTCGTGTTCCGGTTTTTCAAATACTGAAAGCAAATCATTAAAGAGGAGAATCATAAAGTGAAAAATTACATATTTACTCCGGGGCCGGTGGCCGTCCCAAGCGAAGTCCTGATAGAGATGGCGAAGCCCATCATGCACCACAGAACGAAGGAGTTCGAGGCCATATTCGCAGAGGTGAGAGAGGGTCTCAAATACATATACGATACGAAGCAGGAGGTATTCGTTCTCGCCGCCTCAGGCACGGGCGCGATGGAGGCCGCTGTAGTGAATACGCTCTCCCGCGGCGATAGGGTGCTCGTCGTGAACGGCGGCAAGTTCGGCGAGAGGTGGGGGAAGATATGCAAGGCTTTCGGCCTCGACACGCAGGAGCTTATGGTCGAATGGGGACATTCCGTAAATCCCGCCGATATAGAGAAAGCGCTCGAGAAGGACCCGTCGATACGCGCGGTTCTTGTACAGGCGAGCGAAACCTCGACAGGCGTCATGCACCCGACCAAAGAGATCGCCGATATTACGAGACACAGGGACGACGTGATACTCATAGTCGACGGCATCACCGGCGTGGGCGTGTTCCCGCTCCCCTTCGATGAGATCGGCATAGACGTGATGGTGGGCGGATCGCAGAAGGCGTTCATGCTGCCTCCGGGTCTCTCGTTCGCGGCAATGAGCGAAAAGGCCTGGAAGTTCAACAAGACTTCAGACCTCCCGAAATATTATTTCGATTTCAAAGCCGCGCTAAAGAATGCGGAGAAAAACACTACCCCTTATACCCCGGCCGTCACGCTTATCATAGGGCTTGCCGCCGTGCTCAGGAGGTTCAGGGAAGAGGGTAGGGAGAGCATGTACAAGCGACATGCGAAGCTCTCTCTCGCCATGAGGGAAGGTATGAAGGCGATAGGCCTCGATATATACGTGAAGGACGTTCCGAGCCCCGCGCTCACGACGGTCGTGGCCCCGCCGGAGATAGGCTCCTCCAAGGTCATCAAGGCGCTTGCCGGCGAGTTCGGCATCACTGTAGCCGACGGGCAGGATCAGGCCAAGGGAGTGATATTCCGCGTTTCCCACATAGGCGACATCGACAAGACGGACACCCTCTTCTTCGTGTCGGCGATAGAAAGCGTTCTCCACAAGCTCGGCTATAAATTCAATTACGGGGCCGGGACGAAAAAGGCGTCCGAGATACTGTTCGGAGATCAATAGAGGGAGCGCGCTCAGAGGCCCCTGGCTGGCTGAGCCGCCCGGCAGCTGTTGAGAAAGATAAGGTTCATACACCTTTCCGATATCCATATCGGCCTTCAGACGCACGGCAGGCTGAACCCGTCCACGGGGTATAACACCAGGCTCGAGGACATACTCGCTTGTCTAGATCATGTGCTGGAGACGGCGGCACGGGAATCTGCCGACCTGATACTCATCGCCGGCGACGTGTTCCACAGGGAGAACCCGCTCCCGGCGGAAGAGATAGAATTCGCCCGCAGGATAGGGAAGGCAGCCGGCAGGGACGGGGCCCGCGTCGTGATAGTGCTCGGGAACCATGACTACTCGTCTTCAGCCTCAGGCGCGTCCGCCGTTGAGATCTTCCCCGCGCTTGACATCGGGGGCGTGACAATAGCCAGAAAACCCGAAGTGATCAGGGTAGAAACGAAGAGCGGTACGGTTCAGGTCGCCTGCCTCCCGTGGGCGGGAAGGGGTGCGCTTCTGACGAGGGAGGAGTACAGGTCCCTTTCCTCGGGCGAGATCCAGGCCGAGATCGAGAGGAGGCTCATCGGGATAATCCATAGCCTTGCCGGGAAGACCGACCCGAAAGACCCTGCGGTACTCCTCGCGCACGTGGCGGCGAGGGGGGCCAGGCTGTCCGGCACAGAGACGGACACTCTTTCGACCTCGGATCCCGTCGTTCCGGTTACTTCGCTCGCCGACCCCGCGTTCCAGTATGTCGCCCTCGGGCACATCCACGGGTTTCAGGACCTGAACGGCGGAAACGCGCCCCCGGTGGTTTATTCGGGCAGCATCGAGAGGATAGATTTCTCCGAGGAGAAGGAAAAAAAGGGCTTCGTGCTCGGGGAAATCTCGGAGTCGGAAAAGGGGTGGCGCTGCGCCTACGAATTCAGGGAGACCCCGGCGAGGAGGTTCATCACGATAGATCTCGGAGAGATAGATGCCGACCGGAGGGAGCTCCCTCTACCCGACCTGTTATCTCACAGGGATACCGGGGGAGCCGTGGTCAGGGTGAGGTACGAGGTCGGCAGCCCCGGAGAGGAGGTGGATGAGAGGGAGATAAGGTCTGCCCTCGGAGACGCGCAGACGCTCAGGATTGAGAGGGTCTTCTCCAAGCCCAGGAAAACCATGAGGCAGTCGGAGCTCTCGAAGACGATGAGCGTGCTCGACGCGCTCGACAAGTACATACAGTCGAAGCCCGAGTTGAAAAAGATAGCCTCCGACATGAAGTCCGCAGCCGAGAAGCTTGTAAGGGAAGATGAGTGACTATTCAAAAACCGTGTGGCCGATCACCAGATTCACTTTCACCTGCACACGTTTAATCCATGCTGCAAATCCATTTCAAGACGGAAATAAAGAAATTGAGGCTACTTCGTTCTTTTATATTCCTGATTCCAATTATTCAAATCTTCGCTCTTGAAACTCAGTAGCACTAGCACGACGGCTAACAGCACTAAACTGACTACGGTAAAACAATAAAATAATAGATACAAAACTCCCCCGGATGAGAAAAAAGCTACGAATCAATCCTTTTCCAAATGTTAACTACATTCATATAATTCATTTTATATCACTTCGGAGAAAAAAAGAAGAGAGGCTAGGAAGGCTCACTTCCCGCCCGCAGAGTCCTCGTAGCACGTCCCGTTCGCCGTCCCGCACTCCTTCGTTTCGAGCTGGAGCGTAACGTGGGTGATGTGGAATTTACCCGAGAGCTGGCTCTTTATGTCGCTTATGAGCTCTTCGCTCTTCCGCATGTCGTCCACGACGAGGTGCGCGCTCAGCGCGTCGAACCCCTGTGTGAGCGTCCACGCGTGGAGGTCGTGCACGCTGAGGACGCCCTCGTGGGAGCAGAGCGTGTTTTGTACGGCCTTGAGGTCCATCCCCCGCGGCGTGCCTTCTAGGAGTATGTGCACCGACTCCCTAAGGATGACCCATGCGCTCCTCAATATGAGTACCGATACGAGTACGCTTATAATGCTGTCGGCGTAGTACCAGCCCGTCAGAAGCATCACCACGCCCGCGATGACCGCCCCTGCCGAGCCGAGCGCGTCGCTTATGACGTGGTAGAGCGCGCCCCTGATGTTCAGATTCGCGCTCCTGTACCTGGACAGCGCGTATGCCGAGCCCAGGTTTAACACGAGCCCCGTGATTGCGACGACGGTCATCTCGAGGCTTTTTACCTCCCGCGGGACCTTGAACCTCTCGTACGCTTCTACGATAATGCCCCCGGAGATCACGAAGAGGAGGATTCCGTTGATGAGGGCAGCGAGTATCTCCGCCCTGTAGAATCCGTAGGTCTTGGTGAGGGTCGGCGGCTTGACGGAGAACCAGAGGGCGAAATAGGCAAGGGAGAGGGCGAATACGTCGGTCAGCATGTGCGCCGCGTCGGACAGGAGCGCGAGACTGCCCGTATAGAACCCGGAGGCGGCCTCCACCACCATGAAGCAGGCGGTGAGTGCGAGCACGATCGTGAGAGATTTTTTTTCTTTGGTGTTTTTTATGTCGTGAGCGCGCTCGTGGTTATCCATCGGAATTAAAAATACATACACCCCGCGCGGGAGTCAAAGTACTCCGCCCCGGCGACCGCTTCAAGACAGTGCGTTCTTTGCCGCCTCTTTAAAATGCTTCTCCCTCAGCGGGTCGGTGTCTATCTCCGAGATCAGATATGCTATCTGGTACTGGTCGCCCGGGTAAAAATAGAGCTTTATCCCCTGTGGAGTCACGAAATAAAGACCCTCCTTTCTCGTGTCATCCGGCAGATCCACTTCGTAGACCGGAAAGCCCACCGTGCCCGCTCCGATGTTCACGGGCTTCCTGTCGTCCCTCAGCTTCCTTACGCTCTCCGCGATCTCCCAGACCTTTGGAAATATCTGACCCTTGACTGTTAGCTTCATCTCCGACCTCTCGAGTTTTTTATATTTTTGAAACCTGCACTTTCGATATCATTCCCACGCACGTAATGATCATATCGAGCCCTTTGTCCCGCTCGTATATGTACCGCTCCCCGAGCTTGCTCCCGCATTCCGCACATTCCCCCGAGCCCCCTCCCGTGTCCCAAGTCCCGCATTCCGCACAGTGCATGCCCTTCTCTTCATACCAGGCGAGATGGGAGTATATGAGCTCGTTGAGGCCCCTCTTGCCGAGAGAGTCCGCCCACTCGGCAAGGTCGCGTATCATGCGCGCCCTGAACCTTTCCGGCACTTCCTCGAGGCTGCCCGAATAAATCTCTTTTTCGTTGACGAAGATTCTGAAGCTGTGGGTGGAAAGCTCTTCCATGTCCGGGTGTTATTTTATCTGCTCACGGCCTCCGCTCCAAGCACCCTGGATACTGCGTTTTGTATCTGGTCCACGGAGAAAGGTTTCTTTATGATGTTGTAAGCGCCTTCGTCCGAGAGCTCGTCCGGGAGCTGCTCTCCGGGCCTTGAGCTTATGATGACCACGGTCGAGCTGGGGTCGATGAGCTTTATCTCTCTCAGAAGATCGAGGCCGTTTTTATTAGGCAGGGAGAAGTCGAGGAACGTGATGTCGAAATGGTTCTTTTTTATAAGCTCTATCGCTTCCTCCGCGCTCTCGGCGGTCATTACGTTGTGCCCGGTGCTCGAAAGGCATTCGCTCACTATGTCCCTTATGAACTCCTCGTCGTCGATTATCAGCACGTTCCCCTTTCTCCTGAGCTCGATTACCTTGCCGTTCTGGCTCTTCTTCGCCTGCTCCGGTTCCGGGGCTTTCGCGACGGTCTGGATATTCGGGAGGTGGATCGTGAAGGTAGTCCCTTTGTTGACCTCGCTCGAGACTTCGATCCGCCCGCCGTGCCTCTCGATGATCGCGTATATGACGGAGAGGCCGAGGCCGGTTCCCGTTTTTGCGCCTTCGCTCAGCTTCGTGGTGAAGAAGGGCTCGAATATCCTGGGCAGGTTCTCGGGCGGAATGCCAACGCCCGTATCCGAAAAGTCTATCCTAACGTAATTCCCTGCGAGCTTCGTGCTTATGGCTATAGCGCCGCCATTGGGCATGGCGTGTTTCGAGTTTATGGCGAGGTTGAGGAACACCTGCTGTATCTCTCCCAGGTTCATCCTTATGGCCGGGACCTTCTCGTAGCTCCTCAGTATCCTTATTCCTTCCGTCTCGAACGTGTGCTCCACGAGCCCCAGCGCGTCGTCTATGATGCTCTCTATCTGGGCGACCTGGAACTTCTCTCCCTTCTGTCTCGAGAAGGAGAGGAGCTTGTTCACTATCTCGACGGCCCTGTCGGAGGCTTTCTCTATGACCTTGAGGTCTTTCCTGACGCTGTCGAGGTCCTGCCGCGTGAGCGCGAGGCTCGTGTACCCTATGATTCCCGAGAGGATGTTGTTGAATTCGTGCGCGACCCCGGCCGCGAGCTGCCCCACGCCCGACATCTTGGCCGAGTGTATGAGCTGCGCTTCGAGCTTCTTCTTCTCGGTTATATCCTCAGTCGCTGCTATCACGCCGAAAATCTCCCTAGTCTCGAAGTCTATAAGCGGCGAGAGCGTCACTTCGAGGAACTTGCTGTCGTGTCTCACTTCGTGTTTCGTCGAGTACGCCGGGTCGCTCAATATTTTGGGTACTATGGTGTCGAAATTGATTCCCTGGAATAACGAGCTCAGTTTTTCACCCACACAGTTCCTGCCGAATATCTCGGAGGTCTTCGGGTTCGTGGTTTCTATGACGAGGTCCCTGTCGGTCGTTATGATGCTCTCGATCGTGCTGTTGAGCGTGTTCTCGAGCTGTCTGTTCCTTTCCTGGACCTTCAGTTCGAGATTGGTGTTCAGCTCCTTGAGATCGCTGAGGAGACGGGTGTTCTCCCTGTAGAGCTCGTACCTGTCGGCGGCGTGCTCGATGACGCTCCTCAGCTTCCCGTAATCGAGCGGCTTGATCAGGTAGTCGAAGGCTCCGTTCTGGACCGCCTCTACGGCTGTTTCAAGCGAGGCGAATCCCGTCATCAGTATTACCGGAATGTTCGGGTCTTTCTTCTTGATTTCCTCGAGGAGGTCGATGCCGCTCTTAACTGGCATTTTTATGTCCGAGAGCACGACGTTAAAGTTCGATGACCTCAGGTAATCGGCCGCCTTCTCGCAGTTGTTGGCGATTACGACTTCGTAACCTTCCTTGGTCAGTATGTCGGATATGATCTTTAATATGAGCTGCTCGTCGTCAACTACCAGCACCCGTTTCTTCGAGTTGTTCATCTGCCTCTCCCGCAGTAATATTATGGTTATTTGATGGAAGTTCAATCGTGAACGTCGTACCGACGCCCTTTTCGCTTTCCACTATTATCCTGCCTTTGTGCTTTTCGATTATCTTATACGCTATCGAGAGACCGAGCCCGGTCCCCATATCCTTTTTCGTGAAGAACGGGTCGAATATCTTCGTTATGTCTTCCCTGTCTATCCCCACGCCCGTGTCCCTGAAGTGTATGTAGACGTGGTTCGAGTTCCCGCTCGCGAATTCGTCCCAGCTGGTCGTGGTCTCAATAGTGAAATCCCCGCCCTTCGGCATCGCCTGAACGGCATTCAATATGATATTGATGAATACCTGCCAGAGCTGGTTCGGATCGGCCATTATCTGCGGCAGGTTCCCGTCGAGCTTGAGCGTGAGATTTATCCTGTTGTCAGAGAGCTGCTTCCGTACGAGGATGACTACGTTCTCGATCACGCTGTTTATGTTCACCCTCTCGAAATACGGCGGCTCGGCTTTCGAGAACTTGAGCAGGCTGTCTATCAGTCGGTTCGTCCTGTCGATCTCGTGCTTTATATAATCGAGATATTCTCCGACGACCTCCGTGTTTTCCTTGTCCATCATATATGTGGATATGTAGTACCTTGCGCCTTCGATGATGTTGAGCGGGTTCCTTATCTCGTGGGCGACACCCGCAGCGAGCTGCCCGATCGCGGACATCTTTTCGGCGTGCACGAGCTGCGCCTGGGTGTCCTTGAGCTCCTTGTTCGTTTTTTCGAGCTTCTTCGCGTAGTCCTCGACGAGCTTGAAAGCAAGCGCGTTCTCGATCGCTATCGCGCTCTGGTTAGCGAGCAGCTTGAGCAGCTTCACGTCGCGCGAGGTATACGAAAGCCCCGACTTCTTCTCCCCGAGCGCTATGAACCCGATGAGCTGCTTTTTGAAAAAGAGCGGAATTATGAGCGACGCGCTGAACCTCTCGAACTCGAGCATTAGCTTTTGAGAGTTGTGAATGTACCTCTCGTCCGCTATGAGGTCTTCCTTGAATATCTCGCTCCCGTGGAAATTGAGCTGCTGAATGAGGACGTTGTCTTCTTCGAGCGCCGCGTCGGGCGAGCTCCTGACCTCGCCGTCTTTAAAATACCGCTCGTAAGAGCCGAGGTCCTGGTTGTATATGAATACCGAAACCGGGCTCGAGAACATCGTGCTCTCCACGATTTCGATGATCTTGTCGATTATCTTCTCGAGGCTGAGGAGCGAGGTCATGGCGTAGCTCACTTCCTCCACTGTCCCCCTGTAGTCGTATTTCTTCCTGAAAAACGTCAGGTCCACAAGGTCCTGTATACGGTTTTTGAGCGGGTTGAGCGCTATGACGAGGAATCCGCTCAGGATCACGAAGAAAGCGGGGTTCTTCCAGCCGCCGTACTTCGCGAATGCGACGTTGAACCCGAGCACGGTGAGTGCGAATATTCCGCCAACGGCTCCCGTGAGGAGGCCGTACGTGAGGGCCTTTTCGATGATGACGTCAATGTCGAAGAGCTTGTGCTTTACTATGGCGTAGGCGATAGAAACCGGGAATATTATCACGGGCAGCGCCATCAGGTTGTAGGGCAGGCTTATTTTAAAGACCGTGATGCAGGCTACGACCGAAGCCGGGGCGAGCAGGCCGAAAACGCAGCCGAGCAGTATTATCTGCGCTCGCTGCTTCTCCAGCGCAGACGCAGGATTCATGTAGGTCACGAACGAGGAGATGGGGAATATCATGGTGCTCAGGACCACGTAGATCCAGCTCGCGGTATTGATGTATTTCCATACTTCATACCTGTGGAAGAAGATGAACTGGAGCACGAAGAGCATGGCGGAAATAAACAGAAACAGTATCGAGACCAGGTTGTGGGTCATTCCCCTCAACTTGGTGTCGGAGGGGAAAATAAACATCAGGTATATTCCGAACAGCGGGCAGAATATCCAGGCAAAGAAGCTCAGCTGGTCGAATAGATAGACGGCCTGCGCGTCGAAAGACCCGACGAACCAGACGCATATAGATGCGCAAAAGAGGAAAAACGCCTTGCTCGCCTTAAGACCGGGCTTCATCTGAAGGACCATGACCCCGATGATGAGGAACACGACGCCTATCACGTATATGATCCCGAACATGAGGAGCATTTCCTTGAGCGTCAGTTTCTCGATCGGTATCGTGACCCTGAACGTGCCGCTGTTTCTTTCTATCGTGTATTCGACGCCGGTGCCTACAGGGTATGTGTCTGTAATGCTGAAGACTTCCTCGGGCGTCCTTACAGCAATGCCGTTTACTTCCCTGATCTTGTCCTTGAACCTCTTGAGCGTCTCTCCGTTGATCGTCTTGGGCGATATGTCGGTTACGACGAGGTTCCTGTAGAAGAAAAATCCCGGGTAGGGCTTGTTCACCCTGTTCAATCCCAGGAGTAGGTTCCCTATGCAGAAGAGCAGCAGAACGAACGCAACTATGCTGAATACCGATTTCTGGATGTTCGTTCCGTTCCCTTCCGACATGGAGTAGTGTCTGTCAGTCATTTGCCTGTTCGCTTATCGCCGGGGTTTTCGAATACATCTCCCAGTGGAGGTCGACCTTTCCGCCCAGGCTCTCCACTATGCGCCGCGAGCCCAGGTTGTCCTCGAGGACCCACGTGCCCGCCACTTTTTCATAGCCGTTCCCGATCATCGCCTCGCAGACCCTGCTTAGGAGGACCGAGCCTATCCTCTTTCCCTTGTACTCGTCGAGGAGTCCCATGATCATTAAAACGCCTTCCTTTATTCCTCTCAGCTTGAGAGGCAGCGTAACCAGCTTGTGGGGCCTGAGTTCCCCGTCGAGGCCCCTGAACACCGATGCGTACTGCGGGAACCCGCCTATGAAGCCCACCGCTTCCCCTCCCGACTCCGCTATGAGCCAGTATTCGGGAGCGATAAGGCTCTTGAACTCGTCCGCGATCTCCATGAATTCATCGGGATCGAACGGGACGTTTCCCCAGAGCTGGGCGAGAGAATTGTTGAATATCCTGACCACGCTCCTGACCTCGTTCTCCCAGTCGGACTTGTTCATCTGCCTTATCTTAATATCCGGGAGGGCCAACTCCCGTGAGTATTTCATTATCGCCTTGACGTTATCCGGGGATTTCAGGTCTATCGTGTAGTGGAGCAATTTTTTGACAGGCCCGAACCCGGCTCCGGTGAAATATTCGTGGTAGTAGGGCTGCGTGTAGACCTGGAGGAACGAAGGTATCTTCCCGTAGTTGCTCGAGAGCAGCCCCCCGCCGAAAAGCCCGAAGATACCGTTCACGGGTCCGAGCACCTCCCTGCACCCTTCACTTGCAAGAAACTCCTCGGCTCTCGCCAGCATAAGCCCGACCGCCTCTTCCTTATCCGGGAGGGCTTCGAAGAAACCGAGGAACCCGGCGTTCGTATCGTGATAGCGGTTATAGTAGTGGTCAATGAACGCGCTTACCGTGCCTACTATCTCCCCGTTCTCCTCGACGACGAACCTCTTGCCGTAAACCTTTCTGAAGTAGAAATAATCGTTCGAAATGAGCTTGACGTGGTCTTTTATCAGGAAGTACGGCACCCATGCCGGGTAGTCCTTGTAAACCTTCCATGAGAACCTGACCGATTTTTCGATATCTTCCCTGGAGGATATTTCTCTCACCGAGTATTTTTCGCTTTCGGGGGCGCCTGGAGAAACCGGCCTGCCTATTATTCCGAATTCCCTCCCCAGCTTCTCGACCACTTCGAGCGTCTTGTCGATGTCTTCCCGCGTGTGCGTGGCCATGACGCTGAACCTGAACCTCTCCTGACCCTTGGGCACGGCGGGGTGGGGAATGGCGTTTACGTATATTCCCTCCTCGTGGAACCTCTTGTTCATCTTTTTCTGAGTCAGCTCGTCTCCGATCATTACAGGGATGATCGCCGACTCGGTCTGTCCGGTGTTAAAGCCCATGGATTTAAGGCTCTCCTTCATGTGCTTGATGTTCCTCCACAGGTTTTCATGGAGAGATTTGTCGGATTCCATGACTTCTATCGCCGCGAGCACGGAAGCCGCGACCGAAGGCGGGAAATTCGACGAGAAGAAGAACGACCTCGTGTAGTATCTGAGATAGGTCACCACCTCTTTGGTCGAGGCGATGAAGCCTCCGATGCCGCCGAGCGATTTGCTGAGCGTCCCCATGACTATATCCACCTCGCCCGGCTTCATTTTGAAATGACTCGGAGTGCCTTTTCCCCTCTCTCCTATGACCCCCGTGGCGTGAGCCTCGTCCACCATGACCTTGGCGCCGTACCTGTGCGCCGTTTCGGCTATCTGTCGCAGAGGCGCGATGTCCCCGTCCATGCTGTATACGCCGTCGACGATAACGATCTTTCCCTTAAAATTGTCCTTATTCCTTTTCAATACGCTCTCGAGGCTGTCGACGTCCGAATGCTTGAACGTCCTGAAAGTCCCAGAGGACAGCATGCAGCCGTCTATGATGCTCGCGTGGGCGAGCCTGTCTATGACTGCGAGGTCCTCGTTCTTGACGAGGGCCTGTATGCATCCGAGGTTGGTTACGTAGCCGCTCGGGAAAATTATCGCGTCCTCCGCCCCCTTGAGCTCGGCGAGCTTCATCTCGAGCCGCCTATGTATATCGAACGTCCCTGCCAGAAGCGGCACCGAACCCGCGCCCGCACCGTATTTGTCGATATTCTCCTTGGCTATTTTCATGACCCTCGGATGCGCGGTGATGCCGAGGTAGTTGTTGCTGCCCATCATGATCATCTCTTTTTTCTTTCCGGTGAAATCGTCGTCGATGATCACCCTGTGCGCGGAGGGCGAGGCAAGGGGTCTTCTGTACCGTATATACCCCTTAGACGCCATGTCCACGCCGTATTGCCAGAACACCTCGGCTTTTTTAAACAGGTCTTCGTCGGGTATGTCGTTGAAGTCGGAGAGATAATAGTCGTCGGAATTGAGAGTATGTTTGCTCTTCTCGATATAACTTTCCAGTTTCGCCCTATCGGATTCGTATATGTTTATGAATTCGACCCCGATACCGTGCTCTCCTGTACCGTTCGTTTCGTACCTCTTTACTTCACAGTAGGCTTTGACCGGGAACGCGCCCGACAGGTCGCACTCGAGAAGGAGTTTTGTTCCCGGCTCGTACTCGTCTTCGGTATGTATGAATAGTCCTTTCGGCGAGAGGTCTTTTGCGAGCCCGATCATCTTTCCGGAATTTTTGGAATAGACATGAAAATTCACCGGCACCCTTTCATGCCTTCTTCGGTCCTTCGATTCCCTGATTATTATCCCCATTCTCGAACCCCCTCTACGAAATTATTCTAGCATTTTTCTTTAACATAGTTAATATAATTCTTTATAGCCTTGCCATAATAATCCTCGAATATTAGAATTATTGCAAGTATGCTTTCTTCGGCAACCCAACCGCCATAGGCCGTGTCGACACGTCCCTTAGGCTTGCGGCTTTGCGTCCTACCCTTTCGGATAGTTTGCCATTTCGGAAGGATACTACCCCTTTTCGCAAGTTTAGTGCAATTTGTTTTTTGTTTCAATAGGTTATATCAAATTAGCGGAATCAGAAAGAAACGAGTGATCGAATACCGGGAGCATGGCTTCCGGCGCCGGAATACGCTATCCGTAATTACGGGCCGGCCTGATCCGCTTAAATCTGATTAATGAAACTGATGAACCTTCTAGACCCAGAAAATATTTTACCCGAATATTCGTGTCTGATAAAAAATTAAATTCACATTAAAAGAAACGGTCGTATTTGTAGATGTTAAATAATTCGCGGCTGGAATTTTTCTGTATAATGCATCCTCCATCCTCCCCGTAGGAGCGGCTTCCAGCCGCGATGGAACTTTTATCTGTCTTTGCGAGGCTCAGAATGAGCCGCGGCAATCTCATGCTGCATCACACCCGTAGGAGCGGCATCCTGCCGCGATTTCCTTGCTCGTTTCAGGGTTGTTTCAGGAAAAGAAGAAAAATATATATCGCTTTATTATGTATTCCGATGGGACGACTTTGTCCCCGGATTACTTGACATCTACAGTAGTGCTGACGGCTCCGCGCTTAGCGCTGCAGTTTCAATACAACCGTAGTGTTAAGTTGGAAATGATTTCAGAAGCTGCTGTTGTATACCGTGCTATATCCTTGCTGCTCTCGATATGAGAAGGTGGTCGGCGAGAACGAGGTTGACCATTGCTTCCGCGATCGGCACCGCTCTCGGGCAGAGACACGGGTCGTGCCTGCCCTTCACCCTGAGCTCCTTGGGGTTCCCGTATTTATCCACCGTGTGCTGGACCTTCGAAATGGAAGAGGTGGGCTTTATTGCTATTCTCACCACGAGGTCCTCGCCGTTCGTTATCCCACCGAGAAGACCTCCGGCGTTATTCGTCTTGAACCTCAGCTTGCCGTTCTTGTCCTTATACATTACGTCGTTTACCTGAGAGCCTTTCTTCCTGGACGCTTCGAACCCCATTCCCACCTCGAACCCCCTGATCCCGCCTAGACTCATGAGCGCAGCCGCAAGGTCGGCGTCGAGCTTGTTGAAGACAGGGCTCCCGAGCCCCGGCGGCAGCCCTCTCGATATTACCTCCACCGTCCCCCCGACCGAGTCCCCTTCCTTCCTCACCTTCTCAATGAGCTCTATCATCTCGGCCGCCTTCTCCGCGTCAGGGCACCTTACGATATTCCTCTCTATCTCGTCCCGGTCTATTTTCCGGGCGACTATTCTACCGACCTGCCTCACGAACCCGAAAGTCTCGATACCGTTCCGGTTGAGTATCTTTTTCGCGACCGCTCCTGCTGCGACCCTTCCGACCGTCTCCCTGGCCGAGGACCTGCCCCCGCCCCTGTAGTCCCTTATCCCGTACTTCGCATCGTAGGTGTAATCGGCGTGTCCGGGACGGTAGGTGTCTTTTATGTCCTCGTAGGACTTGGATATGACGTCTTCGTTCCTGACCATGAGAGATATGGGCGTGCCGAGCGTTTTTCCCTCGAAAACCCCCGAGAGTATCTCGACGCTGTCTGACTCTTTTCTCTGCGTGGTTATCCTGCTCTGGCCCGGGCGCCTGCGGTCGAGCTCCGACTGTATCTCTTCGCTCGTTATCTCGAGCCCTGCCGGGCAGCCGTCGATTACCACCCCGAGCGCAAGGCCGTGCGATTCGCCCCAGGTGGTTATACGGAAGAGCTGTCCGAACGAATTTCCTGGCATGTTAAGAGTTTATATTAACGGGATAATCGCCGCAAACAAGGGCGAGAGAGCAAATTCAGAGATAGCCGTGCCCCCTGAACCAATTCACCGTGCTTTGAATGGTTTCTTCTAGCGGCCTCGGCGAGAACCCGAGCTCCCGCACCGCCTTCGAATTATCGAAATACCAGAAGTGCTTCGATCCCTTTACGGAGTCTATGTCCATGGCGACGTAGTTTGGGGCGGAGATGCCGAGTATGCGCTCGACGATGAAGGCGCCCATGTAAGCGAGAGGGTAGGGTATTTTCATTTTCGGCCGCGGGATTCCCGTCACTCTCTCCAGGACCTCGAAGAGCTCTTTTATAGTGATATTGCGGTTACTCAGTATGTAGCGCTCCCCCAATCTGCCCTTCTCGGCCGCGAGCAGATGTCCGATAGCTACGTCTTCGGCGTCGACCACGTTTATGCCCCCGTCGGTATATCCCGGAAGCTTTCTCTTGCAGTACCAGAGGATAAACCCTGAGGTCGAGACGTAGACGTCTCCCGCTCCTATGACTATGGAAGGGTTCACGATTACGAGCGGAAGGCCTTTTCCGAAAAATTTAAGGGCCTCCTGCTCTGCGTAGTATTTCGATTTCACATACTGTATGTCGGTGCCTGCCGGGTCAAAAGGAGTCTCCTCGGTTGCGGGCTCCATGCCGGGTTTCAATCCTATAGCCGCGACGCTGCTCGTATAGACGGCTTTCTTTACGCCCGCCTCCATCGCGGCCTTGAATACGTTCTGCGTCCCTTTTACGTTGATTTCCTCCATCTTATTATAATCGGCCTGCTTGAACGAAACGATGCCCGCCGCGTGGTAGAGGGTGTCGCAGCCCTCGAGTGCTTTCCTCACGGAGTCTATATCCGTCACGTCTCCGTAAACCCTTTCGACATTTAAGTTGTCGATGTTTATCGTATTACTGGTCTTTCTCAATAGTACCTTTACCTTGTCCCCTCTCTCTACCAGTTTTCGCACGATCTGAGAGCCTACAAGACCGTTCCCCCCTGTAACCAATGTAGACATTTGAGAGCCTCCCATTACTTAGAGAAACTCATATTACTACACCCGACGTCTAAAAACAATGTAATTTGCACAGTCAACTGAGTCTTTCCGGCCAATCCAGCAAAAGAAAAATTGAGAACAGTTTTAATCGGGGTATATTTTTGGAGACTCCACGTATTGCAGGAGGGGAATATGGATCTGGAAGAGCTCCTTAAAGACAGGGAATACGAAGAAGGCGAGAAGAGGATCGAGAGGGCTTTGGCCATAGCCGAGCGGGAATGGGAGAAGGTGAGGACGTCCTTATCTGAGTGCGGCGATATAGGCGGCTTCGATAAAAAGGACTTCATGATAGGGGTGATCGAGGAGGACGTAATTATAAGGCAGCCCTTCCTGAGCCCTACGAAATCAGTCTCTGTATACGCCCCCACGTTTTATCCGATGTATTTCATAAACAACCTCCTAGCTATGGAAGAAGCGTACGGTGAGCGCGGCTATTCGACTTCAGAGGCGCTCTACGTATTCATAGAGCTCGCGACGAAAGCTTCCGAGAGGCTCGGTCTCACGGGTACTTTCGCCATGGCGTTCGGCGCCGGTTACGGGAGCGTCCGTACGGGATGGGTCGCTGAAAAGGGATTCCCCGTCGAGAGGGAGATATTCTTCAATATGTTCTTTAAGGGCAGGAAGAAGGATTACAGCTGGGATTTCTACTGGACGTCCGTCAGGGAAAGGCTTAAGGATATACTCGGCAGGTTCAGGGCCTGGCAGGAAGACGAAGAGCTCTTCCGCAGTGAAGTGAAGCCTAAGGCCGTCGTCGTACCCATGCTGGTTTGAATATAACCATACCGCCCGGTTCCGCCGGGGTTTCCGCGCACTTAAAAGTACTCCGGTTTAACTATCACTCGAAGTCGTCGTAATCAGACAGGTTTTGAAAGGTCGGAACGCCCCTCGAGCTGTCGAGGAAGGTGAGCTTCACCGTCCCTGTAGGGCCGTTTCTCTGCTTGCCGATTATGAGCTCGGCAAGGCCGTCCTTCTCCTCGGGCGTTTTCCTGTAGGCGTCGGCCCTGTGTATGAACATCACCAGGTCCGCGTCCTGCTCTATCGCGCCGCTCTCCCTGAGATCTGCCAGCTGCGGGCGCCTGTCTGAGCGCGACTCAGTCTGCCTGCTCAGCTGCGATACGGCGATCACGGGCACGCTAAGCTCTTTCGCGAGCGCTTTAAGGGATCCCGAGATTTCGGCTATCTCCCTCTCCCTCGTCTCGGTCCTCCTCGTGCCGCGCATGAGCTGGAGGTAATCGACGATGATAAGGTCGAGACCCTTTTCCCTCTTCTGCCTCCTCGCCTTGGCGCGTATCTCGAGGACGCTTATGGCGGGCGTATCGTCTATATACAGCTTCGCCCTGCTGAACTCCCCCGCTGCCTTTACGAGCCTCTCCAAGTCTTCGTCCTTGATATACCCGCTCCTGATGTTCGAATAGCTGACAATGGCTTTCATGGAGAGCATCCTCAGCATGAGCTGCTCCTTCGTCATTTCGAGCGAGAATATGCCGACCGACGTACCGCACTCTAACGCCGCGTGCGCGGCAATGTCGAGGCAGAGGGACGTCTTCCCGAGCCCCGGCCTCGCCGCAACGATGATGAGGTCCGCCTGCTGAAGCCCGGAGGTCATGTAGTCGAGCTTCTCGAACCCCGTGGGTATGCCCGTGACGAGCTCTTTCCTCGCATGGAGCATCTCAATTATATCGAGCGCCTTCGCCGCAAGCTCCCTCGAGTCGTAAAAGCTCGGCTTGATCTTGTTCTGCGCGATGTCGAGTATCTTGTGCTCGGCCCTGTCTATGAATTCGTCGATGTCCGCCACACCTTCGTTCCCCTGGTGCGCTATGTCGCTCGCGGCCATTACGAGGTTCCTGATTATCGACTTTTCCTTTACCAGCTTCGCGTAGTAGCTCACGTTCTCGGTCGCGGGCACGATCTCCGTCAGGTATGTGAGGTAGCTGCTCTCGCCCACCTCCTCGAGCAGGTTCCCGTTCCCCTTGAGATAATCGAAGAGCGTAAGCAGGTCTATAGGCTTGTTGTCCCGGTCGAGGTCGATCATCGCGTTGTATATCTTCCTGTGCGCCTCTTTATAGAAATCGTCGGCGGTGAGTATCTCCATCACCTGGTTTATCGCCGAGCTCTCTATGAGTATCGCGCCTAAAACGGCCTGCTCCGCTTCCAGATTCTGGGGAAGCTGACGTGTGAGCATCTCCATAGTTATCTATATTAAATCACTTGTTCGGATGTTTTCAACACGGGGGTTTAAAGTGGGGGTTAAAAAGAAAGCACGGGGGCGGGTTACGGAACGTCTTCAGTATCCGTAAGAGAGCCTTTCGGCGAGGAAAGGGTCGAGCCCGCTGTCTATTATCTTTTTCTGCGCGATTTCTACCGGATATCCGACCCTCCTGAACTCTGCGCCCCCGCGTTCGTCGTATATCAGGAACGACGCACGCGGGTCCCTGTCGCGCGGCTGTCCCACGCTCCCGGGATTGACGAGATAACTCCAACCGCTTCTCAATTGCAGCCTATCGTCCCTCGAAAAGCGGACTACACCGTCAGCAAAGGTGAATACGCAGCTCACGTGAGTGTGGCCAAAGAAGCAGAGGCTCATTTTGCCCATGAGCGGAAATTCGGGGGCGGCGTCGTACGTAGATAATATGTACTTGTCCGGGTCGGACGGCGCGCCGTGTACGATCATGAATCCGTCAACCTCGTCCTCGTCAGGCAGGCTCTTCAGATAATCCTTGTTTTCTCCGGTGAGCTCCATTCTGGTCCAGAGCGCCGCCTGCCTCGCGGCCGGGTTGAACCCTACTGGCTCCGCAAGACCGCACGCGGCCTTATCGTGGTTGCCGATAAGTGAAGTTATATTCAGGCTCATTATTGTTTCGACGCACTCGTTAGGACTCGCCCCGTACCCTACGATGTCTCCCAGACAGATGATCCTGTCCGCGCTGCACCAGTCGATTTCCCTGAGGACGGCCTGGAGCGCTTCCAGGTTTGCATGTATGTCGGAGATGATTGCGTATCTCAATCCCTCACCCGCGCCGGTAGGGGTTATTCGACGAGCACGATCCCTATGTCCATCACGTTCGTGCCCGTGGGGCCGGTTATTATGAGGTCGCCCAGCTTGTCGAAGAAGCCGTACGAGTCGTTCTGCGCCAGGTGCTCTCTCGCGCTCACGTTTATTGTCCGTGCCTGGAGCCTGCTCTGTCCGTCGCATATCGCCCCCGCCGCGTCTATCGGGCCGTCTATGCCGTCCGTGTCGCAGAAGAGCCCCACTATGTCGTGGCCTATTATCTCCATGCAGAAAGACAGCGCGGTCTCCGTGCTCCTCCCCCCTTTTCCCGTACCGGGGCCACCATGGACTGTAACCGTGGTCTCGCCACCGAATATTACGCAGGCAGGTTTCTTGACGGGGTTGCCGAATTTCTCTATGTCGAACGCGACCGCCGCCGCTACCTTGGCGACCTCCCTCGCCTCGCCGCTTATCTGGGACGAGAGGAGGAACGTGTTGTACCCGAGCTCCTCTGCTCTCTTCTCGGCCGCTTTAAGCGATTTGAAGTTGTTTCCCACAATAATGGTCTGTACGTCCTTAGGGTCGTATTCGCCCTCTTTGAGGGTTTCGGGCGAATTGCCGCTCCTTCCCTCCTCGAGGTGCACTACCACGTTTGGAGGGAGCTTGTGCTCTATGCCGAGGGCCTCTATCACGCGCCAGGCGTCTTCATAAGTTGTCGGGTCGGGCACGGTGTGGCCCGAGGCTATGGCGTCGAGCTTGTCGCTCACCACGTTCGAAAGAATGAGCGTTATTACCTTTGCCGGGAGGGCCTTCTTGAGGAGCCCCCCTCCCTTTATCTGAGAGATATGCTTCCTCACGGCGTTGAGCCCGTATTTATCGACGCCCGACCTCAGGAGCGTTTCGGTCGCTTTCCGCTTGTCGTCGAGCGAGATGCCGGGCGAAGGCATCGCCAAGAGCGCGCTCCCGCCTCCCGATATGAGGAAAATGACGAGGTCGTTCTCCCCGGCTTTCTCGAGGACCGATACGACCTCCTTTGCGGCTGTGAGGCTCCTGTCGTCCGGCACGGGATGGCTCGAAATATAAAACCCGAGTTTCTTGTACGGGTTCTGCGGCTGGGAATTCGATACTACTATCCCCCCCGTGAGCCTGTCCTCGAGCACTTCCTCGACGGCTTCGGCCATGGATGTCGCGGCCTTGCCGAAGGCGACTACGTAAATCGACCCGAAATCGTTCAGGTTATAGTGCCTGCTGTCCACAGTAAGGACGTCCGATTTGCGGCTCATGTGGTCGAGCACGCATTTATAAGGGTTTGCGGCTTCCACAGCCTCCCAGTATATCTTGAGGGCGTTATCGCGCGATTTCTTGAAATCCATTCTGCTTCAGTATCGGGCTGAGGGATTTTTCCGTGACGGGCTGTCCCGTCCGGATTCAGCCTTTCCTCAGCTCTTCGATCAGCCTGTCGACCTTTTCTTTCGTCAGGTTCTCTTCGAGTTTGTCGTCGACCAGCATCACTGGCGCCGATCCGCACGATGCCAGGCACTCGGCTTCCATAAGGGTGATCTTGCCGTCGGGCGTCGTCTCGCCTGTCCTCACGCCGAGCCTCTCGCACATGTGGTGCTCGACATGCTCCGCCCCCCTCAGCGCGCAGGACAGCGTGCGGCAGAGCCATATCACGTGCTCCCCCACAGGCTTTCTGAAGAACATGGTGTAGAACGTGGCTACGTTCTGCACGCTAGAAGGCGGAAGGCCCAATATCCCTGCCGCCTCTTCCATCGATTCGTTCGAAAGGTAACCGAATTCGTTCTGTATCTCCCTCAGCACCGGTATGAGGGCGGATTGCCTGGTTTCTGACCCTGATACTATCGCATTGATTCTTTCTCTGAGAGTTTCCGGAAAAGGCATGTCTTTTGCTGCTCCGAATTAGCTCCGATAATCTTACATGGTTTAGGCCCCTTCGCAAGATAAATCTGCATCGGGCGGTGTCGCACTCGATCCGCGTGTGGAAATTCGGCGCGTTTTGGTTAAATTAAAGTCCTTGATCCGAATGCGGATATACCACCGCGGGTGACCGGGAGGCAAATCGATGCTCAGCGTATTTAAAAAATTCTTTGAAGGACAGGGCGACGGCCGGGTGGAAGGGGATAAAGAGGCGAAGCTCAGGACAGCGACCTGCGTCCTGCTGCTCGAGGCTGCGACTGCCGACGAGGCCTTCTCGGACACCGAGCAGAAGAAGGTCGTCGAAATATTGAAATCCAGGTTCGGCATGACCGACGAAGCCGTCAGCGAGCTCGTCGAAGAATCCAGGAGGGCGAGGGAGAGCGAGGCCGACATCTGGCATTTTACCAATCTCATTAACCAAAACCTCACTAACGATGAAAAATACGATTTGATGGAAGAGGTCTGGGAGGTCATCTATTCGGACGGGACTCTGGGCGAGTTTGAAAACTACGTAGCGCAGAAGCTCTACCGCATGCTCAATATAGACCATTCAAAATTCATCGAGCTCAAGCTGAAAGTCAGGAACGAGATCCGGGGCGCGTAAGCACGCGTGCGGGAAGTGCGAGCACTGCATTCTTCTGAATCTGCTCCGGCCGGGCCTCTCATTTTAGTCCGTTCGGCTTAATCCGCTTCCTTAACCTTCAAGACACGGATAAAATAGATGATGAATCATTTTTTCGGAGCCTGCTGTGAATCGAGCTGACAACGGAAGACGTGTGGCGATTGTCCACTGTTTAAGGACGCCGTTCGTGAAATCTGGGACGCTCTTCAGGAACCTCACGTCCCTCGATCTGGGAAAGGCGGTGGCCGTCGAGCTGATAAACAGGACCGAGATATCCCCAGGGGAAATAGACAAGGTTTTCATCGGCAGCGTTATACCTTCCGTAAGGACCCCCAACCTCGCCAGGGAAATCGCGTTAGGCTCGGGCGTCCCGCCTACAGTGCCGGCTTTCACCGTCACGAGCGCATGCGCGTCCGCGAGCCAGGCTTTCACGAGCGCGGTCGACAGCATAATGTCCGGAGACTCCGAGGTCGTGCTGACCGGCGGGGCCGATTCGATACACGACTCGCCTTATCTTGCGGGAAGGGGTCCGCGGTCGAGGCTCTACGATTCGGCGAAAGGGATCAATCTGATCGAGAAGGCGATGCCGCTGCTCAAAATGGGAAGCGGCGAGTCTTCTTTTTCGCTGCCGCTCCTGCCCGAGCGCTCCACGGGACATACCCTCGGAGAATCGGCCGAGAAGCTCGCCCGGACATATCAGATAAGCAGGGTCGAGCAGGACTCTTTTGCGGCAAGGAGCCATACGCTCGCCTCGAGGGCCCAGGCGGAGGGAATATTCGAGGATGAGGTAATCCATACTTTCGTGCCGCCCGATTTTACGGAAATCGTTTCAGGGGATAACTCGGTCAGATACGACATGAGCGTGGAAGCGCTTTCGGCCCTTCCTCCGATTTTCGACAAAGAGTTCGGGACCGTGACTGAGGGAAACTCAGCGCCGCTCGCGGACGGAGCCTCGGTGATCCTCCTCATGTCCGAGGACAAGGCAAAGGCGCTCGGTTATAAGCCCATAGCGTTTGTAAGGTCATACGCGTACGCGGCGCTCGACCCTTCTGACGAATCGCTGATGGCCCCCGCGTACTCGACCCCTGCCGCACTGGAGCGCGCCGGCATAGGGCTTGACGAAATCGACCTGGTCGAGATACACGAAGCGTTCTCCTCGCAGGTGATTTCTTACGTGAGAGCGCTCGGCTCCAAGAGCTTCGCCAAGGAAAAACTGGGGAGAAGCCAGCCCGTCGGGGAGGTAGATATGGAGAAGCTGAACGTTTCAGGCGGCTCGATCGCGATCGGACACACGCTCGGAGCCACGGGAGCGAGGATAATAATGACGCTCGCATACAGGATGTCGAAAAGGAAGGGGAATTTCGGGCTCGTGAGCCTGGCCTCTGCAGGCGGTCTCGGGGTCACGATCGTGCTCGAGAAGGAATAATAGATATGAGCAGCGTATCCTACACCATAGATGATGCAGGAATAGCAGTATTAACGATAAATACGCCCGGCAGCACCGTGAACAGGCTCGGTCACGAGAGCTTCCTTTCCCTCGAAGAGTTCCTCAACAAGGTCGAGCGTGAGCTCGATATGCTCGAGAGCAGCGACGAGATAAGGGCCGTCGTTATCACAAGCGCCAAGGACGGGAGTTTTATCAGCGGAGCGGACCCCGGTGAATTCCTCGGTTTCACGCTCGCAGACGAAGGCAGGTCGTATAGTCTCAAGGCGCAGGAATTAGCCGAGAAGATAGAGAACTCGAGGGCCCCCTTCGTCGCGGCTATAAACGGCGAGTGTCTCGGTCTTGGTCTCGAGCTGGCGATCGCCTGCAAATACAGGGTCGGAGCGGATAACAGGAAAACGGCGCTCGGTCTCGACCAGATAGACTTCGGCCTCATCCCTTGCGCAGGCGGCATCCTGAGGCTCGCGAAGCTCATTGGTACCAAAGAAACGCTCGATATGATATTGAGTGGCGAAGCTCACGATTCCCATCATTCGAGGCAGATCGGGATACTCGATGAAGTCGTCCCCGAGGAATATCTCATGAGCATCGCCAGGAAGCGCGCGCTCGATCTGTCGGGCAAGGAGTTCAAGCCGAGGCGTCTTCGCTTCGGCGGAGTGGCGAACGCGCTGATAAAAGAGAATCCCGTATCCAGAAAAATGTATTTCGACAAAGCTAAGAAGGAAATAAAGGAGAGCCGCGAGCTCTACCTCACGGCTTCGAGAATGGCGATCGAGGCGCTCGAGATCGGAGTGGCGAGCTTCAACAGGGGGCTCCACGTCGAATCTGTCTATTTCGGCGAGCTCGCGGTGACGGGCTATTCCCGGCAGCTGATCAGATCGGGCATAGCGATAGACGAGGTCAGGAACGACGCCGGGTTTTCGAAAGCCGGCCATAAGACGGCGAGGAAGAAGACGGAGAAGATCGCGCTCGTGGGCGAAGAGACGCACGGCGCGGGAATAGCCTGCCTCGCGGCCGAAAAGGGAGTCAGGGTGAGGATAAAGAGCAGGGATGCGGGCGGCGCGGCGAAAAACCTGAAAGCGTGTTTCGATTTCTTCATGGAAAAGCTCGCAAATCACGAAACTGACGAGCTCGGTGCGGAGAAAAGCCTCGACCTCATAAGCGCGGCGCCTGACTACACCGGCTTCAAAAGGGCTGACATCGTTATAGAGTCTGCGGGAGAGGACCCGGATGTAAAACGCGGGATACTGAAAGACGTCGAGCCGCTCATGAGCGGAGAATGCATCTACGTTTCGAATTCGTTCGCCCTTCCTGTAGCGCTTATCTCGGGCGCATCGAAGAGGCCCGAAAGGGTCGTGGGGATGCGCATCCCCGGCCCCGTTCAGGAGACGGAGCTCATGGAGGTCGCGGTCACGGAAGATACTTCACAGGAAACGGTCGCCGAGCTGATCGAGTTCGGGAAGAGCCTGGGGAAGATTCCGCTCGTGGTAAAAAACAAGGCCGGGTTTTATACGACCCGCATCCAGCTCGCTTATTTCAACGAAGCCCTTCACCTCTTAGGCGAGGGAATAGGCGCTCAGGACATTGAGGACGCGATGATCCAGTTCGGATTTCCCGAAGGGCCCCTGAGCGCGATGGACGAAATAGGCCTCGACCTCGTTCAGACGGGCTCCCGGATCGCGTTCAAACAATCGGCCGAGAGGATGAAGCCTCTCTCGATGCTCGACAGGATGATAGAGGACGGCAGGACCGGAGTCAGGGGCGGCAGGGGTTTCTACAGATACGGGCGGGACGAAAAAAGGCTCGACAGGTCTCTCAACAAGCTGCTCGCGCTCGAAGAAGAGGATTCCGACGGTATTTCACAGGAATATATTCAGGACCGTCTCGTGCTCGCGATGGTGAACGAGGCGATGCTGTGTCTGCAGGACGAGGTCATCGGGAGCGCCAGGGACGGGGACGTGGGCGCGCTCCTGGGTCTCGGTTTCCCGACATACAGGGGAGGCCCGTTCAGGTACGTGGACTCCGCCGGCGCCGGGGAGATACTTAAGAAGCTCCATAACCTGAGCGTGAGGTACGGCACCCGTTACACTCCTCCGGTCATATTGAAAAACACGGCAGTGGGCGGAAATAAATTTTACGAAAACTGATACGCAGGTTATCTTTTCAGTCTTCCGGCATGGAAGGATTTCCCGGTGTGAAATCGATCGCCCGGTAGTTATAATTTAACTCTTATGAGTTCGGATAGGAAAAGCAAAGGGAATTATTTGAAACCTGTGATACTGGCCCTCTCGGCGCTCGGGGTCATACTGTCCCTCTACCTCACTTATATCCACTTTTCGGAGAGCCGCGCCGCGTTCTGCGCCGCGGGGACGGACTGCGATACCGTAAGGCAGAGCGGCTTTTCCACGATCCTGGGCGTTCCGGTGGCCGCTATAGGCGTTCTGGGTTATTCGGTCATATTGATTTTATCCCTGATAGCCGTAAAAAAACGGACGAAGTGGCTCCTTCTTTATATACTCGCGCTCGCCGGATTCATATTTTCCGCGTACCTCACTTATCTTGAGCTCTTCGTTATAAAAGCGATATGCATGTACTGCATTTTCTCGGCTGTCCTCATGACGGGTATTTTTATCGCCCTGGTTGCCGCTAAATCCGTATACCACCCCAAGCTGTCCGCGTCCTATATAGTGGTGCTGAGCCTAGCCGTCGCCGCGACCGTTATACTCGGCGCCGCGCTCGTGCAGGCCGAAAAGTTCGGCGTGTCCGGCTCTCCTCCGGCGGAGTTGTCGGAGCCTGCCGATTCCTTCCAGACCGGCCTCGCTATGTACATGGCAGAGCACGGGGCCGTGATGTACGGCTCCTACAAGTGTCCCCACTGCAGTCAGCAAAAACAGATGTTCGGCGGCGCGTTCAAATATATCAAATACGTCGAATGCAACCCGAAGGGGGAAAACGCCAATCCTTCCCTCTGCCTGGCCAAAGGCATTATGAACTATCCGACCTGGGAGATAGACGGCAGGTTCTACGAGGGCGCGATGCCGCTCGAGCAGCTTTCCGCGATCTCCGGATACGACGGCAAGTTCTAGGTTTAACCTGTCTAACTTATTACGAAACTCCCTCTAGTCGCTTTTTGTGACCCGTCCTCGGGAAAATATTAGTTTAGATTTGCGCCGAAAGATGTTATTATTATTAGTAAATATATTTGGGGAAGGTGATTCGAATGGGTCAGGAAAACCTCGGGCAGGATTTGGAAGCGCTCCGGGAAGACGTCACTAGGCTGAGGTCGGATCTGTCTCAGCTTGCCAAGTCACTCCTCGAAAGAGGGAAGAGCGAGACTGACACGGCGAAGGACAGGGTTATTGATGAGCTTATGTCCAACCTCCGGTCGGCGCGCGAAAAGGGCGGTGACACGGTCGAGTCGGTCGAGCACAGGATACAGGAAAAGCCTTTGATGAGCCTCCTTATCGCTTTCCTCGTCGGGCTCGTCCTGGGAAAGCTTTTCGACAAGAGGTAGGTCCACCGGTTGAAGGACTTGATTAATATAATTTTGAGCTCGGTCAAGCCCGACTACAGGGCCGTAAGAGCCGTTTTATTCAGGCTCGCTGCCGTGCTGCTCGTGCTCGTCGTATCGTCCGTTATTGTTTTGATCGGGCTCGGATTTTTTGTATGGTCTCTTTATCTTTACCTGGAAACCCTGTTCAGCCCCTATTGGGCCGCGCTCATTAGCGGTGCCGGGGCTATCGCTCTCGCTGTTGTAATCGTGCTGATCGCGCTTCTCGCGACCGGCTACTTAAAGAGAGGCGGGAGAGTGAAACCGAAACCCGCGCGGGCGCGCGCGGGAGAATCGTGCGACCCTATGGAGCTCGTTCAGCGATATCCCCTCGAATCGGGTCTTACTGCAGCCATTGCGGGATTCATCGTCGGCTCGTCGGACGATGCGCCTAAGACATTGACGGAATTCCTTACGCTCCTCAAAGAGAGCGACCCGAAATAACGGCCGTCATCCTCTGATCTTCTCTTTTTTCTTGACGCACTCTTCTATAAACGATTTGAATATAAGGCCTGAAAGCTCCGACTCTTCGCGCTCCGGGTGCCATTGTATGCCCAGGATGTAGGGGCACTCCTGGGACTCTATGCCTTCCACTATCCCGTCAGGCGCAACCGCGGAGGCCCTTAACCCCGTCCCCATCTTTTTCACCGCCTGGTGGTGATAACTCTTTACCGGGAAGCTCCTCAACCCGAACACGTTCTCGAGCAGTGAGCCGTCTTCTACAAGGATTTCGTGAACGGCTCCCTTCTCGTGCTGAAGCGCGTCGGGGAGGAATGCGGAGATGTCCTGATAGAGAGACCCGCCGAAAAAGACGTTAAGTAGCTGCATGCCGCCGCATATGCCGAGTACGGGGATATTTCTCTCGCACGATTCCCCCAGCACGACGAGCTCGGTCTCCGTCCTTTCTATGCTCATCGGTCTCAGCTTCGGATGGGGCTCTTCGTTATAGAATCGTGGGTCCATGTCCCTCGAGCCGGGAAGAAGGAGCCCGTCAATGCGGGATACCGTTTCCTTCAGGAGCTCCGTGTTTTCCGGTATCGATGGTATGAGCAGAGGGATCCCGCCGGACCTAGCCACCGCGCGGGCGTACGCGTCCTCGATAACGCAGCTGCCGTCTTTGATGTCTGTCGTTATCCCTATTAACGGCCTTTTAATGTCCATTCCTTCCCCGGATATGACGGATCGTCCTTCGAGCTAAAGATATTTGCCCCTGCTGAAAAAGCAAGGCCGCCCGCGGGGCTCCCGAAAATTTGCCTATGGGAAATTCTATTCTGCATTATTCTTATCTCAATATCCGGATCGGTCGCTCTGATGCTGAAAGGCTTATATTTCATATTGATCTCCACTCTCGCCGCGTCCCTGTTTTACGTTTTTTTCGGGATCGCGTTCAGATACGAGCACCCGTTTTTCATGCTCCGCCTCCTTCCGGTTTTTCTTGGGGCTCACGTGATTCTCAGCATTGCGGTCTATGCGGTTTCGCTGCGCGGCGAATCGAGGAAAATGAGGGCGGGCATGGCCTCGAGGGTCAGGAGGACAGTATGCATCCTAGTCTCCGCGCTTATATTGTCTGCTCTCTTCCCGGCGAGCGCCATAGTCGGTCTCTATCCCGTCCAGATGGCTGTTTTCCACCTCCTCATACTCTTCTACGCGGGCATGTCTCTCGGGGCGGTGAGCCTCTCGGGGGCGCTCTACCTTTCGAGGAATGGAATATACCTGTCCCTGCTTAATCAATACGTATTCACATTTGCGGTGCTGATATCCCTTGGTATATCTTATATGACAGTATACGTGTTCGGGCTCCTGCCGGTCGGGTAAACTTGTGACTCCGGCGGAGGAAGGAAATTATATGGTTATGCGCAGGTTTTTGACATCGGCGGCGTTATTGCTTGCAGTCTCGCTCACGGTCTCGGGCTGTGAAGCGATAAAGGGATTATTCAATCCCTTTGCAGGCAAATGGAGGGCGGGGATGCTCGAGCTCGAGTTCGGGAGCGGCCGGTCGTTCGAATTAATCGTCGGGAGCACGATCTCTGTCAATCTCCGCGGAGAGTACAGTTATGATGATAAAACCCTGGTTCTGAAATTAGACGGCGGGAGCGAGGTCGCTTTCTCATACGAATTCAGCGCGGATAAGAAAACGCTCACATTGGTCCCCGAGACCGATTTCGACTATATCAGGACAAGGCTCGATTTTACGAAAGAAGAATAAAAGGTTCCGGATATTCCTCCTGAGCTAACACACCATGATTCAGCTCGATGATATTTCCCTCTCTTACGGGTCGAGGGAGATTTTTAAGAATCTTGACTGGCACATAAAAGACGGCAGGCGGATAGGTCTATTCGGACCGAACGGCGTCGGGAAAACCACGCTTTTAAATATAATCGCGGGTCGCGCGCAGCCGGACTCGGGGGCCGTGATCGTTCCCCCGGCCGTTACTGTGGGCTACCTCCCGCAGGAGGTGGGCGATTCCGTGCCGGCCGGTTCCGTCGTCGAAGAGGCCATGACCGCCTTCCGCGAGGTACAGGAGCTCGAGCGGGAGATGGAATCGGTCAGGGAAGCGCTCGGGCGGGTTAGCGGCGAAACCCCGGCTGAGAGGGAAAGGCTCCTCCGCAGGCTCGACGCCGTCCAGATCGAGCTCAATGCGAGGGGGTTCCATACTCTCCGTTATCAGACCGAGAAGCTGCTCCAGGGCCTCGGGTTCGAGACCGGAGAGCTCTATAAGCCCCTCTCCGCGTTCTCGGGCGGATGGAGGATGAGGGTTGCCCTCGCCAAGCTGCTGCTCGTGAAGCCCGACATACTCCTTCTTGACGAGCCCACCAACCACCTCGACATAGAGAGCATAGACTGGCTTGAGGAATATCTCCGGGAGTTCAAGGGGACCGTGATACTCGTTTCACACGACCAGTATTTCCTCGATCGCATGGTCGATACGATAGCCGAGCTCGGCACGGGACGCATTACTGAGTATGCGGGGAACTACTCGTACTACCTTCGCGAGAGGAAGTCCCGTCTCGATATCCACAAGGCGGCGTACGAGAACCAGCAGAGGAAAATAAAAGACACTGAGCGGTTCATCGAGAGGTTCAGGTACAAGAATACCAAGGCGAAACAGGTGCAGAGCCGCATAAAAACGCTCGAGAAACTCGATAGGATACCCCCGCCTCCAGCTGACGATCCCGCCATACATTTCAAGTTCCCCGAGCCCGAGCGCTCGGGAAAGGCGGTGCTGGAGCTGTCCGAGTTTTCCAAGTCGTACGAAAGCGGGGGCGGTAGCGTAGTTCATGTATTCGAGGACGCGGGGCCGCTCATAGTCTCGAGAGGGGACAAGATCGCGCTCATCGGAAAAAACGGAGCGGGCAAGAGCACGCTCGCGAGGATTGTGATCGGGACCGAGCCCTTCCGCGGCGAGAGGAAGGAAGGACACAACGTACACGTCACCTTCTTCGCCCAGCACCTTGCCGAATCTCTCGATCCCACGAGGACGATAATCGAAGAGATAGAGTCCGTTGCTGAGGCTCGTAACGAGACCGATATCAGGTCCCTCCTCGGCGCGTTCCTGTTCTCGGAAGGGGACGTGTACAAGAAAGTTTCGGTGCTCTCGGGCGGGGAAAAGAGCCGCGTCGCCCTCGCCAAGACACTCGTGTCTCCAAAGAACTTCCTCGTCCTCGACGAGCCGACGAACCATCTGGACATACAGTCGAGAAACGTGCTCATCGAGGCGCTCAGGCAGTATAAGGGGACCTTCCTCGTCGTGAGCCACGACAGGCATTTCCTCGACCGTGTGACGAACAAGATATGGTACGCATCGGGCGGCAGGATCGTCACGTATCCCGGCACTTATTCCGAGTTCAGATACCATCAGAGTCTCAGGGAGACCGTCGACACCGTAAGCGGGGCGGAAACGGGCGCCGCGGGAAGCAACGGAAGAAAGACCGGACCTGACGAGTCTCGGAATAAGCCGTCCGAACCCGAAGAGTCAAGAAGGCTCCAGGCCGAAAAGCGGAACCGTCTTTACAGGGAGCTCCGGGAGCGGGGTATCGAGAACATGGAAAACTGGGACGAGCTCTCCTCGAAGCAGTTACGCACGGCTCTCACGGAGCTCGAGCAGAGGATCCACGGTATCGAGGAAAATATATCGGAAGTGGAGGCTTTCCTCGCCAACCCCGACAATTTCAGGGACGGCAGGCGCTCGGCCGAAGCCTCTGACGAATTCAGCCGGCTTCACGGCGAGCTCAGGAAATTATACGAAAGGTGGGAGGCAGTCTCATCCCATCTGGAGAGACACGTCTCCGATTGAGACCCTCGGGCGGCAGCATATTCTGAAGCGTTACTAACTGTTCGACATGACCCTTGTGTTTACCTGGAGATACCGGCTGCCATCTCTTCGAGCCTTCTTATCCTCTCTTCCATAGGCGGGTGCGTGCTGAACAGAGAGGACAGCCCGTGTCCGGAGAGAGGGTTGGCAATAAGCATGTGAGAGGTGCTGTCGGCTACCTGCTCGCTCACCCTGAGAGGGATTCTCCCTGAAGCCGCCCCCAGTTTCCTGAGAGCGTTCGCAAGCGAGAGAGGGTTTCCGCTGATCTCGGCTCCGCCCTGATCGGCTCCGTATTCCCTCGTCCTCGAGATAGCGAGCCTTATTATCGTGGCCGCAAGCGGGGCAACTATGGCCATTACGAGGAGTCCGAGCGGGTTCCCGCCCCTCTCCCTGTCGCCTCCGCCTCCTCCTCCGAATATTGCGGCGAACTGCGCCATGTAGGCGAGGTAGGTAATTGCAGTCGCTATCGTCGCGGCGATAGACCCTATCGGTATGTCCCTGTGCTTCACGTGCGCGAGCTCGTGGGCGAGCACTCCGCGCAATTCCTCGCGGCTGAGCAGCCTCAGTATGCCCTGCGTGACCGCTACTGCCGCGTGCTCGGGGTTCCTCCCTGTGGCGAAGGCGTTCGGCTGCTCCTGCGGGGTGATATACACCCTCGGCATTGGGAGCCCCGCCCTCTGTGCGAGGTCCTGTATGTCCCCGTAAAGCTCGGGCGCGTCTTCGTATTTAACCTCCTTAGCCCCGTAAAGGGAAAGGACGATCTTGTCGCTCCACCAATAGCTCGCGAAATTCATAACCATCGCGAAGCCGAAAGCGATTATAAGGCCCTGCTTCCCTCCTATGGCTCCGCCTATCCACATCAGGATCGCGGAGAGGGCTACGAGAAGTATAAGGCTTTTGAGTGTGTTCATTTTTATGTCTCCCAATAAAAAAACAGTTAATTTACAGTCCGTTCCGTCTCTGACGGCGGGTTCGCAAAGTTATACACCTTTACCTTCGGGTGATATAATGAAAATAATGGTTCATCGCAGATTTTCAAGTAAAAAAGTTGAGCGGCGGACTTTAAGGAGGGGCTGAATAGATATGGACACGCTCATGCTGTGGCGGCTCGCGGGAGCTTTTATAAACGTGACCATACTTTCGAGAGGCGCCAATCTCTTGCTCAGGCGATGGGTTACAGACCCTTACAAGAGGGCGTATATTGTTTTGGGCTCAGTCGCGCTTCTCGATTTCACGGGCATCTGGGCCCTCTACCACAATCCCGCTACGTCATTCTACGTTACTCTTTTTTATTATCTCCCGTTCCTCCTCATGTGGTTCCTGAAAGACATCTTAGACGCCTCGAGGTTGAGAGGCAGGACGTCAGGCGGGGCTAAATGACAGTTAAGGAAAACCCTCTCGAAAGGCGCAACAAAATAAACTCTATACTCGGTTATTATACCGATTTTCTCAAAGGTCTCTCGGATGCGCTCGAAAAGAGGGGCAATCCGCTCGGTTATGAGACCGTCCGGGCTCGCGCGTTCAAGCTCCTCGACGAGACGCTTGCAGGACCTGAGCTCGACGGCCTTCTCATGATCGAAGGGGAGTTAAGAGGCAGGTTCCCCGGAGTTGAGCACCGCATAAAGGAGCTTCTGCGGATAGGGATCGAAGGCCCGCTCGATCATCGAAAGTATTGAAGCCTGCACGGAGGAACGTATGCGTCTCCGTATATAATAATCCTTTGACATACCTTTTTTTCTTTAATAGAATTCTCTCCGCTGATTTCTTGGCTGTCTCGTGCGACTTATGGCAACAAAAGAAAACATGATCGTGATGCGCACCGATTTCGAGGGTGTGGGACCTCCCAGGAGGGGTAAGGTGAGGGACATCTACGACCTCGGCGATAAGCTCCTCCTCGTCGCTTCAGACCGTATTTCGGCGTTCGACGTGGTGCTCCCCGAAGGCATACCGGGAAAGGGGAAGGTGCTGAATACGATATCTAAATACTGGTTCGGACAAACCGAAGACATCGTACAGAACCACTTGATATCGACGGACGTGGACGACTATCCCGAAGAGTTCCGGAAATACAGGGAAGTGCTCCGGGGGAGGAGCATGCTCGTAAGGAAGACGAAGCCCCTTCCTGTCGAATGCATAGTAAGGGGGTACGTCGCGGGCTCGGGCTGGAAAGAATACAAGAAGAAAAATTCAATATGCGGAATCCCGCTTCCTCCCGGGCTCCCGGAATCTTCGAAGCTCGAAACGCCCATATTCACACCTTCGACGAAGGCCGAGGAAGGCACACACGACGAAAACATCAGCTTCGAGCGCGCAGCGGAACTTCTCGGTAGAGAGCTTACTGAAAGGGTCAGGGACGTGAGCATAGCGCTTTATTCGAGGGCGAGGGATATAGCGGAGAAGAAAGGGATAATAATCGCCGACACGAAATTCGAATTCGGTATAGACGAAAAAACGGGGGAGCTCATACTCATAGACGAGGCGCTCACGCCCGACTCGTCCCGGTTCTGGCCCCGGGACGAATATAAACCCGGAGGCCCCCAGAAGAGCTTCGATAAACAGTTCGTCAGGGACTATCTCGAGTCGCTCGATTGGGACAAGCGCCCGCCCGCGCCGGCCCTTCCCCCCGAGATCGTCCGCAAAACCTCCGAGAAATATAAAGAAGCGCTCGAACGTCTTACGAAATGAACGATATCGAGATGCGTTAACGGGTGAGCCCCCGGCCGGGGATTGAACGTCCGCAAATTACCGCTTACCATTGAATTCATATGGAAACGATAAGCATACTGGGATGCGGCTGGCTGGGGCTGCCTCTGGGTGAATACCTGATAGGGAAGGGCTATGCCGTGAAGGGGTCGACCAGGACCCGTAGCGAGCTCGAAGTGATAGGGGCCCGCGGCATCGAGCCTTTTTATCTGGTCCTCGATCCCGGCCTCAGGGGCGAGGGACTCAATGATTTTTTCAATTGCGGCGTGCTGGTAGTCAACTTCCCGCCCGGGAGGAGGGACGACATCGCCGAGTATCACCCGGCCCAGATCAGGTCCTTGATCGCCCGTATCGAATCCTCCCCCGTCAAAAAAGTGCTCTTCGTAAGCTCGACATCCGTTTATCCGGATCTTAACCGTGAAGTCACGGAGGATGATCGGGAGCCGCCTGAAAAGCCCTCGGGCATAGCCCTTCTCGAGGCCGAGAGGCTCCTACGCGAATGCGCCCGTTTCGAGACGACGATACTCAGGTTAGGCGGGCTCATAGGCTACGACCGGATGCCCGGCAGGTTCCTTGCGGGGAAAAGCGGTATTACGGGGGGGAACGCCCCCGTGAACCTCATACACAGGGACGATTGCGTGGCGATAATCCACAGGATCATCGAGCGGAATCTTTGGGGGGAGACGCTCAACGCCTGCGCGGATAAGCACCCGCTAAGAAAGGAATATTACACAGCCCAGGCCCGCAAGCTGGGGCTTAAACCGCCTGATTTCGCAGACGGAGGGGGAAGGGGATTTAAGATAATAAAGAGCGAGAAGCTGAAGATGCTGCTCGGTTACCGGTTCAAGCACCCGGACCCCTCTCTCATAGACAAGTGAGCGTGCGCTTTCACGGCTGAAGGGGCTGCGGCGCGGGGTTGGATTTGGCGGGCGTTCTGTTATACTAATCACTGTTAAAAATGAAGGAAATCCCCGGCACCACATTACTTCATAGTTGGGAAATAAAATAAAGGAAACCCTCAACCTCCCTACGTTGGTCCGTCAATCTCACGCTTCGTTCCGGACGGCGGAACCTTTATGCCCGTTTTCCCGGTCTGTAAAATCCCCAGGCAATGCATATATTTTATATATAAATCCCGGTATGAATCCGGGAGGAGGAAAGACTGAATAACTATGCAGGAAACTATTAGAATCGAAAACGGGAGCGCGAAAGAGCTCGAATTCGGCGACAACAACCTGGTCAAGGAGCTTTACGGGGAGAATAACGACAACCTTAAGGAAATCGAGGGCCATTACGGGATAAAGATCCATTCGAGGGGCGGGAAGCTCAACCTCGAGGGCGAGGAGGAAGGAGTCGAGTCCGCCAACAGGTTCTTGAGGGAGATGTACGGTCTCCTCGAGAAGGGCTATACGCTCGACCCGGCGGATATCGAGCTTGCGGCAAGGATAGTGGACGAGGGGAAGATAAGGCTCGCGGATGTGTTCCTCGACACGGTCTGCGTATCGACGAGGAAACGGATAATCGCTCCCAAGAGCATCGCGCAGAAGATATATATAGAATCGATCAGGAGGCACGACATAGTGTTCGGGATCGGCCCCGCGGGGACTGGAAAGACGTACCTCGCGATGGCCATGGCGGTCTCGGCCTTCGTCAATAAGGAGGTAAACCGGATAGTGCTCACGAGGCCCGCCGTGGAGGCCGGGGAGAAGCTCGGGTTCCTTCCGGGCGATCTCTCGCAGAAGGTCGACCCTTATCTCAGGCCGCTCCTCGACGCGCTATACGACATGATGGACTATGAAAAGGCCTCGCGTCTACTCGAGAAGGGAGCCATAGAGATAGCCCCGCTCGCATTCATGAGGGGAAGGACGCTGAACGATGCATTCATAATATTGGACGAGGCCCAGAACACCACGTCGATGCAGATGAAGATGTTCCTTACGCGGCTCGGCTATAATTCGAAGGCCGTGATTACCGGGGATACCACGCAGGTGGACCTGGCGGCGAGCGAGAGATCGGGCCTGCTGGAGGCCGAGATGCTGATGAAAAGGATCGAAGGCATCTCCTTCGTGTATTTCTCTAAGAACGACGTTGTGAGGCACCCGCTCGTCAGGAAAATTATAGAAGCGTACGAGAAAAATTCGTAAGGATTGTGTTATAATTCTCTACTGACCGGCATCCTCAACGGAGGCGTTCCCGATGCGACAATTCTCATGCGTGCTGACACTTTTAATAATCCTCTCCATATTCACGGCTTGTTCCCGTGAGTGGAGGGATCCCGACACTGCGCTCCCCTCGCAAAACGTAAGCATCTCGACAATACTGGCCAGCCCCGACGCCTATGACATGTCGGGAGTTATAGTCATAGGAAAGATATGGCGCCCGAGGGTCGAGTCTACGGGGGTGATGGTGAACGGAGTGGAGCAGGTCTTTACCGTGTTCACTCTCGCCGACAGGCAGGGGATAGGGATCGACGTGTATGTCAACGGCGAAGCGCCTGTCGCCGACGGCGACTACATCAGGGTCGTCGGTCTCTTCAAGAAAGAGTTCCAGACGGAAGGCGATTACTTCTACAACAAGATCGATGCGGTGCGTTTGGAAAGCTGGAGTCCCAACCTGACATACTGGGTCAGGGAATACGAATTCGATTAATTCCGGGTATCAATCAAATAATTCCGAAAGAAACAGGATCTTCTCTCTCGACGCTCCGAGCGATACGGCGTAAATCGTAACTCCGGTCAGCTCTTCTATCTTTCTGACATAATTTCTTGCCTGGGGCGGCAGCTCGCCGAACTCCCTTGCGGACGAAATGTCTTCCTTCCAGCCCTCAATCTCCTCGTATACCGGCTGGCAGTCTTTTAGTATATTGATGTTTGAGGGGAAGTCCGCGAGGTTCTCGCCCCTGTACCTGTAACCGACGCAGACTTTGATCTTGTCGAATCCCGACAATACGTCGAGCTTCGTTACAGCAAGGCGTGAGATTCCGTTCGTCATGGCTGCGTATTTGAGCGCGACGCAGTCGAACCATCCGCATCTTCTCGACCTCCCGGTGGTCGCTCCGTACTCGCCCCCCGCCTCCCTCAGCTTCTCCCCCAGCTCCCCGGGAATCTCCGAAGGGAAAGGCCCTTCGCCTACCCTCGTGGTGTAGGCTTTCGCGATGCCGAGCACTACGTCTATGCGTACCGGGCTCACTCCCGTGCCCGTGCATGCGCCGCCCGAGCTCGCGCTCGAGGACGTGACGAACGGATAAGTGCCTAGGTCTATGTCCAGGAGCGCCCCCTGAGCGCCCTCGAACAGCACGCACTTCCCCTCGGTTATGGCTTTATTAAGGAGGCCCGAGACGTCGCACGAGAAATCCTTCAGCTCAGCTCCGTACTCCACGTATTCATCGTATATGTCGTCGAATTTAAGGGGCTTTCTGCCGAGCACGTGCTCGAGATACATGTTCCTCTCTTCGAGTACGTTTGACAGCCTTTCCCTGAGCGACTCCGGATCGATGAGATCCGAGAACTTGATTCCCCGCCTCGCGGCTTTGTCTTCGTATACCGGGCCTATGCCCCTTCCCGTCGTCCCAATTTTTCCGTTGCCGTGCGAAGACGATTCGCGCGCGATGTCTATCTCCCTGTGATAGGGCATTATCACGTGCGCCCTGTCGCTTATTTTCAGGTTTCCGGCATCGGCTCTGTAACCGGCGGATCTCAGTCCACTGAGCTCCTCGAGAAGCACCTTGGGGTCGATCACGACCCCGTTCCCTATGACCGAGATCTTCCCCTCCCGGAGGATGCCGGAGGGCAGGTGATGCAGCACCACCTTTTCTTTCCCGATAACGATGGTGTGCCCGGCGTTGTTCCCGCCCTGATAGCGGGCTATTATATCGACGTTTTCCGAGATTAGGTCGACGATCCTTCCCTTGCCCTCGTCCCCCCATTGAGCGCCGATGACTACTATGTTAGGCATGCTCAGATACCCCCTTTTAGGAGCTCCTCGAGGTTGGAGAATTCCTTGCAGGCGCCCCTCCTCGACTCGATAAGCTTCAGCTTCCTCGGGGTCTCGAGGAGTATGACTCCGTAGAAGTTGGAAGCGCGGTTCTCCTTTATCCTGAGCTCCCTCTGCTTCGCGTCGAGGTTGAGGTCGAGGACGACCTTGAAGCCGCTCGACCTGAGCCATTCCGCAAGACGTATGGCTTCGCGCCTGAGCGCCGGTTTCTTGGGGATTACGACGAAATGGATCTGGTTCCCTTCCCTGTCTTTTCTGTTTGTGCTGAGGAGCGTCTCCACGTCCACGGCGAACCCGGTCGCGGGCGAGTCCAATCCGTATTTCCCCATGAGCTCGTCGTACCGTCCTCCCCTTACGAGGGGGGCAGTGATGTCGCGCGAGACGATCTCGAACGTCACGCCCGTGTAATAATTGAAGCCCCTTATCTCCGCGAGGTCTATGTTGACGTCGCACTCGGACTGGTAGTCGTCGATGACGCCGAGCACGCTTTCGAGCTCGTTCACGTATTTTCTTATGGATTTGATTTTTTTCGCTTCGGCCAGTATGTGTCTTCCGCCGAAAAGCTCGGGTAGCTTCAGAATCGTGTCCTTTACGTTCCTGGGAGCGCGTGATTTAGCGATTGCCCGGGACAAGGCTTCCTGGTCTTTTTTTTTAAGCGCCTCTTCGATGCTTTCTCTGAGCTCGCCTGTCTTCGCAAGGAGGTATCTGAGGATCCCCGTGTGGCCGATGTCGAGCACAAGGTTCTTGATCCCCGATTTCCCGAGCGACTTGACCCCTAGGGCTATTATCTCGGCGTCGGCTTCGGGAGAGGAGAGTCCTACGAGCTCGCATCCCACCTGGAAGATCTCCCTCTCCTTGCCGCTGCCCTTTTCCTCGAACCTCACGACCCTGCCGTTGTAGCAGAGCCTGAGCGGCGCGGTCCTGTCCTTCATCTGGGTCGCTACTATCCTGCCCACCTGTGGCGTTATGTCGGGTCTCAGGGCCACGACGTCCCCCGAAGAAGGATCGACGAATTTCATGACCTTGCTTTTGAGCTCGTCGCCTAGTCCTACCGATAACGGCTCCAGGTATTCGAAAAGCGGGGTTATGACTTTCCTATAGCCCCACCTGCCGAACTCTTCTAACAGACCGTCTTCTATCCTTCTGAGCTCTTCTGCTTTCTCGGGCGTGTAGTCTTTAACGCCCTGTGGAAGACTGAGGCGGTTTATCATCTAAAGATTGACCTGCGTCACGGAAATGATGTCCGGAAGCTTGGATATTTTTTCGATAACGTTGGCCGGCACCGGGGAGTCCACGTTCGTAAAGACTATCGCCCTCCCGCCGATCGCCTCCCTCCCCAGGTGCAGGAGGCCGATGTTGACCCCGTTTTCCCCGAGGAGCGTACACATAGCCCCTATGAACCCCGGCCTGTCGTAGTTCTCGCTGACTAGGAGGTAACCCTTGGGCACAACATCTATTGTAACACCGTTTATCCTGACGAATCTAGGCTCTTCTTTCCCGAATATAGTGCCCGACACGTGGCTCTCGCCCCCTTCCGTCTTCACTTTAATGGATATCAGGCTCCTGTAGTCTTTGGTCTGCGCGGACTTGGATTCGATTACCTTTATGCCGCGCTCCTCGGCTATGACCGGGGCGTTCACGTGGCTCACGACCACATCCATCATGGGCGTGAGGAACCCCTTGAGAGCGGCTACGGTTATGGGCGAGGTGTCGAGCTCCGAGACCTCACCGTCGTATTCTATGTGTATTTCCTCGACCCCGCCCTTGCAGAGCTGTCCCTGGAGGCTACCCAGCTTCTCCGCGAGGTTTAGATAAGGCCTCATCGTTTTAAGCAGCTCGAGGCTTACGGACGGCATGTTCACCGCGTTCTTCACTACCCCGTTTTTAAGGAAGTCAACTATCTGCTCGGCGATCGCGACTCCCACTTTGGTCTGCGCCTCTTCCGTCGACGCCCCCAGGTGAGGGGTAAATACCACGTTTTCTTCGAGCGTGAGGAGCGGGTTGCCCTCCTCGGGGGGCTCGTTTGCGTATACGTCGAAAGCGGCGCCGGCGACCCTCCCCGATTTTATGGCCTCGGCGATGTCCTTTTCGTTTATCACTCCGCCTCGCGCGCAGTTTATGAACACGACCCCTTTCTTGGTCTTCTCGATGGTGTCTTTATTAATGAGGTCTTTCGTCTCCGGCGTGAGCGGAGTGTGTATCGTTATTATGTCGGATCTCTTCAGCAGCTCGTCGAGCGCGACGAGCTCTACGCCTATTCTCTCGGCCGCTTCCTTGGACAGGAACGGGTCGTAGGCGATGACGTTCATCTTGAGCCCGAGCGCCCTCTCGGCGACGAGCTTGCCTATATTCCCGAGGCCGATGCATCCGAGCGTCTTGCCGTAGATTTCTATTCCTTTGAACTTGCTCCTTTCCCATTTGCCCGTCTTGATCGAGGCGTGCGCCTGCGGTATCTGCCTCGCGAGGGAGAGCATCAGGGTGATCGTGTGCTCGGCAGTCGTAATCGCGTTCGCTTCGGGTGTGTTCATCACGACGATGCCTTTCTTCGTCGCGGCTTCGACGTCGACGTTGTCGACCCCTATCCCCGCCCTGCCTATTACGCGCAGGTTCTTCCCGGCCTCGATTAAATCGGCTGTGAGCTTGGTCGCGCTCCTTATGACAATAGCGTCGTAACCGCCTATGATTCCAGCCAATTCCTCCTTGGGTGTGCTCTTTCTTACGTCCAGGTCAAGACCTTCGGCGGATTCCAGAATGCTGAGACCTTCCTTGGTCATACCGTCTGTAATCAGTACTTTCAATTCTTCCTCCGAGAGATGTTAGGGGATTATTTTACAGGGATAACAATATATGCGAGCCATGATTTGTTGTCAATTTCAGAGGCTGCCCGCGGGCGGCCGTGCTCTGCCGGGGCGCCCGGGAGGGTGACTCCCGCGATGAATATGATCGTGTGCGCGCCGCGAGACGTTGTTTGAGAACCGCCCGCTATTGAGTTAATCTTTTGCCGCATCCATGGAAGAATCCAAAATGTCGTTCCTCGAGCACCTGGGTGAATTAAGGAGGAGGCTCCTCTGGTCGCTCCTGGCGGTTCTCGTCTGCTTCATTCCGGCGTACTATTTCTCCGGCCGGATATTCGATTTTCTTATGGAGCCTATCAGGGATAACCTTCCCGAGGGGAGCGTGCTCATATTCACTATGCCCGCCGAAGGGTTCATGACCTATCTTAAAGTCGCCATATTCACGGCTATCGCCGCCGCAGTGCCTTTTATACTCTATCAGGCCTGGAAATTCGTCGCGCCGGGACTATACAAGCATGAAAAGCAGATAATAATCCCGTTTATTCTTTTCGGAACTCTGTTCTTCGCGTTCGGGGCTTCGTTCTGCTACTACGTCGCGGCGCCCCCGGCATTCAGGTTCCTCCTCAACGAATATTCTTCCGAGTACGTGAAGGCTTTCCCTTCGATAAAGGAGGCACTCTCGTTCTTCATGGCCCTTATTCTTGGATTCGGGCTCATATTCGAGTTCCCTCTCGTGATTTTCGTACTGGCGAGGGTCGGTATTGTAACGAGCGCATGGCTGAGGAAGCGGAGGAAATACGCGATACTCGTGAGCGCCGTCGTTGCAGCCGTGCTCACACCGACGACCGACGCCATATCGTTCATGTTCATGTTCCTCCCCATAATAGTTTTTTACGAGCTCGGCATCCTGGTGGCGTGGATGTTCGGCAAGAAAAGGGCGCCTGCCGAAGAAGCGGAAACCCCCGCCGACGGCGGCGTTTCCTGATTTATCTTTACGGTTTCGGGAGTTGCATCTCTACCCTGTAGATGTTAACTAATTCGCGGCTGGAATGTTTCTGGATAGCATGTAATGAAGGTGGGTTTGTATTTCCCGACATTCACAAACGATTCCGAGCGAGTAACGAATTCGATGAATAAGAGAATTCGGACGCCCCTGGTCGAATGCAACAATGTTAATGATTTACCTTGTGGATTCAGAAGACAAAATGAATCGGTCGCTCTCCCCTAATGTCCAGATTGCAACTTTCTCGGCTCCGATATTTTCTACTGGTAAATCCGCGGCGGGTGAGCAACTGCAAATAAATTTCCTCCCCCTTGAGGGGGGAGGATTAAGGTGGGGGTGACACCTTCCATTCATACATCAAAGTTAACCCGTCCGCCCTGCTTGTCCCCCGAAGCTCTAGCGAAGGGGGGAGCCTGCGGCACGTCGCCGGTAGGCTATAAGCCGTAGGGGGATCGAAGGGTTGAACGGGTGTCGCTCCAGCGTGAGTGTGAAAGGAATGGGACAACTTTTGTCCGCGAATTACTAGGCATCTACACCACCCGACACGACCGTGTCGCGGCCCGGCCGGAACACTTGACTTTTCCCTATAAAAAAATAAAGTAGAAAATGAAATCGGTGGCCGGGCCATGCGTGGACCGGTCATGCATAAAAATAGACGTTTATCGGCTCGGGACCGCCCGGGAGAGGATATAAAAATGGCAGCAAAACCCAAGCGGAAGAAAGGCCGCGACCTCATGCACACGGTCACCTACAAGAGGGAGAACGGCAGGTTCAACGTGGAGTGGTACGCGGGTCAGGACAAAACCAACTGGGTGCTCCCCAGGATACTCACGCAGCAGGCTAAGAAGCTCGGCAAGAAGCCCTTCCTGCAGTTCGGCTACAAGAAACCCCTCAGCTTTTTCAGGACTAACCAGCTCGCCAACAAGATAGCCAACGGCCTCCTCAGGCTCGGCATAAAAAAAGGCGAGAAGGTAGCGGTGTATATGCCGAATTCCGACGACTACGTGATTACATGGTTCGGCATCCTGAAAATGGGCGCGGTCATGGTGCCTATCAATACGGCTTACAAGATGGATTTCCTCCAGTACATTCTCGACAGCTCCGATTCGAAAGCGCTATTCATAGCCGAGGAGTATCTCGACAGGATGCCGCCCATAGCGAACGACCTGCCTCAGCTCGAACACGTGATAGTGTGGACGAGGAGCGGCAGCGAGAAATTCGACAAACAGGGCTTTCATTTCGAAAGCATGATTTCATATCCCGAGTTCATAAATCCCCAGAAGAGCACGGAGCCGGGCGTGGAGATAACGTTCATGGATTACGCGAGGCTCATGTATACCTCGGGCACGACGGGTAGGTCTAAAGGCGTCGTAAGACCCTGCGCGGCCGATTACTCGAGCGCAAGGAACTACGCCGAGATAATGGACGTAGGCCCGAGGGACGTCTGCTTCACTTGTCTCCCCCTCTATCATTCGAACGCCATGGTAATGTCCGTCTATCCCGCGCTCATCAAAGGAGCCAAAGCGGTCGTCGAGGAGAAATACTCGGCGAGCCAGTTCTGGAAATGGATAAAGGATCATGGCGTGACCAAGTTCAACATAGTCGGCACGATGGCCTACTTCATGTGGAACACGCCGCCCGTGCCCGAGGAAAAGCAGCACAAGGTGAAGCTCGTCCTCGGATCCCCCGCGCCCCACGACATAATCGAGGAGTTCATGGACAGGTTCAATATAAAGTTCATGGAGGGCTACGGGCTCACCGAGATAGGGCAGTGCACGTGGATGAGGCCGGGAGAGCCTTTCAGGGTCGGCTCGTGCGGAAAGGAAGCTCCCGGCTACGAGATAAAGATCGGAGACCCGGAGACGGACGAGGAAGTGCCGAGGGGCCGCGTGGGCGAAATAATCGTGCGCCCGAGGACCCCTAACATCATGCTCCACTACTACAACAAGATGCCCGAGAAGACCGTGCAGGATTTCAGGAACTTCTGGTTCCACACCGGGGACGCGGGGATGATGGACAAGGACGGATACATCTATTTCGTCGACAGGGTCAAAGACTATATAAGGAGGAGGGGTGAGAACATAAGCTCGTTCGAGGTCGAGAAAATCGTTAATTCGCATCCCGAAGTCGAGGAGTGCGGCGTGATCGGCATTAAATCGGAAGGCGGAAGGTACGCCGAGGACGAGGTCATGATCGTGGTCGTTTCCAAGAAAGGGAAGAAAATCGACCCGCACAGTCTTATGGAATACCTCGAGCCCAGGATGCCCCACTTCATGCTCCCGAGGTTCGTGAGGTTCGAGACCTCTCTGCCGAAGACGGGCACGGAGAGGGTGCAGAAGAACAAGCTCAGGGAAGCGGGCATAACGAAGGACACCTGGGACAGGGAAAAATCGGGATACAAGGTGAAGCGCTGACTGCTGCATGATGTGCGGGATTTCGAATTCGGTTTGCTGCGGCGTATCAGGTGTTTTATAGTGTTCTAAATTCCTAATCCCTAAGGAGGCTCGTTATGTCGAGGATCTTAAAATTTTCACTGCCGTTTTTAGCGGGAGTTCTTTTCACAGCGGTTCTGATGGGGACGTTCAATATCTTCAGGGAAGCCCAGGCTCAGCCCGGTTATCAGCCGAACATGGAGCAGGCCCTAGGCAGTCTCCACGAGGCCCGGATCAGTCTCGAAGTCTCGTCGCCGGATAAAGGCGGGCACAGGGTCAGGGCGCTCGAGCTCGTCAACCAGGCGATAGTGCAGGTGAGGCTCGGCATACAGTTCGCCGAGTGATCCGGCTCCGCCCCTTTAAAAATAGAGTCAAATTAAATCGCAGGTCCAGGGTCTCATTATGAGCTAGCTCGGGCATCCCCGCGCATGTAAGCAAGCACATCTGTAAAGTGCTTCCTGTTTTTCACGCCGAAATGGATCTCATCAGGTGTGTCTGTCGTCAAAGGTTTACAGGACCTAAGAGATAAGTGCGCGTATTTATTGCTTGGGGGGCTATGAGATATATTCTTTTTGTTATATTATTGCCGATTGCTCTGATGTTTGCCTGTGCCAGGGCAGAGTACGACCCGCCCGACCTCGGGGGCATATACACGCAGGCGGCGATGCGCTCGCACGAAGAGGGCAATCCTGTCATCGTCATTCCCGGCATTCTCGGCTCGAAGCTGAGGGACGGCGAGACCGGGCAGCTCGTGTGGGGGGCATTCGACGGGGGCGAAGCCGATCCCGAAACCCCTGAGGGGGCGCGACTCATCGCTTTACCCATGAAAGAAGGCGTCCCCATAGACGAGCTCACGGACAGCGTACGTTCGGACGGCGCTCTCGACAGGGTAAAGGTGAAGCTCTTCGGGCTGCCTATACAGCTGAACGCTTATATAAACATACTGAGCACGCTCGGCGCGGGCGGCTACCTCGACCAGTCCCTCGCCTCAAATAAATTAAACGAGATCGACTACGGGGACGACCACTTCACCTGCTTTCAGTTCGACTACGACTGGAGGCTCGATAACGTCGAGAACGCGAAGAGGCTCAAAAAATTCATCGAAGAGAAAAAGGAATACATTCTCGGTGAGTACAGGAAGCGCGGAATAAAGAAGGACGACGTCAAGTTCGACATAGTCGCCCATTCGATGGGCGGCCTGCTGACGCGTTATTTTCTGATGTACGGCGGCAAAGACCTGCCCGGGGACGGCACCAAGCCTGAAGTCACATGGGCCGGCGCCGAGTACGTCGAAAAGGTGATAATCGTCGGTACACCCAACGCGGGTGCTATCGGGGCCGTCGAGACTCTCGTCATGGGGCGGGACATAGGGCCATTTCTGCCTAAATACGAGCCCGCGATCATCGGGACCTTTCCTTCACTATATCAGCAGCTCCCGAGGACCAGGCACGGGGCCGTCGCGGACGAGAATGGCGAATGGCTCGACCTCATGGATCCCGAGGTCTGGATAGAGCTCGGCTGGGGCCTCACCGACCCCGGGCAGGAGGAGGTGCTCGGATGGCTGCTCCCCGACGTTTCCGACCCAGCAAAAAGACGTGAAATAGCCATAGATCATTTGAGAAAATCCCTTAAGCGGGGCGCCGCGTTTCAGGAAGCGATAGATACCCCCGCAGAACCCCCTCAGAGTCTCAAGCTCTACCTCATAGCCGGGGACGCGGTGCTCACGGGCTCGGCCCTCAAGGTCGACAGGGCGACGGGCAAAATAGAGGTGTCCGCGTACGCCCCCGGCGACGGGACGGTAACGCGCGCGAGCGCTCTCATGGACGAGAGAGTGGGTGGCTACTGGACTCCGGCTCTCGTATCGCCGATTGAATGGTCGAGCGTCACGTTCCTATTCACCGACCACCTGGGGCTTACCAAATCCCCCGCCTTCAGCGACAACGTCCTCTTCGTCCTTCTTGAAGAACCCAGGTCCTGAATTTTTCACTACTGACTATACGGCTCCCTACATAACAATCTGATTGAAAGTTGCGTCCCTTAAAGTAGAGTATTCAGGGCATATTGCACTATTTCGCCCTTGAGGGAGACCGCGCTTGCAGGAAAGGAGATCACTGAGAGAAGTTATCGCGAATACCAGGAAGGCCATACTCATAGGCATAGGCGGCGGGGGGGACATCGTAGGCACTATCCCGACAGCCGACCTCCTGAGCATGTTCGGGATAGAGTGCGAGCTTGGAGGTCTTTCCTGGGAAAGGTCTGTCATCGACCCTGTTCCGGGACCCCGGAAATTCGAAGAAGTCAGAAACGCGCGAAAATTAAATGACGTCGTATGGTTCGCGAATAAAGACACAGTCACGAGCACCGGGGTGAGGTTCGCGGAATCGGGCGTTGCGGAGGTCCTCGGGAAAGAGACCCTTTTGATAGACATTCATCCTGGGCCGAGGGCCGTCGCCGAGGGCATACTCAACGCGGCGGACGGGCTTGGGGCTGATCTGATAATCGGCATAGACGTAGGAGGGGACCTCCTCGCCTTCGGGAACGAGCCCGGACTAATGAGCCCTCTCGCGGATTCCATAATGACCGCCGCTTTCGCGACCCTTGAAAAGAGAATTCCGACCGTGATGGGTCTCTTCGGGTACGGCAGCGACGGGGAGCTCACCCAGGACGAGCTCGAGAGGTCTATGTCCATACTTGCGAGGGAAGGGGGGCTCCTCGGAAGCTGGGGGATTACGCGGGAGGCGCTCGCGCTCCTCGAGAAACTGATCGCCGTAGTCCCGACCGAAGCGAGCCGCGCCCCCGCGTTATATGCGAAAGGGGAGAATCCGGATACGGCCATAAGGAGCGGGAGGCGGCAGTTAAGCCTTTCCATGTCTTCGACTGTCACTTATTACTTCACCCCCGGCGTGCTTTACGAGAAATTATCGGCAATGTCCCGAGCCGTATCGAAGGCAGGGAGTCTCGAGGAGGCGAACGAATGCCTCCATGCGCTGGGTATCTATACCGAATACGACATAGAGCTTGATAAATTCAATAAGGAAAAAGGGATAGCTTGAACGGGAGGTTCTATTCGGCGTCCCGCTCCCGAAACTTCAGCGTCTATTTTTCATTTCCCGGCTGCGGCCAGCGGCACACAACGTGCCCTCATGCGCGATTCTTTCCAAATTCCTCCGTCCGACTCGCAAGTGCCCCCGCCCGTTCGTCCTGAGGCGCAGAATCTGCGCTCATAGCAGATACATCTGTACCTCTTCCGCCCAAACCAACACACGAGACTCACCCCGTTCGCCTTATATATTATTCCCCTCCCCCTTGAGGGGGGAGGGTTTGGGTGGGGGTGTCACCTTTCACTCATATATCCAACCCAACCCGTTCGTCCTGAGGCGTGGAACCTGCGCTCGTATATGATCCTTATGTCGCATTTCAACTACGGCCAAATGTTGGAGCAAGCCCTAATCTGCACGCCTGTCCTTAGCGAAGTCGAAGGATCGAAGGGTTGAACGGGTATTATTCCCTTAGGCATGCGTGAGGAATTGATAGATTTTAGCGTTAACTAGGGATTTTAAGCCATTTCTGCACTGTCGGGAGGTTTTTTAGCTTTCTTTATGCATTTCAAGTCCTTAAGAAAGCTCAGGCAACGATCCGTGGCTGTCGCAGCTTTTAGTCCCGTCCTCTGCATCATCTTTTGTCCCCGAATTGCATGGCACACGCACTCGACGATCAGAGGGGCGGGAATTCGCCCTTCTATTGTGTATATACGGTGAATTTGTTTGACACTCCCCTCATTTCATGTTAAATACTTTCGTTTTTTCAATGTTCTGCCCTTAGGGAATTAAGCCCGCAAATGAGTCTGGAAGAAGCGTTTTACAGCCCCTTCGATAAGCTCTTTTTCGCGTCTCCGCCGCTCAAACGGCTGCTTAGGGCGGTACGGGCATAGCCGGTTCCGTATTCTGTACAGGAGATATGGATACAATGAAACAATTAAAGTTGGTTCAAGCGGTTTCCTTCCTATTAATCGTCACAGCCGCTTCTCAGGCGTCAGCCGCGGAAGACCTGCTCAGCGTTAACAAAACCGTATTCATACAGATAGTGATTTTCATAGCGGCGATATTAATCCTCAACGCACTCGTCTTCAAGCCGTTTCTCGAGCTAATCGACAGGCGCGACAGGCTTACGAAAGGCGCTATAAAGGAAGCGAGGGAGCTCGAAGAGAAGGTGAAGGAGATAATCCTCGAATACGAAGCCAAGCTCAATGAAGCGAGGGCCCAGGCCCAGGAGGAGCGGAACAAGATAGTACGCGAAGGGGAGGCGGCGGCGAACGGGGTTATCGCGAAGACGAGGGAGGAAACGGCTTCGCTACTCGACGAGGCGAAAAAGAAGCTCGAATCGGATACAGAGGCGATAAAAGACAAGCTCAAGGGAGACGTTCAGGTGCTGTCCAGGGAAATCGCCTCCAAGGTATTGGGCAGGGAGGCGGGCGTATGACCGGATACGGAATAATAAACATGATCCTCGCCGGGGCTTCGGAAAACGGCGGCTTTAACTGGCAGTTCGTTCTGGAGCATGCCGTCAACCTCGTAATACTGCTCGGCGTGCTCGTCTACTTCCTCAAGACCCCTGTAAAGAATTTCCTCGTGGAAAGGCGCGGGTCTATAAGCCACGAGATCGACACTGCGCAGAAGACCATCGGGGAAGCCAAATCGAAATATGAGGAATACGCAAAGAAGCTCCAGGCGATAGAATCCGAAATCAATGCGCTCAAGGAAACCCTCCGCAAGCAGGGAGAGACGGAGAGGGCGGAGTTGCTCAGGCAGGCCGAGTCTGCTTCGGAAACTATAAGGAAGGAAGCAAGGGAGACCATAGCGCTCCAGACAGAGCGTGCGAGGCGCGAGATACAGACAGAGGTCGTAAATCTTGCCCTCGGGAACGCGGAGGCGCTCATAAAAGAGGGCCTGCGGGACGCGGACAAGGAAAGGTTCATACAGGAATTTACCAAAAATATCGAGGATGAAAAATGGCATCAATCGCAACACTGAGAGACCTCACCGAAGCGCTTATCGAGAGCGCGAGAGAGGAGAGCAAGCTCGACCGCGTGACTTCCGACATCGAGGACTTTTTCAAGCTGCTCTCGGGTGCTGAAGATGTGAGGAACATACTCTGGAGCTCCACTTTCGATTTTCAGGAAAGGAAGGGGATAATCGAGGATATAGGACAGAAGAAAGGCTACGACAGATTGACGGTCAACTTCCTTACGGTCGTGATAGAGCTCGACAAGTTTAAATCGCTCGTAAAATCCGAGCAGATTGTCGTGGAGAAGCTGAGGAAAGCCTCGGGCAGGCTCAGGGCCGAGGTAATCATGGCGGCCGAGCCCTCCGAGTTCGATCTCGCGCGGATAAAGAGCGCATTGATAAAGGCGGTCGGACAGGACGTAGAGGTTACGTCCAAGGTCGACCCGTCGATTATAGGCGGAATAATCACGAAGGTTGAAGATAAGGTGTTCGATGGTAGTATAAAGACCCAGCTTGAGAGAATGAGAAACGTCCTCACGCGGTCCTGAAACCCCCTAATTTAATAAGGAGCGAAGAGATATGCAGGAATTAAAGATCGAGGAAATAGGCGAAATACTAAGAAACAGAATCAAGGGTTATGAAACCAAGATCGAAACCTCCGAAGTTGGCACCGTTATATCCGTCGGGGACGGAATCGCGCGCGCATACGGGCTCGATCAGGCGATGTCCGGCGAGCTTGTGCAGTTCGCGAGCGGGGTCATGGGGCTTGTTCTCAACCTCGAAGAAGACAACGTCGGTATCGCGCTCTTCGGCGAGGACAAGGAAGTCCAGGAGGGGGACCTCGTAAAGCGCACCGGCAGGATAGCCGAAGTCCCGGTTGGCGACGACATGAAGGGGAGGGTAGTCAACTCACTCGGCCAGCCGATAGACGGCAAGGGCGAGATCAAGGCTTCCGCAACGAAGCCGATCGAGATCAAGGCCCCTGGCGTCGTCTACAGACAGTCGGTCCATGAGCCTCTCCAGACCGGTATCAAGGCCATAGACGCGATGATCCCGATCGGAAGGGGGCAGAGGGAGCTTATTCTCGGCGACCGCCAGATAGGTAAAACGGCGATCGCGGTCGATACGATAATCAACCAGAAAAAAGAAGACGTTTACTGTATATATGTAGCGATCGGACAGAAGCAGTCTACGGTCGCCCAGGTCGTTGACAAGCTGAGAGAACACGGCGCCATGGAATACACGACCGTGGTCGCAGCCAACGCGAGCGACCCGGCTCCTTTCCAGTTCATCGCGCCATACGCGGGATGCGCGCTAGGCGAGTACTTCCGTGACTCCGGCAGGCACGCGCTCATCATCTACGACGATTTGACGAAACACGCGTGGGCGTACCGCCAGCTCTCGCTTCTTCTCAGGCGTCCCCCGGGCCGCGAGGCATATCCGGGAGACGTATTCTATCTCCATTCGAGGCTCCTCGAGCGCGCGGCGAAAATGAGGAAAGAGGACGGGGGCGGATCGCTGACCGCGCTCCCGATTATCGAGACTCAGGCGGGTGACGTTTCCGCGTACATCCCGACCAACGTCATATCGATCACTGACGGTCAGATATACCTCGAGAGCGACCTCTTCTATTCGGGCGTGAGACCCGCAATCAACGTCGGTCTTTCGGTATCCAGGGTAGGGGGCTCGGCTCAGGTGAAGGCGATGAAGAAGGTCGCGGGCACGCTCAGACTGGAGCTCGCTCAGTACAGGGAAGTCGAGGCGTTCTCGCAGTTCGCCTCCGACCTCGACAAGGCGACGCAGGCGCAGCTTGCGCGCGGAAGCAGGCTCGTCGAGGCGCTCAAGCAGGGCCAGTACGAGCCCGTCCCGGTCGAGAAGCAGATTCTGATAATATTCGCGGTTACGAACGGATACCTGGACGACTACCCCGCCGAGTCCGTGAAAAAATACGAAAAGGAAATGAACACGTTCCTCGATTCGAAATATCCGGAGCTGCTCGGGGAAATAAGGACCAAAAGAGAGCTTACGGACGAGATACGGGGGAAGATAGTAAGCGCCCTCGACGAGCTTAAGAAGCAGCTCGGTGAGTTCAAATAGACTATTACAATCCTCAATACAGAGACGAAAATAAATGGCGAGTCTAAGACAGATAAGATCGAAAATAAAGAGCGTCAAGGGGACGCGAAGGATCATGAGCGCCATGAAGCTCATATCCGCGGTCAAGCTTAGGAGAGCCCAGGAATTGCTCCTCTCCTTCAGGCCCTATTCGGACGCTTATTCGGAAATTACGAAGAGCCTCGCCCGGAGGTGCGATCCCGAGAAGCATCCCCTCCTGAGGAAGCCCGAGGAGATGAAGAGACTGCATCTCGTGTTCATGACGTCTGACCGCGGGCTCTGCGGCAGCTTCAACAGCAACCTCATCAGGAAGCTCGAAACCTACATCGTAACGGACGGCAGGAAGTATGAGGAGATAAAGTTCACGTTCCTCGGAAGGAGGGGCAGGGACCACTTCTCGAGAAACAAGATCACCGGAGTCCAGGATTTCACGGGGATCAACGAGAGGAACTACTCGGAGATAGCCGGGAAAGTAGCGTCCGAGCTCGTATCCGAATACGTGAAGGAAGAGACGGATGAAATAATCCTTGTCTACAATTATTTCAGGTCGGCGCTCACGCAGGTCATGGTATATGAAAGGATACTCCCCATTGAGTCGGAAGCCGAGGCAAAGGACGAGTCGAGACCTATCGATTATCTGTACGAGCCTACGAGAGAAGCCGTATTAAAAAAGCTGCTTACGAATTATGTCAAAGTCCGTGTGGAGCGGGCTATCGAGGAATCGCTCACGAGCGAGCACGCATCCAGGATGACGGCGATGGAGAACGCTACCGGGAACGCGGACGACGTAATAAAAAAATTAACCCTTTTGGCCAACAAAACCAGGCAGGCGATGATTACGACCGAGCTTATGGACATTGTGAACGGTACCGAGGCCCTAAGGAAAGGAGGCGCAGATTAGCATGGAAACGAGTAACGGAAACAGCATGGGCAAAGTGGTGCAGGTCATGGGGCCTGTAATCGACGTCGAATTCAAGGAGGGCGGACTGCCCCCTATATACACGGCGCTCAAGCTTACGAACCCATTGATAAACGATCAGAAATGGAACCTCGTGGTAGAAGTCGCGCAGCAGCTCGGCGGCAACCGCGTGCGCTGCATAGCTATGGACTCGACTGAAGGCATAAGGAGGGGCGAGGACGCCATCAACACCGGCCAGGGGATCACGGTGCCCGTCGGTAAGGAGGCGCTCGGCAGGATTCTGAACGTAGTGGGCGAGCCTATAGACGAGATGGGACCCGTCGATACGGGGATGCGCTGGCCGATACACCGCGAGGCGCCTGATTTCGTCGAGCAGAGCACGAAGTTGGAACTGTTTGAAACGGGCATCAAGGTCATCGACCTGATCGCGCCGTTCCTGAGGGGCGGAAAAATAGGTCTATTCGGCGGCGCCGGCGTGGGCAAGACAGTCCTCCTCATGGAGCTAATACATAACGTCGCCAAGGAATACGGCGGCGTCTCGGTATTCGGCGGCGTCGGGGAGAGGACCCGTGAAGGCAACGACTTCTGGATAGAGATGAAGGAATCGGGCGTCCTGGCGAATACCGGACTCGTATTCGGTCAGATGAACGAGCCCCCGGGCGCAAGAGCGAGGGTCGCGCTTACGGCGCTCACCCTTGCCGAGTACTTCCGCGACGAGCAGGGACAGGACGTTCTACTATTTATCGACAACATATTCAGGTTCACGCAGGCGGGCTCCGAGGTGTCGGCGCTACTCGGGCGTATCCCTTCGGCGGTCGGTTATCAGCCGACGCTCGCGACCGACCTGGGAGAGCTTCAGGAGAGGATCACGTCGACAGTTAAGGGCTCGATCACTTCCGTGCAGGCGATTTACGTCCCGGCGGACGACCTCACAGACCCCGCTCCCGCCACCACGTTCGCGCACCTGGACGGCACAATAGTTCTCTCGCGTCAGCTGACAGAGCTCGGAATTTACCCCGCGGTCGACCCGCTCGATTCCACCTCAAGAATCCTCGACCCCCTTATCGTGGGTCAGGAGCACTATCAGGTCGCGCGACGCGTGCAGGAGGTGCTGCAGCGCTACAAGCAGCTCCAGGAAATTATCGCGATCCTCGGTATGGACGAACTGTCCGAGGAAGACAAGCTCGTCGTCGCGAGGGCGAGGAAGGTGCAGAGGTTCCTCTCGCAGCCCTTCCACGTCGCCGAGCAGTTCACCGGCACGCCGGGCAAATACGTGCCCATTAAAGAAACGATCGCCGCTTTCAAAGAGGTCATCGACGGCAACATGGACGAGATACCCGAGCAGGCGTTCTACATGGTCGGGAACCTCGACGAGGTGCGTGAGAAAGCGAAACAGCTGGTTTCATAATCTTGTGAATACGACGGACGGGGCAGGTCCGGGCCTGCCTCCGTATAATTAGGGTTCCTGTAAATAATGAAAGCGTCCGGGACTCCGAGGAGATACAAAATTGGCGGACATTCTTCTTCAAGTTATCACACCCATGAATCTCGTGGTCGACGAGAGGGTCGACGAGGTCGTCGCCCCCGGCGAGGTCGGTGAATTCGGCGTCCTTCCGGGCCACGTGCCCTTCATCACCATACTCACCGAAGGGGAGCTCCGATACAAGAAGGGTTCTCACGAGAGGAAGATGATAGTCGAGGGCGGGATCGCCGAGGTAAGGGACGATAAAGTAACCGTTCTTACAGACCGCGTCAGGATGGACTGAGAGGCTCGGCTGCCCGCGAAATAGCAATACGTAATCACCCCCCCTGTTTGAACTCCCGTCTTTTTTCCATATATACTAAAAACAGATATTAATACCCTCTCATTAGGAGAAACCGCTCTATGGAAATTGCGGAGAAAAGTTCCGAAGCCTACGTCTTGAGGAACGACAGGGGAGCCGTATCCGAGCTTGTCATTAACAGGCCCGCCTCGTATAACTCCCTCTCTATCGATTGCATGGAGGCACTGACCTCGGAATTCGAGTCCCTATCGCGGGACAACGACGTCAGCGTCGTTATCCTGTCGGGTGCCGGCAAGGGGTTTTGCGCCGGGCACGACTTGAAGGAAATTAGACGTAACCCCGGAAGGGAGTTTTACGAGAAGACCTTCGATGCCTGTGCGAAGATGATGCTCTCGATAGTTAATTGTACAAAACCTGTGATCGCCAAGGTGCACGGCGTTGCCACTGCGGCAGGGTGCCAGCTCGTCGCCACGTGCGACCTCGCAGTCGCCGACGAGGACGCGAGGTTCGCCACCCCGGGCGTGAATATAGGGCTTTTCTGCTCGACCCCTATGGTCGCCCTATCGCGGAACGTATCGAGAAAGCACGCTATGGAGATGCTGCTTACCGGGGACTTCATATCTGCCCAAAGGGCCTATGAGATCGGGCTCGTCAACCGGGTCGTGCGGGCTGAAGACCTTGACCGTGCTGCCATGGCGTTCGCGGAGAAGATTTCATCGAAGTCGCCCCTCACGCTCAAGATAGGGAAGAGGGCTTTTTACGAGCAGGCGGATAAGGACCTCCGCTCCGCTTATGAATACTGCAGCCGCGTGATGGTCGAGAATATGATGGCGAGAGACGCGGAAGAGGGGATAGACGCGTTTTTGGAGAAGCGGGAGCCCAGCTGGAAGGGCGTCTGAGGGCCTTCTTAATATTTCCTTAACATTCCGCCTGTACAATCTATCAGCTCGGGGGGGCCGGCTGCGAAGGCGTTCGTGAAAAGAAAGTCGTTGAGATCGGTAAAGGCGTCGGTGGCGTCGTATCCTTTTATATTCGAGTCTCTTTTGATTATATAATTGTAGTGAAACTGCCTCATCGGCGGTATTAATGCGCTCAGCCGGTGAAATATATTTATACGGGTGACGTTATGCGTGTAACTTACGGTTTGATTCCGGCTGTGCTGCTTTACTTCGGGTCACTTATCTCTTCTCAGGCGCAGCAGGATAACATTTCGCTGCCTTTGCTCATGGGGAGCAAGCAGGTGCTTATAATCGGGGAATCCTACGGGCGGGCCGAATCCGCCCGGTTTTTTGCCGGGACCGTAACCGAATATTTGAACGGGGGAGGGTGCCTCAAAGTGGGGCTCGAAATAACTTCCGATCAGCAGGAGATGCTCGACGGCATTATGAAGGGGCAGGCGCCAGTTTCCCAAATTCAAATCAACGACATAGTGGACAGCGCTGCCTACAGGCAGATGCTTGCCGACCTGAGCGGACAGATAAGGGCGGGAAAGTGTCTGTCGGTCCGTGCTATCGATGCGCCGGCTTCGGTGCCTGTCACGAGGGACGCGTGGATGGAAAAGCAGGTCGCGGGCATGATCGGCGATACGCCCGTTGTACTTCTCGTCGGCAACGTCAGGGCGGTTAAGGATACGGGAGGTGAGGAGACGGGAAAGCTGCTTGCTGAGCGCGTCAGCGAAAAAACCCCCGGCGTGGCGACCGTGCTCCAGCACTGGACGCCCGCTCAATGCGAGGACAGGAAGCTCCAATATATCAGCGCGAAGGACGAAAGGGCGGGGGTGTATATAAAGGAAACGGTGAAAGACATAACGCCCGTGATGCCCGATAACCCCGAGACCATCGCCAACGGCGTGTTGGTATGGAGCTGCGAGTCCGAGAACGTCACGGAGAAGATCGCGATAGACGACAGCGGCGGTACGGCTTCCGTCAAGGACGAAGTCGAAGTGACCGAAGAGAAGACCGTCGAGGTCGTGAGGGACGAGAAAGCTTTAAAGAGGATAAGGTGGGGAATAAAGAATAATTACCCCGCCTACGGGATGACCAAAGACGAGGCGCTCCAGGCAATGGGCGAGCCGGACAAGGAAGAAAACGTCAAGGGCGTCGAGAGGTGGTCTTACGACTGCTTCGACGAGGACGGTTACTGGCACACGTGCTTCACGCTCGATTTTAAGGACGGTATAGTGGTTAAGTTCAGAGACCTTGAGTGAACAAGCTTTGAATGACCGGCCGGGCTCGAGCCTCGGCCGGACTCGCTTCCTTTTTCGGGACCTGCCCTTTTTTGTATTCGCTCGGCCTTGTAATTACTCGGCTGGGGTATTGTTTTCAGCGGCGGCCGTTTCGGACTCGGTCATGACTCCGGTTTCGGCAGGCGGCTGCGCCTCGCCGTTCCCCTGAATCATCTGCTCGTATCTCGATCTTTCCTTGATCCTGCTCGCTTTCTTGGAGCGCCCCCTCAGGTAGTAGAGCTTGGCCTTCCTTACCTTGCCCTTCTTCTTGACCTCTATCTTGTCGATGAGCGGCGAATGAAGCGGGAATATCCTCTCTACTCCGACCCCGTATGAAACCTTTCTCACTATGAAGGTCTCGCGGACGCCTCCGCCCTTTTTGGCTATGACGACGCCTTCGAATATCTGTATCCTTTCTCTGTCGCCCTCTTTGATTTTATAGTGTACAGCGATTGTGTCGCCTGAGCGGAAGTCCGGGAGGTTCGACCTCATCATGGATTTTTCGAGTTCAATTATTACGTTCATCTTACTTCTCCTGTCTCATATTGTACATGAAAATAGCCTGTCGAGGATGATTGCCGCGGCCGATCTCACGGAAAGGTGGTTATACCCGGTATATCCGCTGACGGGCTTGAGCGTGTAATCGGCTGCTTCCATTATCTCCTCCGAGAGTCCCCAGCCGGTCCCGAATATAAGCAAAAACGGATCGTTGCTTTCAGTCATAATTTCCCTGAGCTCGCCGTAACCAATCATATTGTCCCGGGGGCGTGCGTCCGTGACGACCAGTTTAGGCATCCTGCCCTCGACTTTCTCTATGTCCTTTACCGCGTCCGCGAGCGTGTCCATCACTGCCACGAATTCGAGCGCTTCCGTCCTCGACCTGTTGAGCCCGGGCCCCTCGCCCTCTGTCCAGTGCCTGATCACCCGCTCGACCAGCTTCTGCTGCTCGCTGTTGGGCTGAACGAGATAAAATTTCTCGATCCCGTAAGTTTTACCTGCCCTGGAAATGTCGTGGACGTCCAGGTTCGTGAACGCCGTGGTTATGATCGCGAGCCGATTATTGTATACGGGATAATGCACTAATGCAATATACGCTTTAAAATTGGGGCGTTCGGTCTTTTTCAAATCGTTGATGGTACTTATATCGTGGAGTGTCAGCCTCGCCCTGTCGAGGAGCTCGGGTCTCCCGAGGTAAGTCCTCTTTATGCTTTCCTTTCTCCTCCACTCCCCGATTTCCTGGTGGTTGCCCGAGAGGAGCACGTCAGGAACCTTGCGGCCCATATAATCCTCGGGCCTCGTGTACTGGGGGTATTCAAGGAGCCATTCCTTAAACGAGTCGCTTTCCGGCGACTGTACGTTCCCGAGGAACCCGGGAATGAATCTCGAAACGCTGTCCACGATCACGGCCGCCGCATGCTCCCCGCCTGAAAGGACGTAATCTCCTATCGAAATCTCCCTGTCGACGTACAGCTCCCTTACCCTTTCATCGATACCCTCGTATCTCCCGCAAACGATGACGAGCTGATCGTAGCCCGAGAGCTCGCGCGCGGTCTCGTCGGAGAATATCTCGCCGCCTGGCGTCGTCATTATAACGAGAGAATTCGAGTCCGCGTTCTTTATGCGCTCTATCGCACGGCCTATAGGTCCGGGTTTCATGAGCATTCCGCCTCCGCCTCCGTATGGCGCGTCGTCGACGGTCCTGTGCTTGTCCTCCGTATAATCCCTGATGTCGTGCGCATTGAGCTCGACTATATTCCTCTCCCTCGCCTTTTGAAAAAGTCCCAGGGAAAAAGGGGATTCGAAGAATTCCGGGAATATTGTAAGAATGTCGAATTTCATGATTTATGACTCTCGGGTGATGTGTTCCGGTCACTCCCCCGCGAGTAATCCTTCTACAGGGGAGATTATTATTTTCGATTCCTTCAGGTTTATTTCCTTGATTATGGGTTCAGAAAGCGGTATGAGCGCTTCTTTCCGGCCGTCTTTGACGACGAGGACGCTCTGGAGGGCCCTGTCTATCAAATTCTCGACCCTTCCCACATATCGTCCGTCTTCGGTATAGGTTTCGAGCCCTATGAGCTCGAACCAGTAGAACTCGCCTTCCTCGAGCCCCGGCAGCTCCGACCTGTCGATGTATACGCTCCGCCCCGCAAGCTTCTCCGCATCATCGATCGTGTCTATACCCTCGAGCCTGATGATCGCGGAGCCTTTGTCGAACCTCCAGTCCTTGAGCCCGAACCCGGCCGGCTCCTCACCCCCGGCGGTCTCTATGAAGATTCTCTCAATCGAATTGAGACTTTCGATCTGACGGCTGAACGGCAAGAGCTTTAATCGCCCTGATAAACCGTGAGCTTTGGTAATCTTGCCATATAAGATAAGCCCCATATCTACTGACGGGTGAAAATTATTCCAGGATTTCCAGTACCGCCCTTTTTTTCATTTTGGCAGCGGCGGCGCCGAGGATCGTCCTTATAGCTTTAGCTGTCTTGCCCTGTTTCCCTATAATTTTCCCGAGATCTTCAGGCGCCACCTTCAATTCGAGAACAGCTGTCTGTTCCCCGGCTACTTCACGAACCTCAACCCTTTCAGGACTATCAACCAGAGATTTCGCAATGAAAGCCACAAGCTCATTAAGCTTCTCCATAACATGCACCTCCCCTGCGTTGTATGACGATACCCGTTAAGCGATTTCTATCCCGATATCATTCCCGTCTCCAATCTAGTTCAGCTCAGATATTAGTTTTTCTACCCTCACGGTCGGCTTCGCCCCTTTACTTATCCAGTCTCTGACCCTGTCCGTGTTTATCTCTACATGATGGGGTTTCTTTCGCGGATCGTAATGACCCAGTATCTCAAGGAATTTACCATCACGAGGTGAGCGCGAATCCGTCGCCACGATCCTGTAGAAAGGGTTTTTCTTCGACCCGATCCTCATAAGCCTGATCTTAACCAAAATACTGTTACCTCCTTATATACTCTATTGTAATAAAATTCACTCAAAATATTAAGTAGCTACGTAAATTTCATCATTCTTTTTGCAATTTTGCCCATTTTCCCCATATTCTTCATCATATTTTTCATCTGCATATAATTCTTTATCATCCGGTTAATATCTTCGACCTTGGTTCCGCTCCCGAGCGCGATCCTCTTCCGCCTGCTGCTGTTTAAAAGGGTATGATCGGACCTTTCCGATTCGGTCATCGAGTTTACTATCGCGATCGTTTTTTTTATCTCTTTTTCGGCCATGTCCAGTGCGCGTGGGTTATTCGCGATCTGTTTCATGCCCGGGATCATCTGAGTCATGCTGTCGAGAGAGCCGAGCTTTCGCATCGCGAGCATGGCGTCCCTGAAATCGGCCAGGGAAAACTGTTTTTTCAGCAGCTTTCTCGCCATTTCTTCGGCTTGCTTGTCTTCGAATGCAGCCTGGGCTTTTTCTATAAGAGTAAGGACGTCACCCATCCCCAGTATGCGCGACGCTATCCTGTCCGGATGGAATACCTCGAGCGCTTCCAGCTTCTCGCCCGTGCCGAAGAACTTGATGGGCTTTCCGGTTACCGACTTTATCGAGAGCGCGGCGCCGCCCCTGGCGTCACCGTCCATCTTCGTGAGCACGACGCCGTCGATGTCGAGCGCCTCGTTGAAGCTCGATGAAACGTTCACCGCATCCTGCCCCGTCATCGCGTCGGCGACGAGGAGCACCTGGTGCGGGTTAAGCTCTTGTTTTATTGTCTTGAGCTCATCCATGAGCTCTTCGTCGATGTGGAGCCTGCCCGCCGTGTCGATTATTAATGTATCGTAGCCTCCGAGCTTGGCTTCCCCCAGTGCGTTTTTGCAAATTTCCAAAGGCTCCTCGCCCGGTTTCGTATCGTATATGCCCGCTCCTACCTGCTTTGCGAGCACCTTCAGCTGGTCTATGGCCGCAGGCCTGTAAACGTCTGCGGGTACGAGATAGGGGTTCCTTTTCAGCGTTTCCTTGAGGTACTTGGCGAGCTTCGAAGCGGAGGTGGTTTTTCCCGACCCCTGAAGCCCCACGAGCATTATCGCGACGGGGGGCGATGACTTGAGATCGAGCTCCGAGCTCTCATCGCCGAGAACTTTTATAAGCTCCTCGTGCACGATCTTTACGAACTGCTGGCCCGGCGAAAGGCTCCCCATCACTTCCTGGCCCAAGGAGCGGCTCTTGACGGACTCGACGAATTCCCTTACCACCTTGAAATTCACATCGGCTTCGAGGAGGCTGAGACGCACCTCCCGGAGAGCGTCCTGAACATTACTCTCGCTCAGCTTCCCGTAGCCCCTTACCCGCTTAAGAGTGGAATTTAATTTTTCAGATATTCCTTCAAACATGACCTTTCACAAACTTGACCTTTCGGAAGACGCAATTCCGCTGTTAAAAAGGGGAAGCCATTATTAATAGCATATTTAGGAGTCCTTGTCAATTTATCGTCTTCGTAACTTACCTAGTTACTTGAATATTTGGTGTATCGGACAATTTGACAACGGGCTACGGCGCATGGAGCGGAAAGGCGCAGGCTGTAAATCAGGTCTGAAGGATAATTATTAATTAATTCGGTGACCGCCCTTCGGGCCCGGACTCATTCCTTGACGAGCCTGTAAATTATCCCGTCGAGTGAGCAGGCGTATATCTCCCCCTCCTCGTCGCGCCCGAATGCGGATAGCGTGAAATCATCGGTATCGACTATCTCCCTGTTCTCGGTTACGCTCGTGCCGTTATATACGAGGGCCCAGATTGTGCCCGAGAGGAAGTCGCCGTATATCAGCTTCCCGAAGAGCTCGGGTATGCCGCCCCTGTAAACCGGCCCCCCTATTATCGTGCCGCCCTCGTCCCTTCCGTATTCGTGGATCGGAAGCTCGAGCCCGGACGTATCGCAGCCCAACGGGGGGTTGAAACAGAGACTCCCTTCCATAATATCCCAACCGTAATTCTTTCCGTTCTCGACCACGTCGATTTCCTCGCGGCTGTCCTGTCCCACGTCCCCTACAAAGAGCCTGCCGTTCGATTCGTCGAAACCGAACCTCCAGGGATTGCGGAAACCATAGGCGAAAATCTCTTCCCTAAACCCGGAGCCGTTTCCCGCGAACGGGTTTCCGGGCGGTATGCCGTAATTCTTTCCGTCACTGGGGTTGTCGACGTCTATACGGAGAATGGAGCCCAGAAGGCTGGTCAGGTCCTGCGCCGGCTCCCCCCCGGCGCCGCCGTCCCCGACAGCTATGTAGAGAAACCCGTCCTCAGGCCCGAAAGCGAGCTGCCCCCCCTTATGGTTTGCGGAAGGCTGATTGAATTCGAGTATTATCAGCTCGCTGTCGGGATCGGCGCTTCCGGGATCGTCCTCCCTCACGCTGAATCGGGATATTACGGTCCTGTTCGGGCTGTCTGCGTTGTAGTTTACGTAGAAGAATCCGTTGCTTTCAAAGTCGGGGTGGAAGGCCAGACCCAGGAGACCCCTTTCCCCTTCGTCGAACAAGACCCTGTTCCGTATGTCGAGGAAGACATTGACCTCTTCCTGCCTCGTGCCGTTCTCCTCGGGAAATTCGGCAGCAGATGCTGCTGACAGCGGAGTAACAGCCATTATGACCCCCCTCTGCTCGACGACGAACAGCCGTCCTGTCCCGTCGCCCGCGTTCTGGAGATCGACGGGGCTCTCGAACGTCACGCCCGGGAACGCATCTGCGAGAACGAACGTCGCGTCCCTGCCGCCGCCACCGCCTCCTCCTCCCCCGTCATCGTCTCCCGTGCCCGCCGAATCGCACGATGCGATGAGCACCGGAATGAAAAAACCCAGGAGAATAATTCGATGTAATCTGCGCATAACCCCTCCCCATCAATCCATCCGACAAGTTTAAGAAGCAATAACCCGAAAATAACCTAACTTACCGTCTCTCCCGGCTTCGGGGCGATGATCTCCATACCCTTTATGTCTTTAGTGAGCTCTTTAAGCATGGCGGGCGTGCCTGTAAGCGCCGGGAACGTCCCGTGGTGCATCGGCACGACGTATTTGGCGGATAAGAACCTGCACGCATAGGAGGCTTCGACCGGAGACATCGTGAAAAGATCCCCTATGGGGAGCATCGCCAGGTCCGGCTTGTATATCTCCGCGATCAGCTTCATGTCGCCGAACACGGCCGTGTCACCCGCGTTATATATCCTGAACCCGTTTTCGAGCTCTATTATGTATCCGACAGCTTCGCCGCCGTAGATTATGGAGCCGTCCTCGTCCTGAATGCCGCAGCTGTGGTCTGCGTGAACCATCGTGAATTTGATACCGTCGACTTCCTGGGTGCCGCCTTTGTTCATGGGCATTATTCTTTCCACGCCCTTGGAATTGAGCCACGCGCAGGTCTCGTATATTCCCACTACCTTCGGCTGAAGCTCCCTTCCTATTGCGGCCCCGTCGCCTATATGATCGAAATGGGCATGCGTTACGGCCATGATGTCGAGTTTAGTCACTTTCTTGAGCCCCTCCGGGCAGGCGGGGTTGTTCGCCACCCACGGGTCCATGAGTATCGACTTCCCCCCAGGGGTCTTAAGCGTGAATGTCGAGTGACCCATGTACGTAAGTTCGAAGCCTTTGTTGAGCTTTGCCATGTTTTTCCTCCGACCTCCTTATGATGTCTCCAGATAATAGTAACCGCAACCGGGTTCCGATGGCAAACAGGGTTAATCAGGGTCGTTAAACCGTGATAGAATAGTTGAGAATGAGCTTTGAAGTTTTCGAGCATACGGCCGATATCGGGGTCCGGGTCTCCGGAGGGGATATGGCGGAACTATTAAAGAATGCCGCTCTCGCCCTCATGTCTCTCATTACTGTGCCGGAGTCGGTAAGACCCGCCGAGGAGGCGGTGTTTGAGGCGGAGGCGGAGACCGGGGAGGAGCTTCTTATAAAAATGCTGAGCGAGATACTTTATCTCCACAAGGTCCGGAAGATGGTTTTCTGCGAAGCGGATATTAAGCTTGCGGACGGTTACAGGCTGAAAGCGAAGCTCAAGGGAGAGAAGATCGACCCCGGAAGGCACGAGCTCCAGCTCGACATCAAAGCGGCCACCTATCACAATTTGAAAATACAAAGAGTGAATGATAGATTTATGGCCGAAATAATATTCGATATTTAGCATGAAATTCCCGCGGAATCGCAAGTAGTTATGTTCCGGCCTTGATAACGAAGAGATGGAGATAAGAGGGGCTTCCCGCATAAGAGTGCGGTGAGAATAAGTTGCCTTGCCCGGTGTGACTGAGGTTTTATCGGAAGGGCGGGTTTAATAATAAATACAAAGCTGAAGGACATAGTGATAATGATCGATTCCAAATACGTAGAAGAAAATCTCGAAAAAGTAGCGGCCAGGCTGAAAGACCGCGGCTTCGATTTCGATTCCGCGAGATTCGGGGCTCTCGATCAGGAACGGCGGAATGTAATAAAAAAAGTAGAGGAGCTCGAGCATCAAAGGAACGTGGGCTCGAAGAGGGTGGCGGAGCTGAAGCGTGAGGGGGATCAGGGTGCGGCGAACAAGCTCCAGGCGGAGCTCAAAGCGCTCTCGGACAGGATAAAGGAGCTCGGAGCCGAGAGGACGAAGGCGGATAACGGTCTCAGGGACTTCCTCCTAGGCGTACCTAACTTGCCCCACGAATCGGTGCCTGTAGGCAGGGACTCGTCCGATAACAGGGAAGTGAGAAGGTGGGGGGAACCCAGGGTATTCGGCTTTGAGCCCAGGGACCATGTGGAGATCGGCAAGGTTCTCGATATAATCGACCTCGACAGGGCGGCAAAGATCACGGGCGCCCGGTTCGCGCTTTATAAGGGCCTGGGGGCGAGGCTCGAAAGGGCTCTAATAAATTTCATGCTCGATATACATACGAAGGAGCACGGATATAAAGAAGTGCTCCCGCCTTTCATGGCGAACAGCGACAGCTTCATCGGCACCGGGAACCTCCCCAAGTTCGCAGCCGACCTCTTCAAGGTCGAAGGTACGGATTATTACCTCGTGCCTACCGCCGAAGTCCCCGTGACCAACATACACAGGGACGAGATACTGGACGGGGACCTGCTGCCTGTAAAATACGTCGCCTATACTCCGTGCTTCAGGAGCGAGGCGGGCTCATACGGAAAGGACGTAAGGGGCATAATCAGGCAGCACCAGTTCAACAAGGTCGAGCTCGTGAAGTTCGCTGAACCCGGGAGCTCATACGACGAGCTCGAGTCTCTCACAGCGAACGCGTGCCGCATACTCGAGCTCCTCGGGCTGCCTTACCGCGTGGTCGTGCTCTGCACGGGGGACACGGGGTTCTCTTCTGCGAAGACTTACGACATCGAGGTATGGGTGCCGAGCGAGAACACGTACAGGGAGATTTCCTCATGCAGCAACTTCGAGGACTTTCAGGCGAGGAGGGCGTCCATCAGGTACCGTCAGGCGGGAGGGGGCAAACCGAGACTCGTACATACCTTAAACGGCTCAGGCCTTGCGGTCGGAAGGACGGTCATCGCCATACTCGAGAATTTCCAGGATGAGGACGGCTCCGTGACGATACCGAGAGAGCTCATACCATACATGGGCGGCGTCGAGAGAATTACTCCCTAAAAGTCTGGTTTATAAAATAGATATTTTGTAAGAGATCCGGGAATAACGGTCAGGCCGGCAGCTCGACGAAGAACGTGACCCCTTTCCCCTCGTTCGGCCTGACGAAGATTTCCCCGCCGTGCTCTTTAATTATGCCGAAAGACACCGAGAGCCCGAGGCCCGTGCCTTTGCCCTTCGGTTTTGTCGTATAGAAAGGGTCGAAGATCTTATTGATGCTCGCGGCCGATATTCCGGGGCCGTTGTCCTCGAATGCGATCTCTATGACGTTCCTCGTGCCGTTCCCGGCGCCCTCGTTTTCCTTGAGCCTGCTCCTTATCGTGAGCTGTCTCGCATCGTTTACCTCCGACATGGCCTGCTGTGAATTAATTATAAGGTTGAGGAACACCTGCTGAAGCTGGTTCGGGTCGCCGACCGTTTCGGGGAGGTCCGGGTCGAGGTCCTTTACCACCGTCACGGCGTGTTTTCTAAGTTCATAGTCCGTAAGGCCGAGCGTCTTCTCCAGAACGTCGTTTACCTGTATGACCTCTTTTTCGGGATTGTGCTTCCGGGCGAAGGAAAGCATATTCTGTATCACTTTCTTGGCCCTTTCCGCCTCGGCGTGTACGGCTTTGATGGCTTCCCTCGATTCGCTGCCGAGGTCGGGCTCCGAGAGGAGCATTTCGGAGTATCCGATCACGACCGCAAGCGGGTTGTTCACCTCGTGGGTCACGCCCGATATCAGCTCGCCGAGCGCAGCGAGCTTCGCTGACTGGAGTAACTGCTCCTGTAAATTTTTCCTCTCCGTAATATCGAATATGATCGCAGTCAGGATCGGTCTCCCTTCGACCCTGCACGCCGACAGAGAGATCTCGGCCGGAAACTCATCGCCGCTTTTATTTAGGCCCGTAATCTCGGACGTGGATTGTTTGAGGTTCGTGAACCCGCCGCTTCCGCCCTTGCCGAGATCGGCCCGTATTACATCCTTGTACCGCTCCGGGAAGAGACGCCTGAAGTCCTTGTTAACAATCTCCTCTTTGGGATATCCGAATATTTTCTCCGCGGCTGGATTGAAGAGGATTATCTTTCCCTCTCCGTCGACCGCGATAATTGCGCTCTTGGCTGTCTCCACGAAGCTCCTGTAGCGCTCCTCCGATTCTTTGAGCGCCTGCTGGAGCCTTTTTCTCGCCGTAATGTCGTCTGTCACCGACACGATGCCTATCTGGTGACCGTCCTTGTCCTTTATTGCGGAAGTCTTTTCGTAAACGGGGAACGCGTCCCCGTTCTTTCTGAGCGCGAGCCTTTCACCCTCCCAGCCGACCATGACCAGGGCCTCGTAAATCTTGCTGCTCACGCCGGAGGGGTCGTCGAGCGGGTACAGGATATCGCTCTTCTTCCCTATTAGCTCCCCGGGCTTGTACCCAAACGTCCTCGTGTGGGCGTTGTTGATGTAGATGACGCTGCGGTTCATGTCGGTGATCGTAACGGCGGAGTTAAGACTGTTGACCGAAGTGGAAAGGAGGAGGTTCTGTGCGGACTCGTCGCCGCTTTTCGCGGTCTCTATGACGCTTTTCTGCCCGGATTTTTTCTGCGCCGCCGATGATCTCACGAGCTTCTGTTTTTCGAGGGCTTTCAAGGCGAGTGTCGCGACGTATTTGATGTTCGCGGGTGTTTCCAGATATCCGTACACGAGGCTGTCGAGCGGGTTCGACGAAGCCGGCCCGCCGTCGAGTCCCGGCTCGGTGATCATTATTATTTCAGTATTCTGAGAAATCGATTTTACGCGCGTTATTATTTCGGGGATCGAGCATTCGATATACGTTGTGTCGAGGACGGCCGCATCGTATGTCTTCTCTCTCAGGTGCCCGAGGAAATCCTCCGCGTTCCGGGCCCTCTCCGCCTGAATTTCACGGCTGCTCAGGATACGCTCGAGATCGGAAAACGATTTCTCGCTCAACCCCGCGATTATGCTCTGCGTGTGTTTTTTATCCATCGCATGACCTCACGGACAGTGCAGACCCCCGCCCCCGGACGGAAATGAATCCGGATACGGCAGCTCGTATGTATCCCCCGCAATTTATCATGAACCCATCATCCAAGACTTTTGAGGTTGATGCCTTAAACCGGCCCCTGATGCGCGCTATCCGTTATCGCCGCTCGCATGCTGAATCCGGGGCAGCTAATTATACCTGTTACTGATAATCACACCTGCCTTGACGGACCTCGTCGTCCTCAAATTTCATCCATACCCCTCGAATGCTTTTCCAGCCTGTTCGACAAGTAATGAAAGACCGGAGCGGCGACAGCGCATATGATAAAGACGTATAAGAACGCATATCCGGCCTGTTTCTCCATGCCGCCTATATCTTTCATGAATGACCGCATAAAGATGATCAAAACTGCGAATAGTGAGATAACGGAAACGAAAACAGACGCCATGAACAGATAAGAAAAAACACTGGATAGTGAATCTCTCATTGCCTTCCCCGCTTCTCCGTATCCTTTTTTCTTTGCTTTAATTATAGAGTAATTCCCGGAAACCTACAATCGCGGCCGGGTCGGAAACCCCCGGACGGGGTCATAAAGCTGAGAGAGGAGGTAAAACGGCTTCTGCGGAATCTCTAGACCTCGAGGATTTCCTTTTCCTTCTTCTCGAGCCGCTCGTTGATTTTCTGGATGGATTTGTCTGTAATCTCTTGTATCTTATTGAGATTTTTTTTCTGCGCGTCTTCCGGCACGTGTTTTTCCTTTTCGGCTTCCTTGAGCTTGTTATTCATATCTTTTCTGATCTGCCTCACCGCGACCCTGTATTCCTCGGCGAGCTTGTGTACATGCTTTACGAGGTCCTTCCTCCGCTCCTCGGTCAGCACGGGTATGGCAATCCTTATCACCTTCCCGTCGTTTGCCGGGTTCACGCCGAGCTCGGATTTCATTATAGCTTTTTCGATGCCGGAGATTGCGTTGATATCCCAGGGCTGGATAAGAATAGTCCTGGCTTCGGGCGTAGATATGGTGGCCAGCTGGTTTATCGGCGTCTGCGTGCCGTAATAATCAACCGATATGTGCTCGACCAGCGATGTCGAGGCCCTTCCGGTCCTTATTTTGGAGAGCTCCGAATCGAATACGTGTAAAGACTTGTTCATCCTGTCTTCGGTTTCTCTGATGATCTCCCCGATACCGATCTCTTCACTCATTTTTCTCGCTCCTGACTTTCGTGCCGATATCCATACCCATCACGGCTTTCTTTATGTTGCCCCGCTCGAACAGATTGAAAACGAGAATGGGTATATTGCCCTGCATGCACAGCGACATGGCTGTCGCATCCATGATCTTGAGCTCTTTCTGAATAACGTCCATATAGCTGAGCTCTTTGAACTTGACAGCGTCCTTGTGCTTGAGCGGGTCCTTGTCGTAGACCCCGTCGACCTTGGTCGCTTTCAGAATGAGGTCTGCTCCTATCTCCAGCGCCCTCAGCGTCGCTGCCGTGTCGGTCGTGAAGAAGGGGTTCCCGGTGCCCGCGGCGAATATGACTACCCTTCCTTTCTCGAGGTGCCTGATGGCCCTCCTTCGTATATAGGGCTCCGCCACCTGCCTTATCTCGAGCGCCGACTGCACCCTTGTATTCAATTGTCTCTTTTCGAGCAGGTCCTGCAGCGCGAGTGCGTTTATGACCGTGGCCAGCATCCCCATATAGTCTCCGGTCGACCTGTCTATGCCGGTTTCCGCTCCGGATACGCCCCTGAATATATTCCCGCCCCCGATGACGATGGCGATCTCTACGCCGAGGCCGTGAACTTCTACTATCTCGTCCGAGATAGCATCGAGCGACTTCGAGCTGATTCCGTACCCTTCGGGTCCCTGAAGGGCCTCACCGCTCAGCTTCAGCAGAATCCGGCGGTATTTGGGTTCGGATTTTGTTTTCGGAGAATTCATTTTCTCTATCGTTAATCAAGGGATTCGCCTAGCTGGAACCTTACGAACCTTCTGACCTTTATGTTCTCGCCGATTTTCGCGATGAGCGCCTGCAGCAGGTCATTGATCTTCAGCTTGCTGTCTCTGATGTAGACCTGGTCGAGCAGGCAGACTTCCTCGTAAAACTTCTCGATTTTACCTTCGGCGATCTTGTCCGCTATATTGGCGGGCTTCCCCGACTCGATTACCTGGGCCTTCAGTATCTCCTTTTCTTTCGCGAGCTCGTCTTCGGGAATGTACTCTCGGCTTACGTATTTCGGGTTGCCGGCTGCTATCTGCATTGCGACCTCTTTCGCGAACGCCTGGAACTCGTCGTTCCTCGCGACGAAGTCTGTCTCGCAGTTGATCTCCACGAGCACGCCGATCTTGCCGCCTGCGTGTATGTATGAGGTGATAGTCCCTTCCGGGGTCTCCCTGCCGACTTTTTTCGCCGCTTTCGCCACTCCCTTTATTTTCAGTATCTCGATGGCTTTATCGAAGTCTCCCGAGACCTCCTCAAGCGCCTTTTTGCAGTCGATAAATGGCGCGCCGGTCCTGTCCCTTATTTCCTTTACCATTTGTGCCGTAATATCTGCCATTTCCTGTTAGATACCTCCTTGATTTCTTCCCTGAACGCTGTCTCTGGGATAGAGCCCTGATTTATTCGGATTTTTCGGTATGACTGTAGGAGTATGTGTCTTCCTCGTCGTCCGAGCTTTTGGAAGGCCCCTTGGGTCTTGAGGGCTGCTTGTCTCTCGATTCGGTATGCTGAGGCTCGCCCGGCTGGGCGCTCTCGGATACCGCAACGGAAGTTGTTTCCGCTTTCTCCGCTTCTTCCCCGAATTCCTTGAACACGAATACCTTTCTTTCGACGACGACCTGCTCCTCCACGGGCTTCCTCACGACTTCTCCCGCCTGGAGCTTCTGCTCGTACGCGTGCCTTCCTTCGACGCAGGCGTCCGCGATCCTGGACGTGAAGAGCTTGATCGCCCTTATTGCGTCGTCGTTGCTCGGGATTACGAAATCGGCGTCCGCCGGGTCCGAATTCGTGTCCACCACCGCTACGATCGGTATGCCGAGCCTCCTCGCTTCATGCACCGCGATGTGCTCTTTCCTCGTGTCGACTATGTAGAGCGCCTGGGGGATTCTTTTCATATTCACGACGCCGCCCAGCAGCAGCTCCAGTTTCTGGATCTCCCTCTTTAATCCCTTGGCTTCCTTCTTGGGGAGCATCTCCATCTGACCTTCTTCTTCGAGCTTTTTCAATTCGAGCAGGTAATCGACGCGGGACCTGATGGTGTTGAAGTTCGTAAGCGTCCCCCCTAGCCATCTGGTGTTGACGTAAGGCATCCCCGAGCGCGAAGTTTCCTCCGCGATTATGCCCTGGGCCTGCTTCTTCGTCCCAACGAACAGAACCTCCCCCCCTTCAGCGGCTACGTCTCTCACGAAGTTGTAGGCCCTTCTGAAAAGACCCACTGTCTGCTGGAGATCGATGATGTGTATGCCGTTCCTGCTCCCGAAGATGTACTCCTTCATTTTCGGGTTCCAGTGGCTTATCTGATGGCCGAAATGGACCCCCGCTTCGAGAAGCTGCTTCATGCTGATTACCTCATTCACCTGTTCGGTAGGCTGAATTTCCTCTGCCATTAAAATGCCTCCTGATTTATACCTATTTTTGTTTGGATAAAACGAATTTTATTAACATATAATGTAGCCGATTTCAAGTATACATGACGGCGGCTTTGTAAACGATATCGAAAAGTGCTATGTTTTATACTTCTTAGATTTTACTCGAAAGGCCTGAATTTGGAAGACGCGCGATACTTGTTCATTATCAACCCGGCTGCAGGACAGGGCAGGACAGCCGGTCTGTTCGATTCCATAAAACCTCTCCTAGACAGAAGAAATACGCCGTTTGAATGCAGGCTCACTTCAGGTCCCGGGGAGGCGGAATCGTTCGCGAGGGACGCCCTCACGGGGGGCTTTTCTCATATCGTCGCCGTTGGCGGGGACGGGACGTCCCACGAGGTCGTGAACGGGATCCTCGGGTCTCGGGTGATTTTCGGCATGATACCGTCCGGCAGCGGCAACGATTTCCCAAAGTCAGCCGGCATCCCGCTCGAGACCGCCCGCGCACTAGAAACGGTGTTTTCAGGACGCGAGCGGACGGTCGATCTGGGCAAGCTCGGAGACGTATATTTCATCAACGGCCTCGGCATAGGCCTCGACGGGGCCGTCTCTCACCGGTTCAAGAAGTTAAAGCGCTTCCGCGGACAGCTCGGCTATGTGCTGGGGGCGGTCCAGGAGGCTTTTTCATTCGAGGGCTTCCATACGGAGATCGCGATAGGGGACTGGAAGTACTCGGGCAAGCTTCTCCTGACCGGTGCCTCGAACGGGATGTACCAGGGAGGGAAGTTCAGGCTCGCGCCTCTCGCGAAGATGGACGACGGGCTCCTCGACTTTCATATCATAAGGGATATGAGCTCGCTTGAGAGGCTCGTCAAGATTCCTAAAGTCTTGGAAGGGACGCACTCGAGTCTGGCCGAGGTTATGCTGAGGACAGGGACTGCTATGGAGATCGCGATCGAACGCCCGCAGCCGGCCCACATGGACGGAGAGCCTTTTTATCTCGAAGCCGGCGCTCACAGGATAGAAGTCGTTCCCGGGGCGTTAAGGATAATGTCGGCTCAGGGACCGTAAGCGGACTTCTCTGAAAAATCTCATTCCGGCTTCATGCGGCCACCGGTCCTTGACAGATACCGGCACGGGAATAAATATAATTCGAGAGGGACGCTTCGTGCCGCATTAATGCTTGAGCATTTATGTTAAGAACAATTGTCTGCTGGATTACTTTTATAATTTACACTGTGTTCTTCGGGCTATACGGTGTCGTTCTGGCCGTGATCTCGCCCCCTGCCGTGGTCAAATACGCCGTAAGGCCCTGGGCGCGCATGATACTCTTTACCGCCGGAGTGAAGCTCGACGTCCGGGGTCTCGAGAACATCCCGGAGGAGCCTTCCATAATAATGTTCAACCACCAGAGCGTATTCGATATATTCGCTTACATGGCCGCCCTTCCCATAGACTGGAAAGCCGTAATGAAAAAGGAAGTGGGTGATATGCCCTTCATCGGGTGGGTTTCCAAGATAGCCGGTCATTATATCGTGGCCAGGGACGGCTCCGTGAGGGATATGAGAGAAGTCAAGAAGATCGCAGGCAGAATAAAAGAAGGGCCTTCTGTCCTGATCGCCCCCGAAGGAACGAGGGGCAAGGAGGGGAAGCTGCTCCCGTTCCAGAAGGGGGGGTTCTTCATCGCGATGCTCGCGGGAGTCCCGGTAGTGCCGATGGTTATCACGGGCGGTCTCGATATCATGCCCAAGGACTCGAAGGTGCTGAGGCCTGGCACTATGAAGATAAGGATCCTCCCTCCCGTAGACGTCGCGAATCTCCCTCCAGGAAGCGAGGGAAGGGAGGAGCTTATGCGCATCGTGAGATCGCAAATGGAGGAAGTTCTCGAGAGCGAGGAGAAGCATGCGTGAAAATTGTTCCGGCTTTCTCACGGCCTCGAAAGATTGTCATATGCGTATTCTCGTCTATAATTAAGCTTGTCAGTACCCTTTATTGAGGAACGACGGACGATAGTCTATAATTGATGGGCTGTCTGGCGGGGTTCATTAAAATAATAAAAAAGAAAGATACAATACTCGGTTTGAATCTGCGACTTTATGATGGATGTAGATGGGGACAGGCGCATGGAAAGGGATGCCGCGGGTAGTGGAGTATCGGAAGCAGGAGAAAAAATGGATATCCATAAATTAGCTGACCTTGAGCTCAGCACTATAATCAGTCTTGCGGGAATGCCCCCTCAGAAGGAGCTCGTCAACCCCAGGATGCCCTCAGAGATGGCGAAGAGAGTGAGGGTGACGTTCAGACCCCTGCCGAAGGATTTCGGGAACCAGATCATCATACGCTTCAGGGAGAAGCTCGAGCAGAAGTTGAGAGAGAACGGCGTGCAGCTTATACCCTGGGACGAAGCCGCGGAAGTTCCGCCGGGGATCGTATCAAAGATATTGCGGACGAGGAAGGTCAAGAGCAGTATCCACGCCGTGGTTGACGTTAAGAGGGAGTATTCGCTGACCCGTAACCTGCTGAGCGCGCTCGCCGAGAAAATTTATATCCGCACCAGGAAACCCGAGCGATCGGTAATGGAAATTCTCAAGATAAGCGGCTGGGCCGACGACTTTACGGCGAGGTACGTGCAGGACCCGTTCAATACACAGATAATCACTCTCATGCCGCTCGAGCCCGAGTTCGCGGACGGCAGCACGACGTACGACAGGAAGATTGCGCTAGGGCTCAAGAACCTGATAACCACTATGTCGGAGATAGTCATGGGCATAGCGCCCGACAGGTTCTCGCTCGTCAACATGAACCTTTCGGATTCCATATACAGGAACGAGGAGCTCGACGAGTTCGTCCTCAATTCGCTCATACCGAAGATATACGCCCCCATCAAGCCCCCCGTGCTTAACAGGTTTAAAAAGGGGGAGTACGACCCTTCGCATTCCGTATTCGCGAAGCAGCTCGCTGACCTGGGCAGGCTCGTCGAGCCGACGTCGCTCTTCCCGCAGGGCTCGAAGTTCAGCGAAAAGATCACGAGGCTCTCGCACAGGGACGTCGTCGAAAAGATACTCGAAGGCAGGACGGGCGTTTCCTACGGCTTTATCGCCATCGCAGAAGCGCCCAGATACGAAGGCCCGGTCACGGTAACGAAAGAGGAGTGGGACTCGTTCACAAACGTCGAAAGCATTAACGACGACAAGGTAAGGGAGAACAGCGCAGGCAGATGGTACGTTAAAACTGTAATAAGGGGGAAGGAGATATACCAGCAGGTGCCCGATATATGGATAGTGACCTCCCGCTCGGGCAGCAACAAGACCGACCTCGATCCCAACACCGACGTCGTGAGGATAGGCCTCATCAAGGGCAAGCTCAACCTCGAGACGCCGAGGGGAGTCGACCTCCACAGGCGGGACATAAGGCCGTCTTTCGACACGTACGTGATACTCGCTCAGGCCATAGCGGCCGCGCTATATATGCCCGAGCTTATAAAGAACGGGCTTCCGATCCTTCACTTCCACGGCTATCCTGATCCGACGTGGTTCGCGGAGAGCGAATACTTCGCGGGCGCGAGGAACCCGTCGCTCCCATGCGGCACTGTCGAAGCGGCTCTCCTTAATTACTCCGCTATCTACGAAGTCGCTAACCAGAACGGGGAAGGCATCAAGATGCTCTGCCTCGTGGAATCCGACCACGGCGTCAATATACTCGGTCTCGACAGGGACTATCTCGTTAAGAGGCTCAGCGAAGGCGTGGGGCAGGGGCACATATCGCTCGGGGGCAAGTACCTGCCCTATCTCAGGAAAAGCGACCTGAGAGCGGATGCGAGAGAACACGACCTGGATAAAGCTGCGGGCTCAGCCCATTAATTCCGATATTGCCAATTTCTCTCTCTTTGGTATATTGTTGCCTTGCTTAAAGGAGCCTTTGCCATAGGCTGCGTTTTAAAAGCAACCCGGTAAATTCATCATGAGCGGAGACGTGAAAACAGCGAAGATATACCTCGGACGCCACTGCAAGACCGCGTGGAATCTCGAGGGGAGACTCATAGGCACGACCGACCTGCCTCTGTGCGAGGTCGGCTGGAAGGAGGCGAAGGACACGCTTCCGGTCGTGGAGAGGTACGGATTCGACAGGATAGTATCCAGCCCCCTCAAGCGCGCGCTTGAGACCTCGAAGTACTATGCGGACAATCTGGGGATACCGCTCGAGGTCAACCAGGACCTGCGAGAGCTCGACCACGGGGACTGGAACGGACAGAAATACGAAGACTTGTTGCGAGACCCTGACGGGGAGTTCAGCCGGTGGTTCATAGGCGGGGATACGAGCATACCGATACCAGGCGGGCCGGAGACTCTTGAGCAGGTTCAGGCGCGCATCAAGAGGACGATACGCGAGATCGCGCTTAAATACCCGGGCGAGAAGGTGCTCGTGATAATGCACAAGCACATTCGGTCGCTGCTGACGTGCTATCTCCTCGGGGAGAGCCTCTCCAATTTCAAAAAGAACATCAATGAAGCCGTCGAGCCGATCGAGCTTTCGGACGAGGATTTGAAAAAACTTCTTTGAGACCCTCAAAGCTGCAAGGCCTTCTGATAATTTACTAGAAGCGAAATCCGAGATTCAGGAAATTCTGGAAAAATAACTCCAATTGAAGTATTTTTACCGGGAATGAAAGACCGGTCATCCGCCTGCTCGTTTATTCTATTTATCGTCGCTCTCTATCTTGCTCCTTTCGCATCGGGACAGGAAAAAGTCGAAGCTGTCCTTTCCGGCCACGCGATCGTTCCCTTAAATTCTATCCTGACCACGCCTGATGACGTTCCGGCACATTTGCAAACGAGTGGGAAATACACTCACCCAGATTCGAAAAGGAGGGACGATCTCGGGTCAATATCGGGGAGGGATCGGAATAAACCCCGCGTGAAAGACGTTCTTCTCCCTGTCAAAGGGCAGCCCTTTCAGGGTTTCTCCGGCATCAAGATGTTGAAAGACGGGACTGCGGTCATAATCACCGACAACGGTTTCGGCACCGCCAAAAACTCCCCCGACGCGGTCCTCATGTTCCACATTGTCGAGTTCGACTGGGACAAGGGCGAGGTAAAGCTTATAAAAACGATATATCTCCACGACCCTGACCGTATCCTGCCTTTCCGCATTACGAACGAAGCGACCGATAAGCGTTATGTGACTGGGGCCGACATCGACCCCGAGTCGATACAGGTCGCAGGCGGCTCCGTATATATCGGAGACGAGTTCGGGCCTTACGTTATACGCACGGATATGGACGGAAAGTTGACCGGTTTCCGAGAGCTCGACGTCAACGGCCGGGTGCTCAGGTCCCCCGACCACTACACGTTCCAGTCACTTCCCGTGCCGGGACCGGTGACGTTCGACGTGAAGAAGTCGCGCGGCTTCGAGAGCATGGCGGTTTCGCCCGACGGGAAATATCTCTACCCGATAGTGGAAGCGCCCTTGTGGATCGAGGAGACGAAATCCTTCGAGAACCTGGGCGGGAAGTATTTCGTACGCATCTATGAGTTCGATATGGGGAAAGGCGCTTTTACGGGGCGGTCGTTCAAATACGCGCTCGAAGACAAGAATCATTCCGTAACCGATTTCAATCTCATAAACGTGTCGACGGGGCTCGTCATTGAGCGTGACCCCGGAGAGGGCGATGCTGCGCTCGCGTGTAACGGAGACAAGGCTAAAGCCGCGGCGGGGGACTGCTTCGACGACCCTGCAATATTCAAGCGGGTCTACAAGATCGACATGGATGATGTGGATGAATACGGATTCGTCGAGAAGGTCGCCTACGTCGATTTGCTCGACATAAAAGACCCTAACGGCGTCTCGCGCCTCGTAACTCAGGGGCCCGTGTTCACATTCCCTTTTGAAACGGCCGAAGGCGTCGACGTATACGATGAGACGCACATAGTGGTATTGAACGATAACAACTACGGCTTCTCGTCCGGGCGTACATTAGGGAAAAACGACGACAACGAATTCATACTCCTCGAAGTCGGGGAGTTATTAAAGTAGTGCGCTTCGGTCTCGTGAGGATTATTACGCCTTCCATTATAGGGTGTAAGGCGGATGGGAAATGGCAAATTTTCTCATCTCTTTGTTGGAGAAATAAATAAATCATTCAGTACCTTCGCCTACAATAAATTGTGTATGAGATCGGACAATGAACCTGCATTCGTAATCCTGATGTAAAGCCGATAGGATTACAAATTCCCCGGAATCACTGCATATTGTGAATATTTTTAGCTGCATGGCATGGTCTTTGCCCCCCTATATGTGTTGTTTGACATTAAATCGTTGAATTTTCACAGGAGGTGAATGAAATGAGAAAATTCATAGTAACTTTAATGATGTTAAGCGTTTTTATTATAGGCGCTGCGTCCATTAGCTTGGCCGACGACTATTATTACATCGTGCCGCCGGGATACGTGCAGCATCGTTACGTAAATGACCCGCCCGTATATATAGAACGGGAGCGGAACGTTTATTATATAGATCCCGATGATTATGAGGTCAAATACTACCGTTACGTTGCCCCTGACGACGACATCGAATACCGCTACATCGTCGAGCCTGATGGCGATGTCAGATACTTTTACTATTATGACGATTAAACCGGCGACGCCCGTTTGATTGAACTCGAATGAATGAGGCTGTTGTCGATTTTTACCAGGAGGTGAATGAAATGAAAAAACTCATTGTGACATTGACATTATTGGGTTCGTTAATTTTTGGCGCCGCTGTTAATAGTTTTGCTGACGATTATTATATTATACAGTCCGGACGCGTAGTGGAGCACCGTTATGTTTACGAGCAGCCGGATACCAGCGTTAATTTTGTTGATCGCGCCGATTATGATGAAGACAAATACTACTATTATGTCGATCCCGACGATGACGTCAGATACTACTACTATGATGACGATTACGACGATGATTTAATAGAGTTCGAGTTCGATCTCTTTTAAATTTACGTTTGGAAGTAAAGCCGCTTGATCTCACAGCCGCGCCCGGATAATATCCTGGCGCGGCTTAATATATCGTATGGAATTTTTTTGAACCATTAATTCCTTCCTCATATAAAGGGGGGAGAAAACCCGTTCTGGCCCCTAAACCGGAATCTATTCGGAATCTCATTTTCTCCTGTTTCGTGAATCCTTCATCGTATATCTTGAATCATGTCCTTAGGAGCGGCTTTCCTGAAACAAGCTTGTGCTGAACTTGATTCAGTATTCAGGACAGGCCAGCTGCGATTTCATTGATTCCCTCTCCCCAGCGTGGGAGAGGGTGAGGGGGTGCATTGTCATAAACACATCCACCCTGAGTTTAAGCCTATTCTGAGCGGAGTTGAAGGATCGAGCTACGCCCTCAACCACCGGTAGGAGCGGCTTCCAGCCGCGATTCGTTTCCAATTCCTTCCAGCTTCATGAAGGGGAGGGGCAGGGTTTTATTCCCTTTCGTCCTGCTTGTCACGGCGTAGCAACGCGATGCCGGAAGCCTGTCGAAAGACATCAAACCTCAAGCAAGCGCATCCCTTGCAAATTTTTATCGTATATGAGAGAATCTGACAAAGAGTCATTAAATCGCGCTCTTTATTAAAGGAGATGACCGAAAATGGCGAAGATGGAAAAGAAGAACCTGGACGCTCCCGACGAATTACGCTCCTTCCCCAAGGGTAAGCTCGAGCTCGTTACTCTCGCGGGCATAACGTTCGGCCGTGCGACCCTAGAGCCGGGGTGGAAGTGGTCCGACAGCGTGAAGCCTTTGGCCAATACGAAAAGCTGCGAGGCTCCGCATACGCAGTACCATGTCTCCGGGCGCCTGGCTGTTAAAATGGACGACGGCTCGGAGGCGGTATTCGGGCCTGGTGACGTATCATACCTCCCGCCGGGGCACGACGCATGGGTTGTCGGCAGCGAGCCTGTGGTGGTGATCGACATCAGCGGCATGTCGGAATATGCAAAGAAGGCTTAAACCTGTCAGTTCGGTCATATCCCTGGACTGTTTGCCCCGAATTCGTCCATATCCCGTCGACAACCGGATCGATCTCAGGCACCTTTACAATAACAGAAGGTGACCATGTTAAGGTTAGTCATACCTTGTTTGCTTCTCCTGTTCATAACTGCATGCGGGGCTGCCGTCAGCGGCCCGGCCGGGAGCGGCTGCAGTCCGTGTGACAAGAACACGTGTGATTGCAGGAGTGATGGATACGGCGGTCCTTACAATCCCAAAGCCCTTGATCTCTACCGCCCCGGAAAGTTTGAGGACCTCGATAGCCCCGGGTTTTAACGCGATTGTCTCATGCTATGGTCCGCATTCCTTGCCTGAGCGGCTTCGTCGCGGTAGTATTTCTGGCGTCCAGACCATATATTAATATCCAGTAGCGTTCATTCCCCCGGAGGGCTGGCAGAACGGCTAATGCACCGGTCTTGAAAACCGGCGTCCGCAAGGACTTGGGGGTTCGAATCCCTCGCCCTCCGCCAGATTTGTTGAATGATCATAGCCGATAGCAATTGCTTTACAAACAGGATAAATGTCACGTCAAATTTGCCTTTCTAAGTATTTTCTAAGTTCGAATTAGAGCTTCGGGAGATCTGGCGCTTAAGAAGATAATAATATATAGAGGATGCTCTAAGTTATAAGTTTCGGAATTCTCGCAAATATAAAAACTTTTAGAATTCCCGGATAATAGTCCGGTGTCCTAACGGGAACGATATCACTTGAATTTGTGGATCGCTTCAAAAACACCGTCCCACTCTTCAGGGGGCGGTGTCTTCCGGTAGATTTGACAACGCTCCGCCATTGTTCGTGATGGACCGTCATCGGGACATAGCCCCAGGCATTTGTTGAATATACCAAGAGCTTCGTTCCATTGCCGTTCTCGATACGCTTCCAGCCCTGCAGCATAGAAACCGAATGCTTTCTCCTGCTCATGATGCAGTGGCGTGCCGTGTGCGGCCAGGAGCTCATATATACGCACGGGCTGTACCCTGCCGACCACCTGCACCATGTCGACTTCCCGCAGGAGAAACTTATCGCCGACAAGCTGTGCTGTGTTCTCACCGATGAGGATTTCAGTACCGTAACCCTTGTTTAGACCCTCAAGACGGGAGCCCAGGTTCACATGGTCCCCTAGAACGCCGTAAGCAAAACGATATTTGGATCCCAGATTCCCTACAAGCATGCGGCCCGAGTTGATCCCTGTCCTGGCGATCAGGGGCGGGCGTCCAATCTCGGCCCACTCTTCGTTCAGCGTATTTCGATTATCCCGCATGGCCAGGGCTGCGGCGCACGCTCTTTCCGCATGGTCGTTCTGATCAATAGGGGCGCCAAAAATAGCCATCATCTCGTCACCCACGTATTCTTTCAGCATCCCCTGATGTGCGAATACCTGTTCTGTCATCCGGGCATAGTATTCGCTCAGAATCACGATCATCTCATGAGGGGCATAACGCTCAGATGCGGAAGTAAATCCCTGAAGGTCGCTGAACAAGACTGTCAGAACCTTCTCATCTCCCCCCAGTTTTAACTGGGACGGGTCCTTCAGCATGGCTTCGATTACCACGGGTGCTACATAATGAGTGAATGCCTTTTTTATTTTCTTACGTTCCCGCTCTTCCGTAGCATAATAATAAACGGTAAGGACCATATAACTCATTGATAGCGTCAGCAGGGGATAGACGATATTGAGCCACACTCCGGCTCTGACGAAGAGCCACAGTACCACGGAGATGTATAAGATGATCAGTCCGGCGACAAACAAAAACCCTTTAAGTGCACTCATACGCGGTATGGCGATCCCGATGAGAACTCCCAGAATAATTATGGCGAGCAGGTCGTAAATCCTCGACCATCTGGGCTTCGAGATGAAATTTTGTGTCAATATGTTGTCGATGACACTGGCATGAACCTCCACACCGGGATATGAGGGGCTGAAGGGTGTGTTCCTCAGATCATAGATGCCAGTGGCTGTGGCCCCAACAAGCACGATTTTATCTTTAAAAGTTCCCTTAGTGAACTTGCCGCTCAGAATATCGCTGGCAGAGTGATGAGGAAAGGTTTTTGGAGGGCCTAGGTAATTAATGAGCAGTTGACCGCTTTCATCAGTCGGTATGAAACGATCTCCCATCTGTATCTCTTCCACTCCGTATCGCCCGACCTTAACCATCAGTTGAGGTTTGCCCAGGTACTGCCAGGCACACAAGACCGCCAGAGGAGGAAACAAATCCTCGCCATACTGTATAGTGAGCGGCATCCAGCGGAGGACACCGTCCTGATCACTTCGCATGGTGAAGTAGCCCGAAGAGGCTGCCGCTTCGGTGATAATTTCGAGATTGCTCTCGGGCGCATAGGCTTTAATAAAGGGCACGGAATCTGTTCCCTGTTCTTCGTAAAGTACGAAAGGGTATTTTGAATCACTGATGCGTTCAAGCTGTTTGTCCATCTCGCTCTGTTCGATACTATAATCAAGGTCGGCTTCACTCATATGAAAGAAGTATCCAAGAACTACTTCCGCGGACGATTTTTTTATGGCTTCGGCCAGGGCCGTGTCGTTGTCGGCTCGCTTTTTGCTTTCTTGTATGAAGCTGGCCAGCCGTGAGTTTTTACCATATTGAGCATCTACTTTCTGACTAAATTGATTGATCAACGCAAGCTGTGAGTTCTCATCCGCCTCCAGGAAACCGATGTCAAAACCGATCACTTTGGCTCCGTCTTGAGAAAGGATATCCACGAGAGCGGCGATCTTGGACCTGGGCCAGGGCCAGCGCCCTTCGCTATCTAGGCTTTTTTCGTCTATGGCTGCTATAACGACCGCCGGGGAGGATGGTAACTGCCCGCGAGTTAGAAATCGGAGGTCGTAAGTTTTCAATTCGATAAGGTCGAGGATCGTTATTCTTGCCAGGAAGAGCACTATAACAACCAGGATTGTGCCTAGAGTCAGAGAAACAGGATTGATCGAGAAAAGGGGTTTAAGAGATAATCTCATAGGCACACCCGTCGATAGAGAAGTTACCCGCGGTCTGAATCTGTTACGCGGACTATACTCGACGGAATCCGTATATGCTCAAACTGCATCGACTCACAGTGTCACGCTGCCACGACTTATTGCGGCAGGTCGGTGCAATTATACGGTATGCTCCTCCCAGGTTTGTATCCTGTCAAATCAGCAGTACATTGCTGTGCGAGGCAGACTTCATCGCCCGCTGTCGCACAACTGCCGTCAAGTTGTCGTGCAATATCTGCGCAACAAACTCCTCCAGTTGAGTACCCGCCGGGGCATACGCAAACCTCTCCGTTGAATTGTGTGGCCGTAAAAGTTTTGAATTGCCAATTTGGATTTATGCAGCAGTCCGGGCAATCCTCCGGATTGACCTCGACTGACCTCTGACATTTGCCATTCTTGTCGCATTTCTCGATATCAGCTACACCAGTAAGTACCGTCTCTAGAGTAAATGGATTTCCCTGGGATTGTGAAGAATTACCTGCCGGGTTTACACAATATGCGATGCCCTGGATGCCACAGTCAGGGTCTAATGTATTGGGGTCGCACGATCCGTCTCCTAAATCTACTGTACCGTAGACAGAACATGTCACGACCGGGCAATTCACACCGGGGACGCAGTTTTTAATGTTGCCCAATCCGGTGACTTCAGCGTCACAAATTTCGCTCCCCGTCTTCCAGCACGCGCAGCATTTTGTCCCCCCAATGATCGGACATTTATACGTATAACCTGAAGGACATGTCGCCGCACTGGCTACAGTCCCAAATACCGGGAAGAGAACCATACCTAACAGGCAAATCAGCGTTAATCTCTCCAACATGATTACAACCTCCTTATGTGTTTTACCTTTCTGCATCTCATTGACAAAATCGCCCCGCCTTTGCTCATTTGTTCCGATTATGGAAGCGCCAGTGTAACCCGTGCATAGAACACCCTTCCAGGCTGTATGCGCGGATTATCGACGTCTACCTCAAAATAATTGAACTCTTGGTCAAAGAGATTCGTCGCTCCTACCGTGATGAAACCGTACCGTTTCGGCAGACGGTAATAGACCGCTGCATCGACGATCCAGAAGTTATCTTCGCCTGACACAAATCCGTCACCGTCCGGCGACAGAAAATCCCCGTCCTGATTAAGGTAAGTCACTGTCACATTAGAGCCCAATCCGGAAGGGTGGAAGAAGTTGACCCCGAGGGGGACACGATTTGTAGTCAGCTCTTTCGGCTGGTCGGTCAAACCCTGAGTCTCAAATCGTTCGAATAAATACTGTGCTCTTAACGCGAGCCATGGATGCGGAGCCCAGAAGAGGTAGGCTAGACCCAGATATTCGTCGACGTCCTCATTCCGGACCGGAGGATTTTCTGGATCGGCTGTAAAATCCAGGAACGGAACTTCCAGATCCCTCTTTGTAAATTGTACGCCACCGAAGAAATCCTTCGGGAATTTCTGATCGATAGCCCCGCCGAATACCCATGATTCAGTTCCGTTGACGTCATCGAAAAATTGGTTGAAGCCGGCGACCTGGGTCGGCTCCAGGGTCTGGTCCGTAATCAGCGTTCTCTTTAACACCCTGAACGCCGCAGCGCGTAAAGTCGTAGACGGGATCGGATTCCAGGTTATACCGAATTTCGGATTGAACTTGTCTTTATCCCCGACATCGGGACTGTCGCCGCTCAGGAAGTCGGCACTTGCCCCAAGGGTGAACGTCACATTGTTCATGGGGTTCAAGTATGAGTATATGTACATATTAAGGTGCTGGAGGTCCGTACTTGTTGTGGATTGAGCAATTATTGGCCCGTCGGGCGGGGGAATATCAATCGTTATAGTCGTATCGATCCTTCCGTTTACATCGAAGTAGCCCGCGCCGCTAACGAGATTTATGTATTGAGAACGGAACAGGTGTTGGGCCTCGGCGCTATAGGCGTCTTCCGGTCTTTTCGCGTCAAAGGAACTAAGCTTGTCCGTCAAATTAAAATCTGCATTTTGATATGTAAAGTTGCCGATGAGGACCGAACCCGGGGAAAATGCGTGCCGTCCACCGACCCTGAAGTAGTTTCTTTCCTGCTTGTTTCTCAAGCCTGGGAGGAAGTCATCCGGAAAGAATCTGAGTGCCAGGTCTCCCAGTTCTGTGTTTCTATAGCGGTACTCAGCCTGAATGCTTGTTTTGTAAGTGAGCTCCAATTGGAGATAGGCGGTTGCGATCTGATCCTTCTGATCGTCGTTTTCTCTAAACCCGTCCGTGCCGAAGTATGAGTAACCCCCGCTGAAGCTGGCCTTATTATATATGGCCGAGACAACGCCTTCTCCGGCCCATGTCTCATTTTCGGCAACCAGGCCGCTCGTCAGAAGGGTTACCTGGTTGCGGTTGAAAAGCGGGTTGAACTCATCGAAGGAGACAGAGCCTGGTCCTTGGGAGGAGATCAGAAATAGATTACTCTCCGCGAGCCGGGGCTGAATCGGCGTGATGTTGATGGGCTGAAGCAGCTGTGACTGCAGCAGCTCGCTCACCCTGGCGATTTCGTGTCGGGGTAAAACAGCATATGAGTCAGCCAGGAACCGGTGTGCGGAAAAGCTCGAGGGGTCAATGTTAACGGATTTCCATCCCTCAACGAGGGCAAGCTGCTGGAAGCTGAGATCTGTATAGATACGTGCCAGGCCGGCACTGCGTGCGGCCAGGTCCGAGTCGAGCAGCAGACGCGATCTGTAAACAGCTCTGTTGTTGTTTAACTCAATGGATTTTTGCATGTTTTGGAGAGCCTCAACCGGCCTATTCGTCGTTTGTTTCGCTATCGCGTCATAGAACCATGGTGTCGGGTCCAGGGGGTCCAGTTGTTTAGCGGTTTCGTACTCGCGCACATCCAGCTTGGTGCGTTTCTCTTCAAAGTAGGTCTTGCCCAGATAGCTGCGGACAATTGAGTTGTTTGGATCCAGGCTTGCTGCAATCTCAATCTCCCTCCCGCCGCCGTGCAGATCGCCATCCCGGATCTTCGCCAGACCAAGGCCCAACCTCGGGAGATAATCGGCCTGGTCAAGGGCGATCGCTTTTTCAAATGCATCCTTTGCCTGTTTTGTATCGACCTGGGTCAGATATGCGAAGCCGAGAACTGTCTGCGTCCTCGAGAGATTCGGCTCAAGGACTACGGCCTCCTGTGCCGCATTGAGCGCTTTGCCTAGATCGCCGAATGACGCCCAGATCTCTGCTAACCGTGCCCACGCAAGCGCGTTTTGAGGATCAAGCTGCACCGCCTTTTCAAGGCTTGTTCGAGCGCCTTTCAGGTCAAACATTGCCTGCTGTGCATAAGAAAGGGCGATCTCTGCCGTGGCGGAGTCGGGATTCGTTTCCACGGCTTTTTCTGCGGCATCAAGGGCTTTGTCTTTTTCGTTCTCTACAATATAGATAATTGTTTCAAGCGCGAAGGCGTCGCTATATTTGGGGTCGAGCCTCAGCGCGCGCTCGATATCGGCATCTGCTTCATTAACCTGGCCCACCGCCAAGAGCAGTGAGGCCCGATAGGTAAAAAAACGCGGATCGCGGACATCCTCAGGCACATCCTTAATACTGTCGAAGGCTCCCTGAATATCCCCGCTTATGTAAAGCTCGATGGATTTACGAACCATGCCTTCCCAGCCCGGCCCGGATTGAAATTCATCGGGACTGAGATAAAGGACGGGCGGATAGTAGAGTGTCCATTGTACGGCATCTCGAGGACGCGCCACGATACTGAGCACCGGGGGCTTCCCCGCCTCGGCAATTGCTGACTGGCCGCCGGTAAGCGTCAGGCTGCCGGCATCGTTCGATGCCACGACTGTACCTTCGAATGTCGACAACAAGGTCTTATCGTCTTCAATGCTTACGAGAAATTCCGTTCCCCTGACACCTGCAGTCGTATACGGTGTATGTACCTCAAGGCTGTCTGGACCACTGCTGAAGAAATGAGCGGCTCCCTTGATCATGTCTATAACACTCGTCCGTTCTTCCTTCACATTTTCGAGCGTTATCGTGGTATTTTGATTTAGACGGATTACCGACTTCTCGAGGAGCGTTACGTCGGCACGGCTTTTCTCCTGCACCCGGATCTTGTCTCCCGGGCAGTATGTGTCGTTTAATTTTACTTCTTGCCACTGCGTTTCGCCCGCCCTTTGTGCCTCTACGGTTCCTTGAACTGAGACCACTTTTGCAACCGGTTTTTCACATGTTTCCGCGAAAGTGGCATGGGAATACAAATATGCGTACAAAAAACTTGTACCCATAACAAAACACAGGATATGGGAACGCCTACTCTTCATTCTCCACCCCTCTCTCTTATTTTTACCGCGACTGACCTGTACGGATAAAACCTAATGATTGTTCTGGTACAAACTCGTGACTCACCAAGCGAGCGTAGTGACTTCCCGCTCAACCATAGTAAGCATCCGAGAGAAATTGCGTAACAGATTTTGGAGAAGCGTCATTTTGATCATGGGATTTGTCTCGCCAAGCTCCTCGAATGCGGCCGTTGACAGTAGATAGCACTCTACGTGTTTATCAGCGTGGACGTCTGCTGATCGCACGGAGCGGTTTATGACGGCAATTTCGCCGAACGCCATACCGGGAGAAAGGGTCGAAAGCCGTTTGATTTGGCCGTTGGGAAGGTCGATCCTGACGCTCACTTCACCGCTCATGAGCAAGTAGATTTCATCAGCCGGATCGTCCTTTCGAACTATGAGCTCTCCGGGTTCATAACGCCTTCTCTTAAGTATAGTTTCCAAGAACGCTACGGCTTCCGTCGTAAGTCCGCGGCAGAGGTCATGCTCCGCCAGCTTCACCTCATGAGAGCCGTCATCGAGGCGTTGACCTGCAATCAAACGGTTTTCGCACCATTCTATTGCGATATCCATATCGGGAAATATGCGTAGCCAGGTTCTCTCTTGATCGTCGTTCGTAAGCTGTTCTTGCAGGAATCTTATGAACTTCGAGTGTCTCTGCTGTAAGCTCGCTAATAAAAGGAATTTTCCGTTAACTCCCAAAGTCCTGATTAATTCGAGCAGTATCTGGGCGGACGAGTCCTCTATATTTGTGACTCGCTTGAAATCGATGACGGCGATATCCAGGGTATCGCTTGCATCGACAATCCTGCGGACAGTTACTTCGACGGTCGAAAAAACAAGGTCCCCCTGCAGCTCATAAACTTTTGCCCGGGTGCCCGATTTATCGAGAATCTCCGAATCACGCTCACCGCGGAGCCGTTTGGATCTAATCTTGGAGATATCGTACTGAGCCCGGATGGCAGATCGTGAGGAGCGCGGAACGCGAAGGCAGTGGAGGTTAAAATCCCTCGAAAGGTTCTTGCAAACCTCGATCCCGCGGACACTATTCCCCCGTGCATCTAGAGGCGGCGAAAATACTCCGATCCCGGCCTGACCTGGCATAACCGCCATAATTCCCCCTGCGACACCGCTCTTGGCGGGTATGCCGATCCAATACATCCACTCGCCGGCGTAGTCGTACATTCCGCAAGTTGTCATGATGGTCATAAGGTTTTCGAGGAACTCATCACTTATTGCTCGATCCTTCGTCAGCGGATTAACCCCGCCGTTCGCCAGAGTGGCCGCCATAAGGCTAAGATCCCGAGCATCGACTGAAATTGAGCACTGCTGAAAGTAGAGGTCGAGGGCTATATCGGGATCCTCGTTCAGTATATTAAAGTTGCGCAGCATATGACCAATCGCTCGATTGCGATGGCCCGTCTCTTTTTCCGATTTGTAGACAGTTGTATCAATGGAAAGCTCGCGTCCAGCGTAGGTCGAGAAAACTCTCAAAATGCGCTGCATCTTGTCATCGCTGGAATCGCCAACCACAAGGGATGTCGCGGCGATTGCGCCGGCATTGATCATAGGGTTGAACGGACAGCCGGATTCGGGAGCCAGGCTGATCGAGTTAAAAGCGTCGCCTGTAGGCTCAACACCTATCTTTCCGAGCACCGTATTGATGCCTCTGTCCTCAAGAGCTATGCCGTATACGAACGGTTTGGAGATCGACTGTATCGTAAATGGCTGACGCGTATCGCCGACTTCATAGACCCGACCGTCTGTGGTTGCAATGCAGATGCCGAACCAGTTCGGGTCCGCCTTGGATAGCTCGGGGATATAGGTAGCGATCTGTCCATCTTGCAGCTTTGAGCACTTTGCGTGAAGCCGCTCTAGATATGCCTGTATCGGAGATTTAACTCGTTGACAATCCTCGGCGCTTTTTCTTTGCGCCGTATGTTCTGTCGGCATACATCCCCCTTTCTATAAAATATCGTGGCAAGATGAATGCCACTGAAAAGGATTAGAGATGTAATCTTTTAAGGAGTGACAAGCAATATTACGAAATTTCGCTTAGTGTCTGCTAAGATTGAATAATTATTCAGTCTGTAAGGCATAGACACAGATTCTTGTCAAATACACGTCTGATGATAATGATTTTTCTAAATAATGCGTAGCGGGAAATGCACATGAACTAAGCAGCATTGCTTAATATTTATGCTTAACGATTTCTGTTAATTATAATAGCCAGAGAATTATTATATATGTGATTTCTTCTGTATGAATGGCATTGTAGAGAGTATGGATATTTAATATGCATGGACGGAGTAGTGATTAATATGATGTATCTGTAGATACTTATGAAGCATGTAATTGTCGGCTTATCAAAGGTTAATTGCAAAGAGGCTGTCTTGGAGACTAATGCCCTTGATATAGAACTCTATTCATATATGTTATCCTCGGCCCGACTTTTAGACAGGTATAGAAATTGCAGTAATCTAGGATTGGGCGGTGTTTAGCTTCAGATACCGATAGCTGGATTTAGTTCATAACCCCTTTAATTTGTAAGATGAAACTACATATATTAGGTTCCGGAACTTGTGTCCCCAACATTAGAAGAGGCTCATCAGGCTACGCACTGGAGCTTGCAAAATCAACTGTTTTACTTGATTGCGGAAATGGCACTACATGGAAATTAGGCATGGTCGGCGTGGATTATCTGAAAGTGGACCATATATTCATAACCCACTTTCATCCCGATCATACTGCGGATTTAATCCCATTTTTATTTGCTACAAAATATCCTCACCCAAAAAAATTCCGCGAAAAACCACTTGAAATATGGGGCCCAAGAGGTTTCATTGATTTATACACATCTCTAAAGTCAGCTTACCACGACTGGATTGCTCCGGACTTGCTAACCGTAAAAGAAATAAATGAGGAACCGGTAACGCTCGAAGATTTTGTTCTTGTAGCGAGCGATACATTTCATACCGAGAACAGCATTGCGTACAGAATAGAGTCCAATGGGAAATCATTAGTATATTCCGGGGATACTGGATATACAGAAAAATTAATTGAGCTCGCTAGGGAAGCGGATTTGTTAGTTATCGAATGTTCTTTTCCGGACGAACTTAAATTTCATGCCCATCTTACCCCTACTGAAGTCGGAAAGATAGGAAGAGCTTCAGGCGCCAAAAAAATTATTCTGACACACCTTTATTCCGATTGTGATGAAATAGATATTATCAGCCAGGTCAGGAAGTATGTGGATGTGGATGTTATTCTAGCTGAAGATTTGATGGAAATTGATATTTGAGGTTCTAATTTTATAAAAGCCTGTTTTAAACTTGAAGTAGAGAATGTACTCACGGGCAATTCAATGTGCCGTGTGGCGAACTAGATAATATTTAATGGCGCATTTCTCCGAAGATTTTTAATTCCGAACAATAGTAATAGGTGTCATTCTATAGCGCTCAATTCTTTCTAGGCATTTTCTAAGAACCATCCATAATTCTTGCCACCATATAGAACCAATTGAACCAGATGTAATAGATGGAAATCGTTTTTTTAAGTGTGTTTACAATTATTTCGGTGACTCCGGAGAGTTATGAATACGCACTGAATAGGACTTGAAAACCGGCGTCCGCAAGGACTTGGGGGTTCGAATCCCTCGCCCTCCGCCACCTCATTATCTTCCAACAACAGTGAGTTGTATTTCACATTCTTGGTGTCCCTGTTTTTACGACATGGCTGTTCTAATTAATTAGTTTTTGATCGGTAATTTCAATCGTATCATACCGGAATCACTGCCATGAATTTTACCTAGGGCTATGAACTGCAAAGATTGTTCATACCTTCTATACCTTCATTTAAATTTTGCTTGATTGTGATTTTTTATAAGTTAGGCTTACAAGAATGAATGTTTCGGAGAAAGAAGACTCGATATTTGCTCCCGTCGCTTTACTAAATGGATCCTGGATTGAAATCTCGTTTTCCACACTTCGAGATGTGGAAACATGCGGAACGATGCCAGGGATTGTTAACCCGCAGAACTTCTAGATATATATATCCGAGATTATTGCAGGGTGGCACGGATATTTATATGTCTAAATAAACGAACGGTATTGGATACCATCCGATAGAAGTGCGGAGTCCGCAAGGTGAAAGGGATAAATTCAAAGTCTGACACGCATGTCGATAATAGGAATGCGGAGCTCGAAGAGACTAACGAAACTCTGAGAAAAGAGATCACCAAGAGAAGGTTCAAAGAAAGAGAGCTCAAAAATTCTTATAAACAGCTACGTGCTCTGACTAAGCACCTTGAGTCCGTACGCGAAGAAGAGAGGACAAAAATATCGCGTGAGGTTCATGATGAGCTCGGCCAGTCGCTAACGGCGCTTAAAATAGACCTGGGTTTGTTGAAAGCTCGGCTCGATGAGAAATTTGACAAGACCCTGACGGAGCCGCTGAACGAAATAATCAGGAAAATGTCAGCGCTTATAGACTCGAACATTCAATCGGTCCGCAGGATTGCGATGGAGCTGAGGCCCGGCATACTCGATGACCTCGGGACAATCGGAGCCATCGAATGGCAGGCGCAGGACTTCGAGAAGCTGACGGGAATTAAGTGTATTTTCGTCTCCGAGCTTGAATGCATGGAGCTCGAAAGGGAGTACGCTACCGCCGTATTCCGGATTTTTCAGGAAACTCTGACGAATGTAGCGCGACATTCTGGGGCGACGACGGTCAAGGTTAAGTTAAAACAATACCGTAACAAGTACAAGCTTGAAGTCATAGATAACGGAAAGGGTATTTCAACGGTGGATATTTCCGCTCCCCAGTCCTTGGGACTTCTAGGTATCAGGGAAAGGGCTCTTTTATTCGGAGGAGACGTAGATATAGTAGGCAAGAGCGGGAAGGGGACCAAGGTGTCAATCTTCATTCCGAGTAGGAGGAAAACGAATGATTAAGGTGCTTATTGCTGATGACCACCCTGTAGTAAGGATGGGGCTGAAATTTATTCTTGAGAACGAATCCGATATCTCTGTTTATGACGAAGCGAGAACAGCGAGAGAGGCCCTGGAGTTAATCCGCAATACGAAGTTTGATGTGATACTGCTCGATATATCGCTTCCCGATAGGAACGGGCTCGATCTTCTGGAGCAGTTAAAGAGGGAACATGCCGGAATGAACGTGCTTATAATAAGCATTTACCCGGAAAGCTTGTATGCCGTAAGAGTTCTTAAAGCCGGTGCTGCAGGTTATATGACCAAAGACAGCGCCCCCGAAGAGCTCGTGAGAGCTGTGAGGAAGGTTGTCGCCGGGGGCAAGTACGTGAGTCCGTCTCTCGCTGAAAAGTTGGCTCAAGATTTGGATGATAATTCCTCTTCGACGCCAGATGAGGCCCTCTCGAACCGCGAGTTCCAGGTGTTGTGCATGATTGCGATGGGTAAGACGATAAAAGAGATATCGAATGAGCTATTTTTAAGCGAAAAGACTGTGAGCACATACCGCACGCGCATACTACAGAAAATGAACATGAAAACGAACGCCGAGCTCATAAATTATTCCATCAGGCACGCCCTCGTTTAGCTCAGGCGTATTTTGCAATGTAACCTTCCGGCATTTACTCCGACATTCTGAAACATTTGCGGCATGTAATTCAATTAATACGCTTCTTGTCAGAGTAAATGATCAATTAGCAGAATTCCTCTGCTCAACCTTTGCAGTCTTTCTGCTTGATGCAATTGTAGGAAAATCCCTACAAAACTATTATCCAGAGTCCTATATAAATTAGGGAAGTTTCCTGATTTCTAATTTAACGCCTATACGTTATGCTCAGTACAAAACTGTTCGGATAACAATATCATGAAGGTTTTAGTAGTGGATGATTCCAAGATTGTGCGTGACAGGTTGGTAAGTTTACTTGATTCGATTGACGGAGTGGATATCGTGGAGCAGGCTGAAGACGGACGAAGCGCGATTCTGGCAAACAATAACCTCAAACCGAACGTCATAATACTCGACATACGCATGGATGAGTGGAATGGAATACAACTTCTTAAAAAGTTTAAGAATAGTCGTTCCGATCAGAAAATAATAATGCTCACGAACTTTCCATACCCTCAGTATAGAAAAAAATGTTTAGATGAGGGAGCGGATTATTTCCTGGATAAATCCACGGAATTCGATGAGGTTGCAAGAATTATAAACAGGCTGGCAAAGAAGCATGGTTCATCGGCGCAAGAGGGCCCGCCTGGGGCTCTGAGACCGGCATCGGGACGGAAATATTATGAATAAAATCGTCGAAACTGACATCACGCAATCTGTGCACAAGGAGAGAACCCTCTCGTCCGGTAACTTCGACATCGGCGCGCACAATGAGCACAAAGAATGGTATGCGGTTTACACCAACGTCAGGCATGAAAAGGCGGTCAACCGCTCTATTGAGAAAAGGGGGATCGAGACTTTTCTCCCTCTGAGGGATGTCGTCAGTCAGTGGATAGACAGGAAGAAACGGATTCAGCTCCCGCTTTTCCCCGGCTACCTTTTTGTGCGAATCCACCCGCTTGATTCACTCGCGATTTTTCAAGTTCTGAACACTCGAGGGGTGGTCAGAATACTGAGCGCAAACGGCAGGCTCCAGCCTGTCCCGAATGATCAGATAGATTCTGTCAGAAAATTCTTGGAAGCGAAAATGGAGAGCGATCCGTACCCGTATTTTGAGGAGGGGAAAGAAGTAAGAGTCATAAACGGCCCGCTCGCGGGAATTACGGGAAAGGTACTTTCCGGGAAAGGGAACAAAAGACTCGTTATTTCGATCGATATCATTAAGCGGTCCGTGGCTGTTGATATAAACACGGCTGATATTGAATTAGTTTGATTGTTTGCCGGCTTTGTAATAAACCGGTTCCCGGATAACGGCGTAGTGAGTTTAGGGATGTGAGTCAGGTGGCGAAGCTGTGTCAAATCCCGTGTTCGCGCGTTCCGGACAGCCGTAAAAGCAGTTAATCCCAAGGTGAATTATCGTTCTTTCGTGCCCATGGGGAGGGTAACATGGTTAAAAGATATCTCTTTATTTTATTTCTTCTCACGAGTTTTGCTGCAGGTTGCGGGGGCGGGAGCAGCGTCAGAAGCACGAGTATATCCGAAGAAGAAGCAGGACCTCCTGAAGAAATCGGAAACGTAAACTCAAAGCTTCTATCCAAGGGGCTTCCTGCCGCAGCGACGTCACCGGACGACTATCTTATCGGTCCTGCGGACCTACTCGAGATCAATGTGTTCGAGTCAAAGGAGCTGACTACCACCGTGCGGGTGAGCTCGAGGGGTGATATAACGGTCCCTCTTCTCAATAACGTCAACGTCGACGGACTCACAGCGAGGGATGCAGAGGTAAAGATCGAGAACCTTTTGAGGTCGGGTGACTACATCGACAATCCTCATGTCAGCGTGTTCGTGAAGGAGCACAAGAGTAAGGTTGTGGCTGTCATGGGTTATGTAAACAAGCCAGGAAATTACGAGTTGTTAGGTAAGCAGAGTCTCTTGGACGTACTTGCGTCGGCTGAGGGATTGAGCGATAAGGCAGGTACGACTGTTCTCGTAACGAGAGCGGATAATAACGGCGGGAAGAGCTCTTATCTCGTGGACCTCGACAAAGTGGTGTCGGGAAACGGGGCCGACATGGATCTCGATATCCAGCCCGGTGATTTAGTTTATGTTCCCGAAGCGGCTAATGTCTTTGTGGAGGGCGCTGTGACGAAACCCGGAGCGTACCCTATCAATCAGGGAAAAACAACGCTTAGCGAAGCGATCGTTATGGCAGGCGGAGTTGCAAGCTATGCCGACAAGAGCGACATTAAGCTGATTCATCATACGGATAGCGGTCGAAAAGAGATCGTGGAAGTCGATTTAAACAGCATTCACGAGGGTGGAGCGGAGGACCCGCTTCTTAACGAAAAAGACGCAGTCATTGTAGGGGCGAGCGGGATAAAGAAATTCTTTTACGGTCTTCAGTTCAATATATGGGGACTCGGGGGCGTGGGATATAACCCTCCGAGAAATTAGAGATATCGGAGAGGAGGTTTAACATGGAACAGCTACATGATAAAAGGGGCAGGCAAATAACGAGACACGAGGGCGCCGAATTGGAGGACGTCAAGAGGGGTCAATCCCCTTCCGTGTTACAGGGGGAATACGCCGATTACGAAGTCTATGTGGAGGAAGGGTCGACTCTTAACGAATATCTGAACGTCATCGGGAGGAGAAAAAAAATCGTACTGGCGTGTCTGATTATCGCGGTGCTCATCGTCGGTATAACGTCCCTGGCGATGGACAAAGTGTATAGAGCAAAGGCTACGGTCGAAATAGCGCCGGAAGACCCCAAGGTTACCGGATTCGAGGAGCTCAATGAGGTTAGCGTCCAGCAGCAGGATGAGTTTTATGAGACGCAATATAAATTGTTGCAAAGCAGATCCCTTGCCGCGGACGTTATCAAAAAATTGAACCTGGAGTCATATCCGGAATTTTCTCAGGACTATGATAAGCCGGGTTTTTTGATCAGCTATGCGGCGCAGTATACGACTGCATTAAAAGAGAGATTAGAGGTTCTGGCGGAAAAGTATATTCACATTGGGAATTACATTCACATGGGGAACGGTTCTGAGAAAGGCTCTCAAGATTTTCAAAGTGATGGCAATGCCATTACCCGTCAGGAGAAATTAGTGGACGCATTTTTGTCTCGTGTGAACGTCACGCCCGACAGGGAATCCAGACTGGTCGAGGTGAGTTTCAACAGCAACGATCCTGGGCTTTCCGCCAAAGCCGTAAATACCCTTGCGGACGCATATATCGAATGGGTGCTTGAAAAGAAACTCAGCCTGACGAAATCGGCCGGAGAATCTCTCAACACGCAGCTTGCGAAGGTCAAGGAAAAGCTCGAAAAGACCCAGGATGAGCTCAACCGGTTTGCAAAAGAGCACGATATAGTTTCCCTGGATAAAGACCTTAACCTGACTTACAAACAGCTTGCCGAGCTGAACGATGCACTTGCAAAGGCGGAAACCGACCGTCTCGCGCAGGAAGCATTATACGAAGAGACCAAGAGGGGAAATTCCGAGTACCTGCCCGAAGTGGTTAAAGATCCGGCGTATCAGCAGATGAAGGAGGATTATGTGAGGGTAAAGACGCAGTATGACAATCTGGATGCGAGGTATGGGGCGAACTACCCTGAAATGAAGCAGGCGGGCGCTCAGGTCGCGAGTCTCCGGCACGAAATGGGAGCGCTCCTCAGCGGAATCGTGCGGAGTATAGAGAGGGGCTACGACTCTGCGAAGAAGAAGGAAGACCTGCTGAGGCAGAGAGCCGATATCCAGAAAACGCGCGCAGCTGAATTGAACGAGATAGGGGCCAAGTATCAGGCGCTTGAGAAGGAAGTCGAAACCAACAAGACCATCTATCAGAACCTCCTCCAGAGGCAGAAGGAAACCGAAGTCACCTCTGGCATAAGGGCGACCAACGTCCATGTGATCGATTATGCTTTCCCCCCTCTCAAGCCGTATAAGCCAAACATTTTGTTGAACATACTGGTCGCCGCTATTTTGGGATTCGTAGGGGGTGTTCTTGTAGCATTCGGGTTCGAGCACTTCGACAGGACAATTCGTGATGAGGAAGATCTCAAAAAGAGACTGTCCATACCGTTCATGGGCAAAATACCAAGAGCGAGGCGGAGTGATCTCGATCAGCTCGAAATGATAGTTTATACGAGTCCCCAGTCCAAAATATCGGAGGCCTTCAGAGTTCTCAAAACGTCCGTGCTTTACTCCCTCCGCGACCACAGGCCGCCAAAAGCATTGATGGTGACGAGCACTCAACCTCTTGAGGGCAAAACGACCATATCCTCCAACCTGGCGCTTACAATGGTCCAGTCGGGACTCAAGGTAATACTCGTAGACGCGGACTTGAGGAGACCAAGCATTCATAAAGTCTTCCTCAAGGACTTAAACGGCGGACCGGGATTAAGCTCATATCTGAACGGCAGCTCGGGAATGGATAGTATTATTTATAACGCGGGCATAAACGGCCTCGATATCATCCCGGCGGGACCGATCATGCCGAACCCAGCGGACCTGATTGATTCGAAGAGGATGAAGGAGTTGATAGACCATCTTGTGAAGAAGTATGACAATGTCATCCTCGACGGTATTCCTGTCATGGAGCTTGCAGACGCACGGCTCCTGTCCCGGCAGGTTGACAGCGTCCTCCTTGTCGCAAGCGTCGGGATAGTGGACAGGGAAGGGCTCAGAAACAGCATGGAAGACCTCATCAAAGTCGGGGCCAGAATCATAGGCGTGGTTGTAAACAGGCTCGAATTCGGGAAGAAGAGCGGGAGCGTCTATGACTATTATGATGTATCGGAGGACAGCGGAAAGGGAAGTTTCAAATTCGCCCAGTCCTGATGTCTCTCTTAAAAATCGATTTTATCAGTATATCGATCGTGGTCGGAAGCCAGTGAGTAATGTTTGTGCCGAATGCGTCAACGGAACCCCTGGACAGGCGGTCTGAATTCCCGAAAAGGCGGTGTTCACGCGTTCTGTTCTCCATTCCGGCAGTTCATTGTGGACGGTTATGCCGGACGTCGAAACGGTCCCATGGTGCATCATGAATTTGCTGAACTTGAAAGCGAATGAGCAATATTCGAAGTTGGTCTTTTACGGTCCTGCTGAGGAAAAGTGGAGGTGGGCTGAGACCGCCTGTCTCTTCATCGATGTAATTTGCATATTGATTAGCACGTCGCTCGTTTTTACCATACGTTTTGGCTCGGAACTGTACGACATGGGACTCCTGAAAGGAGGCTTGACTTCGATAACCGGTTATAAATATTTCCCCCATTACACGGGATTCCTAGTTCTGTACATTGCGCTTATAGTCCTCCTCTTTAAAAACTACGAGCTTTATCATACTCGTTTAGGGAGGACATGGCTCGACGAAGCGATCTTGGTTTTTAAGGGTGTATCGATAGCGACGTTAATGATCATGGTGGTTATGTATTTGTCGAAGCAGCAGATATCCCGCTTTGTTGTGTTATCGAGCTGGGGTCTCAACATAATCGCAGTTGCAGGATGGAGGTATACGAAATACAAAGTCATTGAAAAGCGTATAAAGCAGGGAAACGGGCTCAGGAGGGTCCTCATCGTCGGCGCCGGGAGGGTGGGCCGGAAGCTCGCTCGGACCCTGGAAGACAATTATCTCTGGGGTTTCCAGGTTAACGGTTTCGTGGACGACTATAAAAAGGGTAAAGGGGTACTGGGGAGGACGGGGGACCTCCCTCGGATTCTCCAGAGTGAGTTTATAGACGAGGTGATAGTCACAATTCCTTCGGAGAGGGAGCTGGTCAAGCAGGTTACAGCGGAGGCGCTCAACTATAGAGCAGACGTAAAGGTTATCCCCGATCTCCTGGACGGGATCGTTCCTCAGAACCGTCCTCTCTCACTCGGATTCCTGGGCGATCTGCCTGTGGTGGAGGTTTACAGAAAGCCAATACCGGAGCTCGGCCTCTTCATCAAAAGGACAATAGATATCGTATTCGGGATTGCGATGCTCCTCATTGCATTCCCGATACTGACGGTGGCTGCTATTGCAATAAAGCTCGATTCCCCGGACGGCCCTGTCATATACCGCTCCAGACGTGTAGGCAAGAAAGGGAAATTCTTTGACTGCCTGAAGTTTCGCACGATGCTGACGAATGCTGACGAGCTTAAAGGCAAGCTCAGGGAGCTGAATGAACGCAGCGGGCCTTTCTTCAAGATAAAGGACGACCCGCGTATAACGAGGGTAGGCCGGTTTTTAAGGAAATACAGTATCGATGAGCTGCCTCAGGTTTTCAACCTCTTGAAAGGAGATATGAGTCTTGTCGGCCCCAGACCGCACCCCTTGGACGATTTCGAGTTGTACGAGCTCGAGGATTACCGCAGGCTGGATGTGAAGCCGGGTATTACGAGTCTATGGGCGGTGGAGGCGAGGAGCGACCCTTCTTTCGATCGTAATATGGAGCTTGACCTGTACTATATCGAGAACTGGAATATATGGCTCGATGTGAAGATAATACTGAAGACCATTCCTGTGGTTCTGAAAGGCTCCGGTAGTTAGAGCCTGAGTCCGGACCATGACGTCCGGGCCCTAATTCCTCACTTTCAAAAACGGAGCAGAATCGGCATTTAAAATTGTTCCGGGAAGACCTGAAACCAGTGCGAAGAGTTATATCAAATACGATCCGGAGAGGGCTTAAAAGTACTATATGCGCGAATATTATTTCTCTATACGTGCTGCAAATTTCATTCTACGTACTTCCCCTGATCACGGTCCCTTATCTGGTTCGTGTATTGGGAGCTGAGAAGTTCGGACTCGTATCTTTCGGGCAGAGTCTTATTAATTTTTTTGTTTTCTTCATCAATTACGGGTTCGACCTCACGGCAACGAGAGAGATTTCGATCAAACGCGACGACAACCGAGCGGTAAGTCGTCTTTCATCAAGCGTGTGGCTTGCAAAATTCCTCCTTAGTCTCGCGGGATTTCTTGTATTGCTGGCGATGATAGCAGCCGTGCGTAAGATGAATCAGATCGCGCCACTGCTGCTGATTTTGTACGGTCTCGTCGTAGGTAATATGCTTTTTCCGTCCTGGCTTTTTCTGGGACTCGAGAGGATGAAAGCAATATCCGCGATAAATCTGATTATGCGTTCCGTAGCGACAGCGGGTGTGTTTATTTTCGTCAGGAACCCGGATGATTATTTGGTATATGCGGGACTACTATCCTTCCAGTGGGTATTCGCTGGACTGGCCGGAGTGTTGTTCGCCGTCAGAAGACTTCGGATCCGTATCCGGATGCCGGGCGCAGGCGAAGTATTGAGCGTTTTGTCGGGAGGTCTGACTTTGTTTGTATCGAACATAGCGCAGAGTCTCTATATAGGCGGCAACAGTTTCATTCTTGGGCTGCTGACGAATTACTCGGCGGTGGGATATTACAGCGCCGCCGAAAAGATAACCCTTTCGCTGATGGGTATGTTCAGGCCCCTTGCTCAGGCGGTCTATCCCAGGTTCAGTCAGCTCGCGTCTTCGTCAAGGGAGACGGTGCTTCTCTGGGGGAAGAGGCTTGTCTACGCAGTCGGCGGTCTCGGGATCATTACGTCTTTCGCGCTCTTCTTCGGTGCGCCGCTCATAGTGAAGATTGTCCTGGGGAAAGGGTTTGATCCGTCGATAGCGGTGCTTCAGATTATGGCCGTCCTGCCTATTCTGATGGCTCTTTCCGATGTTCTGGGCATACAGATCATGCTCCCGTTCGGCAAGGACAGGTTATATGCCGTCATCCGAATATTGACCGCGTCAATACACCTCTTGCTTGCAATTTTGATAGTTCCCCGGTTTAAAGAGGCCGGCATGGCGTTTGTCTTTGTCATGAGTCAGGTCTTTATACTGGCCCTTACCTTTTCCTGCCTCCGGCACTGGGGGCTGACGCCCTTTCACCATAAAGTATCAGGGAGTGCCCCGCAAAGTACCGTGAAATCGGGCTGAGATCGGTTTCATCATACACATGTTGGAAGTATCGAGGAGGTTAGGGACCGTGCTTTCAAATTCGAACGTTTATCATGAATTAAACAAAAGTGAGGCTGGAACATGAGAGTGAATCCGGTAACTATCAGGACAAACGACAAGTGCGAGAGGTGCGGAGGGTTTTTGATCTTCGAGGTGAGAGACCAATACCTTGACGACGTCAGGAATAAGACGATGTCGGGTCTCTGGATATGCATGCAGTGTGAGAAGGCGATGCTGGGGGTTGTGATAAGAAACCTCGAGCTCAAGGCGATATATTAGGTCCCCTCCCTCGCTTTTCCACGACGTGCGGGAAGCATGCTATGGAAGAGTGGCTTCGTGTCTCCCGCGCTTATATTACTTCACGAATATTTTCTGATCCCTAAATAAGATGAATATCTATAGCGAGGTAGAGAAAATTTTAGACGCCATGGAATATGCTGTCCTCCACGGATGGGACTCACTGCCACATCGTCTCCGGTCCGATCTTGATATAGCTCTCAACCCCCGCCATCTTGGGACGCTCGAAGAGTCCCTGCTTAATTATCGTGGCGGGAGACTCGTGCAGATGATACAGCATGAGTCTTCGTGTTTTTATTTCATAATGGCGTTGAGGGACGGGAAGGGGATCGATTTCCTTCAGGTTGATGCGGCGACGGATTACAGGAGGAACGGGATAATTTATTTCCGGGCAGACGAGCTGAGCAAGGACAGGGCGAGGTGGAACGGCTTCCGGGTGGCCTCGCCCGAGACGGAGCTGGCGTATCTGCTCGTAAAAAAAACACTCAAGGGCTCTACGCCCGTACACCAGCAGGAAAGACTCATGCATCTGATCGATAAGATCGGGCAAGACAAAGCGATGCTCATCTCAACGCGTCTCTTCGGGAAGAAATCCGGTCCCTATGTGGTTACCCGGATCTCCAAGAATGACTGGAAGGCGGTTGAATACGACACGCCCGGACTCAGAAGGGCGTTGGTTTGGGAGGTTTTGAAGAAGGATCCCCTCAACCCCGTCAAATACTGGCTTGACGAGGCAAAACGGATTCTCGTGAGGTGGCGTTTCCCGACAGGCATGTCGGTAGCTGTGCTCGGTCCTGACGGGGCGGGTAAGAGCACCTTGATCGACAATATCGAGAAGCGATTCTCCGGCGCATTCCGCCGCACCGCAAAATTTCATCTCCGTCCCGGTCTGATAGGAGGTAAGTCTCGCGGCAAGCCGGTGACCGATCCCCACGGAAAGCCGCCGCGGAATTTATTCATGTCATTTCTGAAGCTCGGATATTACACCGCAGATTACACCCTCGGGTATTTCTATAAGCTCTATCCGAGGTTCGTAAGATCGACCCTCGTGCTATTCGACAGGTATTACGACGACCTGCTGGTCGACCCTCTCCGCTACAGATACGGCGGTCCCTCCCGGCTTGCGGCGCTTGCGCACACTTTCATCCCCCCCGCCGACCTTCTTTTTGTGCTTGATGCGAAGGAGGGCGAGCTCCTTAAACGAAAGGAGGAGATCGAGGGGGAAGAACTCCGTCGTCAGCGCGGGCGTTACAGAGACATGGCCCTAAGGACGCCCAACGCATACATGCTTGACGCTCACAGGCCGCCCGAGGAAGTCACGGTCGAAGCGGGAGAGATAATAATGGATTACCTCCATGACCGGTACAAGTCACGAAGGGACGTCTGGTTCGGCGGCGGTGAAATGCAGAGGACTCTTGACTGGCTTACTTCAGTTCTCTCTACTGACTCCGAAAAAGCGCGTTTCTCAATGGACGGTGAGGTCTATGGAGACGGCTTATCTAAGTGGGAAACGCTCTATGAATTCAAATGTCTTCCGGTCGGGAACGGCCGCGGATATTTATTACCGTCACAGCCTGAGACGGCCGTAAACGGTCTCGATCTCTATAATGCTCAAAACGGCAAAGCCAGAGCGGTGAAAGCTCTCCTTGCAAACGGCCTCACTTCCGGCGCAAGTAGATTATTATTGAAAACGGTAAAACTTGTTGTGGACAATGGCGTCCAAACAGAAGACAGAAGCGACATATTATTATCCGACCATCTGAAAGAAGTAATTCAGCAGAATAACCTTCATCTCTCTCTTTCATTCGGCACGCCCGGGATCTGCAGGAAGCCGGTCATCCAGATAAGTAGCTGTGAAGGTGATGTTCTGGGTTATGTCAAGATCGGATGGAGCGAGCTTACAAATTCTCTGGTGATGAACGAAGCACGTGCTATCAGAAAGCTGTCGGCAGTGTCTGACGGCTCTTTCCGTACGCCGACTGTGTTATTCACTGGGTGGTGGCATGGCCGCTATCTGGTAATCGAGTCCCCTCCGGAGGGCAAGCTAAAGCCTGCGCCCGGGACATTGACGCCGCAGTACGTGGCGGCAGTATGCGGGTTAACTGACATGAACGTGTCCTGTGCGCGGCTTCGGGAGAGCGGCTACTGGAGGGATATTTTAAAAAGGGTAAAGGATGTGGAGAACGGTTATTACCGCGCTGTGCTCGAGAGAAACGGCATTCCGCGTGCGGAAGAGGCGCTCGGCGGTGTCCTACTCCCGTTCCATATTTCCCATGGAGATTTCGCCCCCTGGAATGCGTACTTGGCCGGCGGAAAACTTTTTCTATATGATTGGGAGAATTCCCGTGATGACAGACCCCCGGGGTGGGACCTCTTCCATTTTATCTTCCAAACGAATTTTTTTCTGAATAAAAGAAATCCCGCCGAGCTGGCGGACGCGGTATTAAAGGATTCGTACAACGATCTGACTAAAGAATATTGGGAGAAAATCGGCGTCGGCAAGAATGTCCGGAAAGCTCTTTTTCTATTATACGTCATCGATAGGCTTTCTTTTGCGGCTTCTGAAGGACGCGCAGGTTTCAAAGAGCTGGGTCAGCTCTCCAAGATGGTTATCCTCTTAAGCGGTGATCGATAAGGAAATTAAGATGCAGAAAAGACTGAAAGTGCTTCTGTCAGCGTACGCGTGCGAGTCCGGCAAGGGTTCCGAGCCCGGTGTGGGGTGGAACTGGGTGAAACAGATAGCGCGTTTCCACGACGTTTGGGTGATAACGAGGGCTAACAACCGGGAATCCATCGAGCGGGATAACGTAGGTGCTCCTTCAAACGTACACTGGATATATTTCGATTATCCGGGTTGGGTGAGGTTCTGGAAGAGAGGGCAGAGGGGTGTTCATCTGTATTATTATCTCTGGCAGATTGCGGTCTATTTTCTGGCAAGGCGGCTGCATAATGAGATAAGGTTCGACGTCGCCCATCACCTGACTCTCGGCGTTTACTGGATGCCGAGCTTCCTGTCACTTCTGCCCATGCCCTTCATACACGGCCCCGTGGGAGGCGCCGAGTCCGCGCCCGTCGCATATCACAAGTGTTTCACGCTGAGAGGCAAGGTTCACGAGTGGATTAGGAATGCGGCGAGACGGATGGGGGAGAATGACCCGTTCGTGCTCATGAGTATCAGGAGGGCAGTGCTCGTTCTGGCCAAGGTCGGGGAGACCGGCAATCGGGTGTTCACGCTCGGGGCCAAAAGGGTTCGGGTATTCCCTGAATCGGGGATAGGCGTGAGAGACCTCGAGGATCTCGAAGAGTCAGGGAGAGGGAGATCGGACCGGTTCGTAGTGATAAGCATAGGAAGACTCCTCCACTGGAAGGGTTTCCATATGGGACTCAAGGCTTTTTCCGGGTTCGTGAGGGAACATCCTTCGAGTGAGTACTGGTTCATCGGCGATGGTCCGGAGAGGGGGAATCTCGAAACTATCGCCCGGGGCCTCTCCATAGCGGATAAGGTGAGGTTCTTCGGGGAGCTCCCGCGGGGAGAGACTCTAAAGAGGCTTGCCGAGTCCGATACGCTCGTGCATCCGAGCCTCCATGACTCGGGCGGATGGGTATGTCTCGAAGCTATGGCGCTGGGCAAACCCGTATTGTGTCTGGATCTCGGCGGTCCCGGAATGCAGGTTACGAAGGAGACCGGCTTCAAGCTGCGTGCAGAATCGTCCAAGCAGACCGTTAAAGATTTAAGAGACGCGATGATTCGGCTTGCGGAAGATTCGGAGCTCGGCCGGAAAATGGGCGAAGCGGCGCGTAAGCGAGTGTCGGAATCATTCGATTGGGACAAGAAAGGGGAATTGATAAACGAGATCTATCAGGAGATTGTGGCATAGATGAGATCTGCAGCAAAGCAGGGGAACGCAACGCCTTTGATTGTCGTAATAGTCGTCGCCTCCCTCATCGGCATAGGAATTCTCGTGACTTCGGAGAGATGCGATGAGCATATTCTGATCTTGTTCGCTCTGGGGCTGCCTGCGGCTCTGCTCGTCCTGCGGGCGTTATATATTTCGAGCTTCAGATTCCGGATCTTGATCTCTCAGCTCCGCTGGTGGCATATGCTATGGCTGCTCATGTTTCTGAGCGGACTCGTTTTCCGTATAAGGGACACCGAGACCATACAGCAGAACCCGATAGACTCCTGGGCCCTCTACAGGATGGGGCTTATGACGGTTATCGGGGCCGTGCTGGTCATCAGACTCGCGATGAAGAAGACGGACTGGCTTTCCTCGCTCCTCGGGGGCTCGTTAGGTCTCCTGACCGGGTACGCGGCAGTCGCGATCGTTTCGTCTCTATGGTCGCTCTACCCCGCGTGGACTCTCTACAAGTCGCTTGAGTATCTGATAGATTTAGCGCTCATCGCCGCTATCCTGGCTTCGGTACGGTCGGTGAGCGATATAAAGTCACTCTTCGACTGGACGTGGGTTTTAGTGGCCTTGCTCACTGCAAGCGCGTGGGTAGGGGCTTTATTATTGCCTGACATCGGGCTCCGTCGTGACGTAGGGTTGCTGGGCGTCCAGCTCGCTGGAGCCATACCGGCTATGGAAACGAACCATGTGGGAGAGCTGGGCGCAATACTTGGCATCGTTGCGCTCAACCGCTTGATCTTCATGAGGGATAAGGCGTTTTACGTCGTTCTGTTTATGGCTGCGATGATTACACTGGTATTTGCTCAGAGCAGGTCGCCGATTACAGGTTTTCTTATCGCTGTCCCTCTCATGTTATTTGCCGCAGGGAGAATCGGTCCGATCGCCCTCACTGCCATACTGATTTTCTCCGTGACGACACTTACGAGCTTTACGGATATTTTCTGGGAATTTTTTCTGCGTGGGCAAAACGAGGTGCAGTTTTCTTCCCTGTCGGGGAGGACGGAAGGATGGGTTTTGGGATGGGAGCTCTTCAAGCGGAGCCCGCTCCTGGGGTTCGGCGCGTATGCGGGCGGCAGGTTTGCGGTGCTGACCGAGCTGGGCAAGAACTTTAGCGCGAGCGAGTGGTCATCGGTCCTCAATACCTGGCTCGAGATCATGATCGGAGTCGGGCTCCTCGGGCTGGTTTTCGTAGCGGCGGCATTTATAAGGACGTGGGTCAATCTGTTATCTTCGGCTTTTTCGAGTCCGACCGCGTCCCTTACACACTGTTTGGCTGTTGAGAGCATAGGCGTTCTCGCGCTCATATCGGTGCGTTCCATGTTCACGACCGAAATCTTCTGGCACCCGCCTTTAACCTTTTTCCTCGTAATGGGGTACGGGGAATTTTTATACAGGCTTCACAAGCGCTCAAGGCGCAGGGAAGCGGTATTCGCGGCGAGGACGTTACCGACGGTATGAGAAAGCAAGGAGGGCCGGAACGATGGTGTTCCGTATAAAACAATCAAACTATTACGATTCCGAGGAGGACTGAGAAGATGGAAAAATTCCGAATGTCGAATGCAGTCGAGACTTATGTGCCGGTTGAAAACATAGAGTGCAGGTATTGCAGCGGCAAGACAATTCTTTACTGGAGGAGCCTCAGCTTCTGGAGGTGTCCCTCCTGCAGGCTGATATTCCGGCACCCGCTGCCGGAAACGGAGAGCGTCATCGAGCTGTACGTCAACAGCTGGACAGCGCCCTATAAAAACAGGAGCGAGACGGGAGGGACGTCCATTAATCTCGCGCGCATATACGCGAGGAAGATAGCCGAGTCGCTCGGAGTGACCGATTTCCGCGGACTTAAAATACTCGATTTCGGGGCCGGAAGGGGAGACGCTCTGATCGCGCTTTCGGAATTGGGCGCGGATGTGTACGGGGTCGAGCCTTTTGGTTATCAGAGACTTTTAAATATGGGGTTCAAGGCATTCAGAACGCTCGATGACATCCCTGCGGGGCTTACATTCGACGGTATCGTAACCATGGATGTCGTAGAGCACCTCGGGTCTCCGTGGCTTGAGATCGGAAGATTCAACCTCTTGCTGAATGAGGGCGGTTTCGTTTATATATCCACGCCGAACGCCGACTCGCTCAGGGCCAGGATCCAGGGAGAGAGATGGCGGGAAGCGCTCAGGGCCGGGCACTTCGTGCTCTTCACCGGAAATTCTCTTGAGAATATTCTCGACCGCTCGGGTTATAAGAACCGGAAGAGACTGAAGTGGTATATACAGTACAACAAGAGCATGGTCCAGAACGTTCTCGGGTATATACTGCAATCGGTCCTTATCGACGGCGAGCTTCGTTACCTTATAAGGAAATCATGAGAGTACTCGTTGCGCACAATTTCTATCAGCAGCCGGGGGGGGAAGACACGGTCTTTGCGGCGGAGACGGAGCTGCTGCGAAAACACGGTCATGAGGTCGCGGAGTACACCGAGAACAATGAGATGGCACGCTCCATGACCCCCCTCGCGCTCGCCGTCAATACGCTCTGGTCGCGGAGCTCCGAAAGAAAAATTCTCGGCCTGATAGAAAAATTCAAGCCCGATATCGCGCACTTCCACAATACGTTCGTGCTCATCTCGCCGTCTGCCTACTACGCTTGCAAAGAGGCGGATGTGCCGGTCGTTCAGTCCCTTCACAATCCGAGGCTCCTGTGTCCGGCGGCCAATCTATACAGGAACGGGAAGGTGTGCGAGGACTGCATCGGCAAGACCCCGCCGTGGCCCGGCGTCTTGCATGGCTGCTATAGGGAGTCGGTCTCTCAGACGGCTGTAGTGGCGTCGATGCTTACTCTTCACCGTCTGCTCGGGACCTGGGATCGCGCCGTTGATACGTATATCGTCTTCACCGAGTTTTATAAAAGAATGTTCATAAAGGGCGGACTCCCGCCTCATAAGATTGCGCTCAAACCGCATTTCGTCGATCCCGATCCCGGCTGCCGCGCGCATGGAATGGGCGATTATGCGCTCTTCATCGGCCGGCTCGATAACGAGAAGGGAATCCATACATTGCTGCGGGCATGGCGTCACAACAGCGATATCCCCCTTAAAATCAGGGGGGGAGGGCGTCTTGCGGGCGAGGTCGCCGACTATATTTCTTCAAACCATCTCAGCTCGATCGAGATACTGGAGCGAATGGAAAAGGAAACATTGATCGATTTGATTAAAAATGCGCGGTTCCTCGTATGGCCGTCCGAGGGATATTACGAGACGTTCGGCATGGTGGCGGTTGAGGCATTCGCTTGCGGCGTGCCGGTCATTGCGTCGGGGGCGGGTGTCATGTCTGAAAATATCAGGGACGGATATACGGGACTCCATTTTATTCCGGGCAGTCCGGAGGATTTGTCGGCCAAAGTGCGCTGGGCATGGAATAACCCCGAGGCGATGACGCGGATGGGGAGAGCCGCCCGGATGGAATACGAAGCCAATTACACTTCGGACAGGAACTACCGGATTCTTGTTGACATCTACGAGAGAGCGATAGAAAAGAACGGATCGGGATCGAAAACTCACTGAGCCTGTAATGTAAGAGATCTCGCGTCCGAAAAATAAATGCCATAAGGAAAACCTTGTATGAATAGCACGAAGCCTGATAGATACGGAATACTGGGCGTAGAGGTCGCTGCGGTTCAGATAGACGATGTGGTGCGCATGATGACCGGATGGATCGAAGAGAAAGACCACGGGCATTACATAGCTGTAACGAATACGCACGTAGTTACCGAGTCGTGGCTCAACCCCGAGTATAAAAAGGTTCTCAACTCAGCTGACATAGTTGTGCCCGACGGGATGCCGCTCGTGTGGCTCGGAAGACTGAGCGGATATCCTTTAAAGAGGCGTGTTTACGGGCCAGAGCTGATGGAAGGCTTCTTGCGCGAAACGGGTCCCAGATACCGGCACTTCCTCTATGGCGGGATGCAGGGCATTCCCGAGAAGATTTCCGAAAGGCTCTCCCGTAAATATCCCGGGCTCAGGTTTGTGGGCTCTTATTCTCCCCCATTTCGTTCTCTGACGGAGAAGGAAGAGGGGGATATTGTGGATATGATTAACGACATCGGACCCGACGTGTTATGGGTGGGGTTGGGGGCTCCGAGGCAGGAGATCTGGATGTATGAGCATGCGGAAGTGCTGCGGGTCCCGGTCATGGTCGGAGTGGGAGCTGCCTTTGATTTTCTGGCCGGCGCAAAGCCTCAAGCTCCTTTATTGTTCAGGGAAAACGGGTTCGAATGGCTCTGGCGCCTGTTGAGCGAGCCTCGCAGGTTATGGCGCAGGTATCTCCTTTACGGGCCGCTCTTTATAGGACTGGTAATGCTTGAGAAGACGAGGATATTAAAATTTTAAAATTGCACGGCGTCAATCGGATTGACCCGGGGAGGGATCGAAAATGAAAAGAAGGATCGCAGTCACGGGAGGAAGCGGTTTTATCGGTTCCCATTTATGCGAAAGATTGCTTGACCAGGGGAATGAGGTGATATGCATCGATAATTTCTTTACGGGTACGAAACAAAACATAAAGAGCATGATCGGAGATCCTTTCTTCGAGGTCGTTCGTCACGATATTTGTTTCCCGCTGTATATAGAGGCGGACGAGATATACAACCTCGCGTGTCCGGCCTCTCCCATACATTACCAGTTCGATCCGGTACAGACGACGAAGGTAAATGTGCTGGGAGCCATAAACATGCTGGGTCTGGCCAAGAGGCTGAAAGCCAAGGTGTTTCAGGCATCGACGAGCGAAGTCTACGGCGACCCCACGATGCATCCGCAGAAGGAAGGGTACTGGGGGAACGTAAATCCGGTAGGTCCGAGGTCATGCTACGACGAGGGGAAAAGATGTGCGGAGACGCTGTTTTTCGACTATCACCGTCAGCACGGGATAGATATCAGAGTAGCAAGGATCTTTAACACCTACGGTCCCAGAATGCACCCTCAGGACGGAAGAGTCGTGAGCAACTTTATAGTTCAGGCCCTGCTCGGCGAGCCGATAACAGTTTACGGAGACGGCTTACAGACGAGGTCGTTCTGCTATGTGGACGATATGGTGAACGGGATCATCGCTCTCATGAACATGCCGGGAGATTTTACAGGGCCGGTGAATCTCGGAAACCCGGTCGAGATGACTATAATCGATCTTGCAAAACTGATAATCGGCCTCACGGGCTCCGGGTCGAAGATAGTTTCGAGAGAGCTTCCGACCGATGACCCCGTGAGAAGACAACCGGATATTACACTGGCGACTGAAATGTTGAGGTGGTCGCCGACCATAGATATCGAGATGGGACTCAGGAAAACGATAGAATATTTCGATGACTTCATGCGTTCGGGCAGGAGAAGTGAATTAGGATTCATCCCGGAGAAGGCCGTTCTCGGCATGAGGAAGAGCGAAAAAGCCGGGACAGGGAGGGTAAAGAAATCCGCCGCCTCTGCGCATTAGCGTCCCTGTGGTGTTCATAGTTCACCTCGCCTGGGTGCGTTGGGGTTCGGAAGCCCTGAAGTAGTTTCATAACGGTAAGTCATCCCTACCCGGAGGATTCGAAACAATGACAATTACTATTGCTGCGGAAACCGATTATACATCTCGGCCCTTTAAGGAAACCCCGCGGAGGAGGGCGCTTATTACCGGGATAACCGGGCAGGACGGTTCTTATCTGGCTGAGTTTTTGCTGTCTAAAGGATACGAGATCCACGGATTGATCAGGAGATCGAGCAGTTTTAATACGGACAGGATTGACCATATATATGTCGATCCGCACGATCCCGACGCCGGGCTCTATCTTCACTACGGCGATCTCAGCGACTCGAGCCAGCTGACGAATTTGATATATAACATCGAGCCCGACGAGATATACCACCTGGCCGCTCAGAGCCATGTCAGGGTCAGCTTCGATATGCCTGAATACAGTAACAACGTTACGGGTCTCGGCACCGTCAGGATACTCGAATCGATCAGACGGAGCGGGATCAAGTGCAGGTTCTATCAGGCGTCAAGCAGTGAAATGTTCGGGGCTTCCCCGCCCCCGCAGAACGAGTCGACCGTGTTTCGGCCGAGAAGCCCTTATGCCTGCGGCAAGCTGATGGCTCACTGGACGGCGGTCAACTACAGGGAGGGATACAATCTCTTCGCCGTAACCGGGATACTCTTCAACCACGAATCTCCGAGGAGGGGGGAGACGTTTGTCACACGAAAAGTAACCCGGGCCATATCCAATATACTCATGGAAAGGCAGAGTCACCTCTATCTCGGCAATCTCGAGCCCACGCGCGACTGGGGATATGCGCCCGAGTATGTGGAGATGATGTGGAGCATGCTTCAGCGCGAGACCCCGGAGGACTTTGTGATCGGCACTGGGGAGACACATTCAGTAAGGGAATTCGTCGAGGAGGCTTTCTCTTACGTCGGGCTCGATTGGGAAAAATACGTGAGGACAGACCCTAAATATTTCAGGCCTACGGAGGTAGAGAGTCTCAGGGCTGACCCCCGCAAGGCGGTCGATCTCCTGGGGTGGAATGTCAGGGTGGGTTTCAAGGACCTTGTAAAAATCATGGTAGACGCTGATATGAAAAAGATGGGGCTGATTCCGGTAGGGGAGGGATACAGGATACTTAAGAAAAAATACCCGGACGAGTGGTGGAAGGGGGATTAGAATCACAGGTCGGATGCGGCATGAGCCTGGATACGGTTGAGCGGCATAAAGGAAATATGATTGTATCGGCGAGGAATAAGTCAAAGGCTGGATTTATAAATGGTTTATTTGATAAGGAGGCAATGATGACACTTTCCAAGCTTCGGCTGACATTGATTTCATTTTTTGTTTCTGCGGTGTGTTGCTGCGGCGCTCTTTCTGCGGCGGAAATATACGTGGACGGGAATAATCCTTACGCGTCTGACAATAATGCCGGGACGAATGCCCGACCTCTTAAGACCATATCCAAAGCTGCTTATCTCGCGGATAAAAACAACAAGAACAACATCCAGACCACAGTAATCGTGAACCCGGGAACGTACAGAGAATCGATCGCCCTCCCTTTCGTCTCCGATCATTCTAATACGGAAGCCGCGATCATCTTCAAAGCTTCCTCTCCGGGCAGCGTGATTATATCGGGTTCCGACATCTGGACGGGGTGGAAGAAGGAATCGTCGTACAACATTTATTCGCGAAATTGGCCCTACAACTGGGGGGCGGTCCCCCAGCCTTGGCCGAATGATGAGAACCTCGCGGAGATAGTGAGAAGGAGGGAGATAGTATTTGTCGGCGGCAAGATAATGAAGCAGGTGCTCTCCTACAAAGAGCTACTGGCGAACTCGTTTTATGTGTCGGAGTCCCAGGATAAGATATATGTGCGGATGCCGGCCGGAGTCGATATAAATAATTACAGAGTCGAGGTCGCAGTTCGCTCCAAGCTTTTTACCGTTGACAGCAGAAAGAATGTGACAATCAGGGGCTTCGTGTTCCAACATGCCAATACTGCTGTCGACGGTAACGCGGTCGATATAAATAACTCCTCGAATATCCTGGTCGAGGACAACTCCTTTATCTGGAATAACTGGGGAGGGCTAAGGTTCAACAGCTCGAACAATATAACAGCCCGCGGCAATGTGGCTAATCACAATGGAGGGAGGGGGATGGAGGCGTGGCGGATAAAGAATTTGCTCTTTGAAGAAAATACCACCTCGTTTAATAACTGGAGAGGCGTAAGAGGGAATTTTACGGGCTTTGCCGTTGCTGGTCTTAAGCACCTTAGAATCCACGACGGGACTTATAGGAGGCATGTTTCCGTGGGGAACAAGACCCGGGGGTTCTGGTGCGATTTCGATTGCTCTGACGTAACCGTCGAAGACGCCATCCTTACTAATAACCTAAAGGACGGAATATTCGTCGAAGCGAGCGAGGGGCCGGTCACGATTCAGGATAGCGCTATCTGCAACAACGAAGAAGGTCCGGGGATAATAGGTGACAACTCGCAGTACGTCACTCTCGACGGAAACGTCTTTTACGGGAATGGCGACAGTCAAATCGCTGTAAGGGGGGTTAATACGGGGAGGACGGTGGACAACTGGGAAACAGGAAAAAAAATGAATCTATATACCCGGAATTGGACGGTCGTCTACAACGTTATCATGGGGAAGAAAGGAGCTCAATCACTAATCGATGTTAAGGAAAGCCCCGCTGATCGGTTTATCAGCAGTCTGACTTCCAATAAGAATATCTGGTATAACGCGTTTAACCTGGCGGTATTTAAAGCTGACGGAACGTTCGACTTTACCAAGTGGAAATCCGTTACCGGACAGGATTCAGGCTCGGTCTTCCGCGATCCGAGCGTTGTCAGCATGTCCGCGGAACAAAAAGGGCTCCTGAATCTTTGTAAAAGCGAGACCATAATCACTGAGCTCTCGATCAGGAGTGAATCGGTAACCCATGATTCGGCGCTCATAACATGGAGTACCGCGGAGCCCGGAGATTCGCAGGTGGAATACGGGACCGACGAATCCTACGGCAAGATGAGTAAACACGATCCCGAACCGGATGTGAATCATCTTGTATTGATAACAGGGCTTAAACCGGAAACCACATACCATTACAGAGTGGTGTCTCAAGGTGATTCCGGTGATACTGTCGTTTCAGGAGACCGTACGTTCACTACGCAGAAATTTACCGATACTCACCCTCCTTCAACTCCATCCGTCCTGACGGCGATCGTCATATCGGGTTCCCAGGTAAATCTCTCGTGGGGTCCGTCCACGGATAATGTCGGGGTATACGGTTACCGTATTTATCGCAACGGGACCCCGATTAAAGTAGTACGAAATACCCATTACTCGGATACGGATCTCGATCCGTCAACTAAATATACGTATACGGTTTCGTCCATCGATGAAGCCGGTAACGAATCCGCCGAATCCAAAGAGTCTTCCGCGTTTACCTATGCGGGTTCTTCCGACTCTTCCCTACATGGAGGCGGCGCACTCTAGGCATGATTGCGTTTTTACCGAACTTGCTAATTGCCGACCCATCATTTCCCCACCCGGGATTGGTATGAATCGTACATAGACCGGTCCCTCCCACCTTTCTAAGCATTTTTAAATAACCATCCATAATTCTTGCCACCATATAGAACAGTTGAAATTCGTTTATTGAATGTGAATTAGAAATACTTCAACGATTCCGGAAAGTTAAAAATGGACCTTCAATAGGTCTTGAAAACCGGCGTCAGCAAGGACTTGGGTGTTCGAATCCCTCGCCCTCCGCCACCGAATTTCCTTAACTACATAATATTTGGTTTTTCTTTATCAGGAAGTTCTCTCCAGTCCGCACTTTCCAAAATGGGTCTGAAGTTATTGAAAGGAAAGTTGGGCCTGTCGGTGGTCTCACCTTAATATGGCACGATAATTGCTCTCTACAAAAGCTCATATCGGAAGTTATCTCCAGGTATATTCCGGGGGACTATCCAAAATCAATCACATCTATGCGGAGGATTTAAATTGAGCAATATCGAATCGAACTCAAATCATATCAGGGTGGCCGTTATAGGTTCGGGCCCTGCCGGTTTTTACGCTGCCGACCACCTGTTAAAGAGCAAGGAAATAGACGCTGAGATCGATATGTACGACAGGCTCCCTACGCCTCACGGGCTTGTGCGGAACGGGGTCGCTCCAGATCATCAGAAGATTAAATCCGTGACGAGGGTCTACGACAAGATCGCTAAAGACCCGCGGTTCAGGTTCACGGGATTCGTAGAATATGGCAAGCACATACACTTGGAAGACCTCAAAAATCATTATCACGTCGTCGTGTTCGCGACAGGCGCGCAGACCGACAGGCGTATGAATATCCCTGGCGAAGATTTGAATGGGAGCCACCCCGCGACCGAATTCGTCGCCTGGTATAACGGTCATCCCGATTACAGGGACCTCGAATTCGACCTCTCCTGCGAGACCGCCGTGATAATCGGAGTAGGCAATGTCGCGATCGACGCCGCAAGGATACTCTGCCTTTCGGAGAAAGAGCTCAGAGCGACCGACATCGCCGAGCACGCCCTCAATACTCTCCTCAATAGCAAAATCAGGGACATTTACATCATCGGCCGCCGAGGTCCCGCACAGGCCTCGTTCACGAACCCCGAGCTCCGCGAGCTGGGTGAGCTCGAAGACGCAGTCCCTCTCGCGCTCACGGACGAGGTCGAGCCTGACGAGCTTTCGCTCGAGGAAATCTCTGCTAGCGGCGACGAGGCCGTGGAGAGGAGAATTGAGATACTAAGGGAATACGCCGCCAACTCCGTTTCTGATAAACGGAAGAGGCTCCACCTGAGGTTCCTCCTTTCCCCTGCCGAGATCGTCGACAATGGCGAGGGAAAGGCGGGCACGCTCCGCCTCATGAAAAACGAGCTCTACAGGTCTGAGGACGGGAGCATAAAATCGAGATCGACGGACGAGCGCATAGAGATACCCGCAGGCCTAGTTTTCAGGTCGATCGGCTATCAGGGGGTACCCCTTCCCGGCATCCCTTTCAACGATAAATGGGGAACGATACACAATGAAAAGGGAAGGATTATAGACCCCGGAACCAACGCTCCTATTCCTGGCCTCTACGCGACCGGATGGATAAAGCGGGGGGCATCGGGAGTGATAGGTACGAATAAAACGGATTCGGCCGAAACGGCGGCATGCATAATAGAGGACGTGAAGAACGGAATCTCGCTCAAGCCGAATAGTACGGGCAACGGTCACGTGGAAGAATTAATTAGAGAAAGACAGCCTCACTATATAACGTATGAAGACTGGCTCAAGATCGACAGCCTTGAGATAGCAAGGGGCGGTGAATGCGGCAGACCGCGCCTCAAATTCACGTCGATCGAGGAGATATTTACGGCGCTCAAGGGAACGGGGTATGTGACGGAGCACTTCGGTGCGGACAAAAGCTGACCTCTTTGCATGTGCGCACTGACTATCACAAGAAGCTGGTAATAACCGGGCTCAGGTCCCTCGGCCGTACGGCGGGGTCTTGAGCCTGTCCAAGGGGGATTATCTTAAAAAGTAATTCCTTGGAGTGTCATTTTGTAAACAATTTTGTCGACAAACTTACAAATTTGTAACCTTTCATAAATCTTATATTCAATTACTTTCCTGCTCTCAACCGTAAATCAGGCTTTTTCTTCATTGTGCACTGCAGAAGAAAAATGGCATACAAGTTGCATCTTCACATAACCGTATGAGTTTCTCTGCTTTAGCGAATCCTCAATACATTGACAGACTAATGCCATAAGTCAGGGCCCCTCAATATCGGCCGGGGTTCAGGGCTCCGTTGTTAATGAACGGGAGAAGATAGTATGAGTTTATCGAAGGAGAGAGTAGTAGTCATCGGGAACGGGATGGTGGGACAGTCCGCCGTCGAGCACATTCTCAGAAAAAAGAACGAAAATATCGAGCTCGTCGTTTTCGGCGAGGAGCCCGACCACAGCTATAACAGGATTCTCCTGTCCGAGGTCCTGTCGGGGAAGAAGAGCTTCGCCCAGCTCTATTTGAAAAAAAGGAAATGGTTCGAGGAGAACGGCGTGAAGCTCTACACCGGCTCGCGCGTGACCGAGATAGATACCGCGAGTAGGAGAGTCCGCTCCGAGAAAGGGTTCTCGTCAGCTTACGACAAGCTCGTAATCGCAACTGGGAGCGTTGCTTTCATCCCGCCTATAAAAGGGATCGAGAAGAGCGGCGTATTCGCGTACCGGACTATCGACGACGTGTGGTCGATGCTCGAGGTGTCGAGATACAAGAAGAACGCGGTCGTGATAGGCGGGGGACTCCTCGGTCTCGAAGCCGCGAAGGCGCTTAAGGATAACGGCATGGACGTGACCGTTATACACCTCGTCGATCACCTGATGGAGCAGCAGCTCGATTACGATTCCGGTCTCATGCTCGAAAGATTGATCGAGAGGATGGGGATTAAGTTCAGGATGAAGGCAGTCACAGAGGAGATACTCGGTAACGAGAGAGCGGAAGCGGTCAGGCTGGCGTCGGGTGAAATACTAGACGCCGACCTCGTCCTTGTCTGTACGGGCATAAGGCCCAACGTCGAGCTCGCGAAAAAAGCCGGGGTCCTGGTGAAGAAAGGGATAGTCGTCAACGATTACCTTCAGACGAGCCACGAAAACATCTACGCTCTCGGCGAATGCGTCGAGCACCGGGGCATGGTTTACGGACTCTTCGACCCTCTTGTCGAGCAGGCGCGCGTCGCCGCCGATTCCATCGCCGGGAACGGCGAGTCCGTCTACGAGGGGTCCCTCGTATCCGCCGTCCTCAAGGTAGCCGGCGTGAGCCTGGTCTCGGTCGGGAATTTCAACGGCGGGGAGGGGTGCGAAGACCTCGTCTATTCCGACCCGGAGCGGGGCATATACAAGAAGCTCGTTTTCAGGGACAACCACATCGTAGGCGCAATATTCCTCGGAGACATCAAAGACTACAGAAAGATTTTCAAATTGATAATTGATAGAACCGGTGTGAACGGGAACAGGCATGAATTATTACTGGGTGCGGCTGCCGACAACTCCGCCGCGAAAACTCCTGAGAAGGATATTACCGCCGATGAGCCTCCGCTCAAAGACGTTCCCCTTACCCCTGAGAGCCCGATTTACGCTTCTCAGGACCTGCATCCCCGCACGGTCAAGAGCCCGTGGCTCGGCAAAATCAACCCGGCGGATATTAAATCGAAAGGTATGGAAGTCGATTTCGAGCGTTACAGGCAGGAGGGCTTCGCATCAATCGACCCGAGCGATTTCCTTAGGCTTAAGTCGCACGGATACTGCAGCCAGAAGCAGGAAGGCTACTTCATGAGGCGCATCAGGGTCCCCGGCGGACAGGTTACAGCGCCCCAGCTCATGACTGTCGCGGAGCTCGCCGGGAAATACGGAGGCTGGGTGCACATCACGACGCGTCAGGCGCTGGAGCTCCACTGGACGACCATAAACGACGGCGAGATCGACGAGCGGCTTAGAGAGGTCGGACTCTCCACTCGCTCAGCGTGCGGGCACGCGATCAGGAACGTCACGTGCTCGGAGGAAGCCGGTATAGGTGGGGACGAGATACTGGACGTGAGGCCCTGGGTGAAAGTAGCTCACGACTACATAGTTACGAACTCGCTTTCGATAAATAAAAGGCTGCCCCGCAAGATGAACGTCTACTTCGCTAACAGTCCCAAACACCGCTCGCACGCGATGGTAAACGATATAGGTTACGTCGCCGTCGAAGCCGAGCACGAGGGCTCGGTTATTCCCGGCTTCGAAGTGTGGGTAGGAGGAAGCCTGGGCTCGAAGCCTCATCTATCTCAACGGCTAATCGATTTCATTCCCCCTGAGCAGACGGTACCGGTGCTCAGGACGATAATAGAAATCTATTCAAGACACGGGAACATAAGCGACAGCAGGAACCCCCGCCTGAAAGAGCTCGTCGAGCTCTGGGGCTTCGATAAATTTCGCGAAGAGTTTTCGAGCATCTATTACTCGAAATTCCCGCAGCTTCACGGCGTCGAAGTTAAAAACGATGAGTCTTTACACGGTGACGTCGATAAGGAGGGAATCTACCCGCAGAAGCAGGAGGGCTATTACAGGGTGGTCGTGAGAGTGCCGCTCGGAGAGCTCACCGCGGCGCAGGCCAGAACGATAGCGAGGCTCTCTCTCGATTACGCCGACGGAAAAATCCAGAACACGATGCAGCAGAATTTCGAGCTCCAGTGGGTAAGAAAGGAAAAGCTCCCTAAGCTGCTCGCGGAGCTAGGCGCGATCGGGCTCGCTCCTAAGGGCTCGGGCTCCGTGCTCGACGTGATGGCCTGCCCGGGTACGACCTTCTGCGTCTGGGGTGTTTCCAACTCGCAGGGGACCGCGGATTCGCTCATAAGACACATAGGCGGGAAAGACTATAAAGACGACGAGCAGATCAGTAAGTTGCGCATACAAATATCCGGCTGCCCGAACAGCTGCGCGCAGCACCAGGTTGCGGACATAGGACTTTCGGGGAGCGCGGGAAAATATTTTCTATACCTGGGCGGCCACATGAACGGCTCAGCCAGGGTGGGAGAAGTGGTGAGAAGAAATATAGCCGCCAATGAAGTGAACGATACCGTGGATACTGTCCTCAGGACTTATATCGAGATGAGACATGACGGAGAGCCCTTCGTCGACTTCGTGTACAGAATCGGAATCGACAACCTCGCCGAGATAATAGCGGGCATGCTCGACTCGCCCGAGGCGATCGAAGCCCGGAAAAAAGTCGCGGAGAACGAGGCTGTCCAATCGAAGGACCTGGCAAAAGGAGAATACTCCGTGAAATTCAAGGTGAGCGGGAAGACCGTCACCGTCAAAGGCACCGAAACGATACTGCAAAAAGGGCTCGACGAGGGCCTTAGCTTGCCGTTCAGCTGCCAGCAGGGTGTCTGCGGGACTTGCAAGCTCAGGGTGAGGGGCAGGTTCGAGCAGGGCAATGTCGAGGGGATTACACCCGAAGAGATAGCGTCGGGAGAGGCGCTCATCTGCATGGCGAAACCCAGAGGAGATATGGAGGTGGACGCGTAGGGGGGCAAGAAAGCTGTCGAATCCAATATAAAACGGGGAGCAGAATTTTGCAGCTGAATCAGAAGACCGAGCACAGGACCGTTTGTCCTTACTGCGGCGTGGGATGCGGCGTGATACTGGAGACGGGAGGAGGCAGAGTCCTTGGCGTTAGGGGCGATCCCGGCCATCCTTCGAACAGGGGAAAGCTCTGCTCGAAGGGGCTCAACCTCCATCACACGATCCATAAGAAAGACAGGCTCACTCACCCTTTAATCAGGGACTCCAGGCTCTCCCCGTTCACTTCGACTACGTGGGATAAAGCTCTCGACAGGATCGCCGGTAAATTCAAGAGTCTCATTAATACTTACGGACCGGAGTCGATAGCTTTTTATATATCCGGCCAGCTTCTCACGGAAGACTATTACGTCGTCAACAAGCTCTCTAAGGGTTTCCTCAAAGTCAACAACCTCGACTCGAATTCCCGCCTCTGCATGTCTTCTGCCGTGATGGGCTACAGGCGCGCGTTCGGCGTGGACGCCCCGCCATGCTCTTATGAAGATTTGAAGCACACGGACTGCGTATTCATCATCGGCTCGAACATGGCCTACTGCCATCCTGTCGTGTTCATGCAGCTGGCGGAGGAGAAAGAGAAAAAGGGGAGTGATTTAAAGATAATCGTTGCCGATCCGAGGAAGACGCCTACCGCGGGCATAGCCGATATATTCATACCGTTAAAGCCCGGCACCGACGTTGCCCTTCTCAACTCCATGATTCACGTTCTAATCGAAAACGGTCTCGTCGATCACGACTACATCGATACGCACACGGAAGGGTTCGAAAATCTCAAGGATACGGTGAAAGAATACCCGCCTGAAAAAGTATCGGAGATCTGCGGCGTGTCTTCTAGTCTCATTACGGAAGCTGCTCTCGCATTCGGAAAAGCGAGCGCGGCGATGAGCTTCTGGGCTATGGGTCTCAACCAGAGCAGCTCCGGCACGGACAAGAACAACGCGCTATTAAATCTATCCATAGTTACGGGAAACATCGGCAAACCTGGCGCGGGCCCATTCTCCCTCACGGGTCAGGCAAACGCAATGGGCGGCCGTGAGACAGGCGGTCTCGCCAACCTCCTGCCCGGACACCGCTACATGGCTGACGAAGTACATAGGAAAGAGATAGAAGAGAGATGGGGCACGGACGGACTCTCGCCTTTAAAAGGGCTCACCGCGGTCGAGATATACGACGGCATAAATGAAGGCAGGATAAAAGCAGTATGGATAATATGCACGAACCCTGTCGTGTCGCTCCCGAACGGATCGAAAGTCGAAGACGCGCTCCGGAAAGCCGAGCTCGTCATAGTGCAGGACATATTCCACCCGACGGATACGAGCATATTCGCCGACATCCTTCTCCCCGCGGCCGGCTTCAGCGAGAAGGAAGGGACGATGACGAGCCAGGAGCGGAGGATATCCCACGTCTCGGAAGCGGTCGATCCCCCGGGTGAGGCTCTCCCCGATTGGCGGATATTCACGAAATTCGCACATAAGATGGGCTTCGGCGCGCATTTCGGTTACGAGCGCGCTGAGGATGTCTTCGATGAATATAAGCAGTTGAGCAGGGGCCGCGACGTCGATATCACGGGCGTGACGTACGAGAGACTGATAAATACAGGCCCTCTCCAGTGGCCCTGCCCCGATGAGACGCATCCGGGAACGCCCAGGCTATACACGGACGGTAAATTCCATACCGACACGGGGAAGGCGAAAATCCTGTCCGTGCATTACAACCCGCAGGAGGAGACCGCCGACCCCGAATATCCGCTCGTCTTCACTACAGGGCGCGTAAGGGACCAGTGGCACACGATGACGAAGACGGGAAAGGTCGAGAGCCTCACCAAGAACGAACCCGAGCCCGTGCTCGAAATTAATCCCGTGGATGCCGGGAAGTACGGACTCCGCGAGGGCGATCTCACGCTGGTCGAGTCGCGGAGGGGTAAAGCGACCGTGAGGTGCAAGGTGACGGACAAGGTCAGGGAAGGCACGGTATTCCTCCCGTTTCACTGGGGGAAGCTCCTCGCGAATAACGGCAGGGCAAACCTTCTCACCCTCGATGCCATAGACCCTTACTCACAGCAGCCGGAATTCAAGGCGTGCGCCGTGAGGGTAGAGAAGAAATCGTTCGACGACAAGTCCCGAGTGCTGATAATTGGGAACGACCCCTCCGCGCTCGAGCTCGCTCACAAAATCAACGACATCAATCCCGCAATCGATATAACACTTCTTACCACAGCTGAGAACATCCCCAACGGCAGGATAAGGGTAGACGGGAGACTCCCGAATAACGTAAGAACCGGCGAAAAGATGGTAGAGCTTGCGGACGGAGAAGCGCTTCCATACGACAAGCTCGTTTTTGCGCCGGGAAAGAGGACGTACCTGCCGCCCGTGAAAGGGTTTTCATCCGAGTGTATAAGACCCATACGCGATTTCGAAGATGCTAAGAGGATAATCGCGAGGGAGCTCGTCCTCGGGAGAGTTGTCGTGATAGGCTCGCGGCCCTCCGCTATAGAGACCGCCGATCTGTTGAAATCACGGGGCGCCGAGGAGGTCTATCTAATCGACCCCGACAACATGCTCCTCGACAAGTATGTCGATTCAGCGGGCTCTCAATTTATTTTTCACAAGCTCACGCGCAGAGGTATAAATATAATACTCGGCGCCGAGATCGAAGAGATAATAGAAAGAGACGGCATAAGGAAAGTGGTGATCGGGCGCGGCAGGGAAATAGGCGCCGACCTTATATTCATCGAATCCGTCATGAGGCCCGACCTCGACCTGCCGCTCAAAACCGGTCTCCTCATCAATAAAGGTATAGTCGCGGGAGAGCAGCTCGAGACTAACATCCCCGACATACACGCCATAGGGAAAACGGCTGAGGTCAAGGGCGTTCTCACGCACGACACCGACTTGCTCGCGATGCAGGCGGACGTTCTGGCGAGACACGTTAGCGGCGACCCGACCGCGCGCTACACTGAATCGGTCGATGCGAACCGCTTCCATATCCTCGGGCTCGACATAATTTCATTCGGACAGTTCAACGCCGACGATGAAAAGTCGAATGTGCTCACGTTTTTAGACAAAGGTCAATCGATATACAAAAAGATAGTGGTGCGCGGTGACCGCGTAGTCGGCGGATTCTATATCGGGGACACCGGAGGGGCCGAGGAAGTGCTGGCGCTCGCCCGGAGCGCTTCCGATATCTCGAAGTATAGAGACACTCTCATCTCGGGGAATTTCAAAGAAAAGCTCCCTTCGGGGAGAGTCGTATGCTCCTGCATGTGCGTGACCGAGGACGAGATAACGCTCGCCGTAAAGAACGGGAGCAGCAGCATCGAAGCGCTCAAGGAGCGGCTCAAGGTCGCGGTCACGTGCGGCACTTGTCTCGAAGAGGTAAAGGAGATTCTGCGCGCGGTAAAACCGGTGCATTAATGGAGGAATCGAAAATTCTGCTTAAAGACACGTTCGGAAGAGTGGTCAATAATCTGAGGATCTCTGTAACGGACAGATGCAACTTCCGCTGCAAGTACTGCATGCCCGCCCGAGGCATGGTGTGGCTGGAGAAAGACAAGATACTGAGCTTCGAGGAGATCGCAAGACTCGCAGAAATTTTCTCCGGCCTCGGCGTCGACAAGATACGCCTCACGGGCGGCGAGCCGCTTCTGAGGAAGGAGCTTCACGTCCTCGTGGCTATGCTCGCAGGCGTCGGGAATGTGAGAGACATATCCCTCACTACTAACGGCTATTTTCTTGAGGAGCAAGCTCGAGCGTTATCGGATGCGGGGCTCAAGCGCATCAACGTAAGCCTCGATTCACTCAGGAGCGACAGCTTCGCAGAAATAACCAGGAGGAGCTACTACGATAAGGTGCTCCGCGGTGTCGCAGAAGCCGCGCGTATCGGGCTTAGCCCCATCAAGATAAACGTCGTTTTAATACGCGGGTTCAACGACGGCGAAATACTCGATTTTGCGGAGCTCGCGCGGAAGAGCAATTACATAATCCGGTTCATCGAATACATGCCCATAGGCGGCGGGGATGACTGGAACATCGAGCAGGTAATAACTCAAGACGAAATAATCAAGACGATAGAGCACGGCCTCAGGCTCAGTCTTATTCCCAAGCGTCTCGGGGGGAGCGAGCCTGCGGACGGCTACCTATTCGAAGACGGCTCGGGCGAGATAGGGTTCATCAGCTCGGTAAGCAATCCCTTCTGCGGGCACTGTAACCGCGTGAGGATTACCTCCGACGGCAAGCTGAGGACCTGCCTCTTCTCTTTAGGCGAAACGGATCTGCGGAATCTCCTGAGAGAAGGCGCGAGCGATCTGGAAATCAGGGACGTAATCGTCGACGCGGTGTCGAAAAAAGAGCGCGGCCACCTCATAAACAAACCGGGCTTTGTAAAGCCAGCGAGGACAATGTCGCAAATAGGAGGTTGACCGGATGAATCATACAATGTTCATGCTTGGCTCGCTTAACGGAGCACTTCGGTCCCGCATAAGGATAGACAGGAACGAGCTCTCAGGCGCTTTCGGAGACATAGGCACTGACCTGCCGCTCATCGTTGGTATTTTGCTCGCATCAGGTCTCGACCCTGTCAGCGTGTTCGTCATGTTCGGCGCTACACAAATTTTCTCGGGACTCTTCTACGGCATCCCGATGCCCGTCCAACCGTTGAAAGCAATAGCAGTCATGGCCATATCCCAGCGCCTGGGAGCCGACATGATACTTGCTGCGGGCATCGGGCTCGGCGTCGTGATGCTTTTCCTCAACCTTACCGGCCTGATAAAAATGATATACGACTTCATACCGAGCTCCGTCGTAAGGGGAATCCAGTTCGGCCTCGGTCTGAACTTGCTGCTTCTTGCGCTCACGGATTACATTCCGTCGCAGGGTCTCGAGGGCATTATTCTAGCCGCAGCGGGTTTGGTAATTGTATTCTTGCTTCTTGGAAACAGGCGATACCCTCCGGCGCTCGCGGTCATACTTCTGGGCTTGCTTTACTCTCTAATCTTTAACACCGGGGCGATGCCTAACTTCCCGGCCATGCATTTATCCCTTCCGCAAATTCATGCACCTTCACTATACGACATACTTACGGGCTTTGTCGTCCTCGGCCTTCCGCAGCTCCCGCTCTCCATAACGAATGCTCTCGCCGCGACGAAAAAGCTCGCAGATGATTTGTTCCCCGAGAAAAAGCTGAGTGTGAAAAAGCTCGCGAACACTTACTCGCTCATGAACATCGTAAACCCGCTATTCGGCGGAATCCCTGTATGCCACGGATCGGGCGGGCTCGCGGGGCATTACGCTTTCGGCGGAAGGACGGGCGGGACCCTCCTCATCTACGGCTCTTTATACCTGCTTATCGCGTTCTTTCTTTCAGGCAATTACTCGTCGATCAACGCGCTCTTCCCGCTCCCTGTTCTGGGCGTCATTCTCTCGGTCGAAGGTTTTGCCCTGACTAAATTTATTAAAAAAACGGCCGGCTCGAAAGAGCTCATAATAGCCCTCATAGTCGGCTTTATATGCGTCTTTATCAAGAACGGATACGTCTACGGTCTTCTGGCAGGCACGTTGATTTACTATCTCGAACCCATAGCAAGGAGGTCGCTCGGAGTGAGAAATGAAAGTTAACGTGCTCTTGTTCGGCAGATTGATGTCGATCGCAGGCGTAAAGGAGCTGACCCTCTGCATCGACCGGGAAAGCTGCTCCGTCAGGGAAATGACGGCATCGCTATTCGGCATCCATCCGCAGTTAAGTGCGGAAACATTCCGGGTCGTCGTAAACCAATCCGTCTCTCAGGACGATGACAGGATCGGGGACTCGGACGAGGTCGCTCTCCTGCCCCCGATCTCGGGAGGGAATTTCACATACCTCACGAATAGCCCGATAACGTTCGAATTCGTCGAGAGCGTATTGCGGGTACGGAGAGAGAGCTCAGGCTCTTTCCTCATTTTCGAGGGGATTGTAAGAAATGACCACACTGCTCAAAAATCAAGCACGGGAAAGGCGGTCAAAAGAGTGGTATCTATCACTTATTCGGCTTATGAAGAGATGGCGGAGAGGGAGATAAATAAAATCGTCCTCTCCGCGATGGAGAAATTCCGACTCCACGATGTCGTGCTCAGGCACAGGATTGGCGAGGTCAATGTCGGCGAGACAGCTTTTTTCGTAGCGGTTTCCTCCGGGCACAGGAAGGAAAGCATTGCCGGCATTGATTTTATTATAGACGAAGTGAAATCGAAGGTGCCCGTATGGAAGCTCGAGAACTACGACGACGGCACCGAAAGCTGGAAGGACGGGAAGCTCATCGGACCGGACGCCGAGACCCCGGACGACCCGGATATCATATCGGATCCCGATTATAACTATCATGAAAAAACGGCATACAAATTGCCTGTTTAATCTATAGACCAAGACAGAGGGGGATTGCAAGGTGCCGAAGAAAACGAAGCTCAACAGGATAGAGAAGATCAAGCTCGAGAAGGACGGGCTCGATGTGGGGGCGGATATCGAAAAGTTCGCTCTCGAGGGGTTCGAGTCAATTGGCGAAGACGATCTCGAGCGGCTAAAGTGGTTCGGCACGTTCTTCAGAAAGCACACTCCGGGCTATTTCATGGTCAGGATAAGGATTCCTAACGGCATAGCCGCTTCACAGCAGATAGAGACGATAGCGTGGATAACGAATAACATCGGCCGCGGAAGAGCGGATATAACGACGCGGCAGCAGATTCAGCTCAGATGGATAAAGATCGTCGATGTCCCGAAGGTCCTCAGGCTCCTTAATCATGCCGGACTCCTCACTCTCCAGACAGGGATGGACAACATCAGAAACGTCGTGGGCTGTCCGGTCTCCGGTATCTCGAGGACTGAGCTCTTCGAGGCCTCCCCTGTCGTGAAACGGTTCAACAACATTTTCGTCGGCAACAGGGAATACTCGAACCTCCCGCGGAAGATGAACGTGACGATAACGGCGTGCAAGGAGAACTGCACGAACTCCGCAACTCAGGACATCTCTCTCGTTCCCGCGAGCAAAATCATGAACGGTAAAAACGTTCAAGGGTTCAACGTTTTCGTCGGCGGCAAAAACGGCTCGGGAGGGTTCAAGGAATCCCGGCCGCTCGACGTATTCGTGACGCCACGCGAAGCGCCGGAGCTGTGTAAAACGATCGCGGTCATTTATCGCGACAACGGTCCGAGAGCGGCGAGGAACAAGGCAAGGCTCTCGTTCCTGATTGACGAATGGGGAGTGGAAAAGCTGAGAGAGGCGGTTGAGATCAGCCTGGGGGTTGCTCTCGAGAGTGCGGGGAAGGACGAAAGGTTCGGCCACGAGACCGACCATATAGGAGTATTCCCCCAGCTCCAGCACGGGCTCAACTATATCGGGATGCTCGTCCCGGTAGGCAAGATTACGGGAGAGCAGCTCGCCGAGACGGCGAGGTTGTCTGCGCTCTACGGTAACGGAGAGGTCAGGCTGACGGCGCGGCAGAATCTGATCATCCCTAATATACCGGATGAAAACGTGAACCGCGTACTCTCGGAAAGGCTTCTCCAGGAGCTGAGTCCCTATCCCTCGGCCGTCATGAGGAGCATCACGAGCTGCTCCGGAAGCGAGTACTGCAACCTCGCTCTCATAGAGACGAAAAACCGCGCGTTCGAGATAGGACGCGAGCTGGAGAGCATTCTCCCGAATTTTAATCCCAGGAGCATCAATTGGTCCGGCTGTCCTTCGGGCTGCGGCAACCATACGATCGCCGACATAGGGCTCCTCGGCAAGAAAACACAGGTGAATGGCGAGATCGTCGATGCGGTCGATATTTTTATCGGCGGGGAGTCGGGTCCCGAAACGAAGCCCGCGATAAAGATAATGGAGAACGTCCCGTGCAGCGAGCTCACGTTCGTTCTCGAAGGGCTCGTTCAATGGGGTGCCTTCGAAAAATTCAGAAAACAGATAGACAACCTCCTTAACCCCGAAGAACTAGGGCCCTCCGTTATCGAAAGCGCCGAAGCGAAAGCCGTCTCCGTCATTCACGCGGACGACATAACGGAAGGGTCGGGCAAGCCCGTCGTTATCGACGGCAAGGAGATCGCCGTTTTCAAGATCAGGGGCGAACTCTATGCGACGCAAAATCTCTGCCCGCACCAGGGGAATAGATTATCCTCCGGGACATTGCTCGGAGATGACGTGGTCTGTCCCGGACACGGCAACAGGTTCAACGTCAAGACCGGAAGGTGTCATACGGATTCGTCACTCGAAATAAAAACCTACAGGCTCGTACCCAGGGGCAGCGGCTATTCCGTCGAGGATTAAGACACTCATTGCAAGTAAACATATTTACAACTTTGTAAGAGTATTTACAAAATTGTAAGCTTTAAATTCCCTTTTATCTCCTGTCATCATCATTCCGAAAATTCTCGATACATTTAGGTATTTTGCGCTTGCACAATATGGGCGGTCAACTTGGCACAGCAATTGCCAATAAGGACTAATAAGAAATAAGCAAATGTTCCAGGGAGGCTAAACTTATGGAGATCAAAAATAAAGCTGCACGTATCAGCCTGTTCAGCCTGAGCACACCGCAAATGCGGGCATTTCACATGACGTGGTTCGCGTTCTTCCTCTGCTTTTTCGGATGGTTCGGAATAGCGCCGTTAATGGCTGTAGTGAGGGAAGACCTCGGCCTCACGAAGACGCAAATAGGCAACACGATAATCGCATCCGTCGCCATTACGATTCTATGCCGTCTTGTCGTCGGAAAGCTCTGCGACAAGTACGGCCCGCGCCTTACATACACATGGCTCCTCCTCGTTGGGGCTCTGCCGGTCATGGGTATAGGTCTCTCCCACAGCTACGAGACGTTCCTCCTCTTCCGACTCGCGATAGGCATGATAGGCGCGTCGTTCGTAATCACTCAATATCACACCTCCATCATGTTCGCCCCGAACGTTGTGGGTACTGCGAACGCGACTACCGCGGGATGGGGCAACCTCGGAGGCGGAGTGACGCAAATGGTCATGCCGCTCATATTCGCGGCCATAGTCAGCCTGGGTGCCGGTAAATTCCTCGGATGGAGACTCGCGATGGTGGTTCCCGGAGTGGTATTATTTCTCACTGGTATAGCTTACTACTTCTTCACACAGGACGCTCCCGACGGAAACTACAAAGAGCTCCGCGCGAGGGGCGAGATGCCGGCAGCGGAGGACAAGGAGCACGGCTCTTTTCTCCTTGCAGCGAAAGACCCCCGCGTCTGGGCGCTCTTCGTCGTCTATGCTGCGTGCTTCGGTGTCGAAATAACGATAGACAACATAGCGGCGCTCTACTTCTTCGACCGGTTCGAGTTAAGCCTGGAGTCGGCGGGCATAATCGCGGGCCTCTTCGGTCTCATGAATATATTCGCGAGGGCGCTGGGCGGAATCTTCTCCGACAAGTTTGCGAAAAGCCACGGACTCACGGGGAGAGTGAGGTTCCTCTTCGCCGTATTGTTCCTCGAAGGTATCGCACTCGTCGTCTTTTCACAGATGTCCGCCCTCGTTATCGCTGTAATCTCCATGGTCGTCTTCGGCCTCTTCGTCAAGATGTCTAACGGAGCGACGTATGGAGTAGTGCCGTTCCTTAACAAGAAGGCCCTCGGATCCGTTGCGGGTATAGTGGGCGCGGGAGGGAATGCCGGCGCGGTTGCGGCCGGTTTTCTCTTCAGGTCTGAAAGCCTCACTATGCAGGGCGGGCTCTTCTATCTCGGGCTCTGCGTCGTGATAGCATCGCTCTTCGTGTTCTTCATCAGGTTCTCACCTGAGACGATCGAGGAGGAGAAGAGGGCGTTCCAGGAGGCGCAGGCTCAGAAAACAGCCGCAGTCGGCTCCTAGCATTACCCGTAAATTAGCCAAATCTCCTTTGTGAAGGGAATCATGCCGAGATTCCCTCTGAGTGAAGGGATAGCATCGAGATGAATAATGCTATCCCCTCTCCTCAACACCAAAGAAGGACACCGGTCTGTAAAAATGGTATAAAAAGGGAGGAGAATTAAATGACGGGATCACTTTACCTGAAATTGACAGTCCTATCGTTAGCTATCGTATTATCATCAGGGGCTGTATGCCTTAACGCAAGAGCGGAAGAGAACTTTTCCGAGGGACTGAAAAACCACGTGAGCGGCGGAGTAAATATAAACCTGAGAAACGAGCTCTGGAGCACGTTCCAGCAGGAGAATACGGATACCGACCGCACGTACGATTTCTTTCTCATAAGGGCGAGGGCGTTCGTAGATTTCGACTGGGAGCACGTTGCGCTTCACGTAATGGGTCAGGGCGTCAAGGCTTTCAACCTTCCCGAGAACGGCGCCTTCGGTCCGGGTCCTCTCTACTTCACCGCGAGCGACGACGAGACAGGTCCGGGGAATTTCCAGTTCGTCGAGGCATACCTCCACCTCAAAAATTTAAACGGGTTTTATCTCAAGGGAGGGAGGATAAATTATGAAGACGGCGGCGAGGTGCTCTACGAAGATTCGCCTCAGCTCACCTGGCTCATAAAAAAGAGGCTCTCCGAGAGGCTCATCGGCGATTGGGACTGGACTCTCGTAGGGAGGAGGTTCGACGGCGGCACGGCTGGTTATGCGAACGATAAATTTAACCTCAACCTCATGGGGGCGGTCGTGACCTTCGGCGGTTACGACATCGACGACGGTTACTGGAAGGACCTCGATACCGTATTCGTCACAGGAGGGTCGTTCACGCTGAAGAAAGACGTCCTCCTGAAAAACACGCAGTTCCAGCTCTTCGATTATTTCTATTTCGACGACAGGGCGCCGGCAAAAGCTCTCGCGGGAGACGACCTCAAAATTAACACGACTGGGATAAGCATGGTCGGTGCATACCCGGCGGGCTCGGGCTTTTTCGACACGATGTTGTGGTTCGCCTTTCAGCTGGGCGATTTCGGCGTCGAGAACCAGAAGGCGCTCGCCTTCATAGGCGAGCTCGGTTATCAGTTCGCCGCCACTCCGTGGAAGCCGTGGGTGAGGATAGGTCTCGCTTACGCCTCGGGAGACGGAGACCCTGACGATTCCGACAACGGCACCTTCTTCAATATGGTACCCACGAACCACAAATGGTACGGTTACGCGGACACAGTCGCATTCAGCAACCTGATCGACGCATATACGCAGATAATGCTTAAGCCCCTTCCGATCGTAGGCTTCGACGTGGAAGGCCACCTCTTCTGGCTCGCCTCGGACGAAGAGGTGTGGATCGGCGGCTCGGGTCCCTTCAACGATACCGTCTTCGGATACCAGTTCAGGAGCCCAGTCGAAGGCGAGGACATAGAGAGCTTCCTCGGAGGAGAGATAGACGTAACGCTGAGCATAAAGGCGCTCGAATACCTTACGTTCGATTTGGGCTACTCCCATTTCTTCGGAGGACGCGGCGTCGAGGTCGTTTACAACGAGGAAGACCAGCTCGACTGGTTCTACGCTCAGGCGACGGTCCCGTTCACTATAGGAAAGAAGAAGTAGGGGGGGTTGAATCGCGCATATCCGCCTCTGGCTTGGGTATAATTCTATTCGGGTCATATATACCGGATAGATGAGATGAAAGAGATTTTTTCGGGAATTCTGCTCGCAGGCGGGAAATCGGAGAGGATGGGCGTCGATAAGAGATACCTCGAATACGACGGCAGGACGTTCCTTGATATAGCGGTTGAGCGCTTGAAGAGCGTTGCGGACGAGGTGATCGCGGTCACGGCGGAAGGAGAGAACATCGAGTTCGACGGTGTAATATCGGTGAGCGACATAGCCTCGGACAGGGGTCCGATGATGGGAATATATACGGGCTTGAAAACGATGGCCGGCCCTCGCGGCATAGTGAACCCCGTCGATACGCCCGGTTTGAGAACGGAGCTGCTCGAATACATGAAAGACGTATCCGGCGGCTTCGACGTCCTAATGCCGGTATGGAAGGGCTATCCCGAACCTCTAATCGCGGTTTACTCCCGGAAGGTGATACCGGTGATCGAGCGCTTCTTCGAAGAAGGGAGAAAGCCCGCTCCGCATCTCCTCGCGGATGAAGGCAGCGGCCTCAGAGTAAGGCTCCTCGCCGAAGATGAAATATCCCGGTTCGGCGACCCTGAGCTCATGTTCCGTAACGTGAATACACCCGAAGACTTAAAGATAGAGAGAACTCGATTATAATTAACGAGCCATGAAAGACGTAAGCGACAAGCTTGATACATTAAGGACAGCTCGCGCGAGCGCGAAAATCAGAGCCGGTGCAGAAACGCTGGATTTAATCAGATCGAACGCAGTGCCCAAAGGGAACGTGCTCGAGACGGCGAGGACTGCGGGTATAATGGCGGCGAAGAAGACGTGCGAAATCATTCCTCTCTGCCATCAGGTCCCGATCGACACTGTCACCCTCGATTTCGATATAGAAGAAGACGGCATCGCCGTACACTCGTTCGTGAAAGCGGTGTGGAAAACAGGCGTCGAGATGGAAGCGCTCACCGCGGCATCGATCGCCGCACTCACGATTTACGATATGCTGAAGCCGATCGACACCTCCCTTGAAATAAGCGAAGTGAGGCTCGTCGAAAAAAAGGGAGGCAAGAGCGACTGGAAGGAAAGCTACAGGGAGCCGCTAAAAACAGCAATTCTCGTTCTCTCGGACAGTGTATCTAGCGGAAAGAAGGAAGATAAATCCGGCAAGATAATCAAGGAAAAATTGAAAGACCAGCCCGTCGAGGTCGTTGGATACGAAATCCTCCCCGACGAGATCGGGCTGATTAAAAAAAGGCTTATTGAGCTCTCCGACGGCGAAGCGCTAGACCTGATTCTCACTACAGGCGGCACGGGACTGAGCCCCCGCGACGTAACCGTCGAGGCAACGATGGAAGTAATAGAACGGGAAGTCCCGGGAATAGCCGAGGCAGGCCGCAGCTACGGCTTCCGCAGGACTCCCCACGCGATGCTATCGAGGGGCGTGAGCGGTATCAGGGGGAAGACGATTATCATCAATCTGCCCGGAAGCTCCAGGGGCGCCGCCGAAACAATGGACGCCCTCTTCCCGTGGGTACTCCACTCTTTCCGCATTTTAAGAGGCGGCGACCATTCTTCCAAAAAAAACTGAGCCCTATATGGTTACGGTAAAAGAGGCGCAAAAACTGGTTCTCGATAACACGCGACCCCTCGGCGAAATCGAAGTGAGCGTCGAAGACGCTCTCGGTCTCGTGCTTTCTTCAGACGTTATAAGTCCGGTCAACCTGCCGCTCTTCACTAACTCCGCGATGGACGGTTACGCAGCGAGGTCGGAAGACACCGTAAGCGCAGCGCCCGGGAGTCCCGTCCGTTTGAGGGTCGTCAGCACTGTGAGAGCAGGCGACTTCCCCGATTTTTCCGTAAATTCTGGAGAAGCGGCGAAGATCATGACGGGCGCGCCCGTGCCAGGTGGCGCGGATGCTGTCGTGAGAATAGAGGACGCTGCAGAGGAGTACGGAGATTTGATATTAACAGCCGCAATCGAAAAGGGGTCTAACGTCAGATTCGAAGGGGAGGAAATAGGGAAGGGCGAGACCGCTCTCAGCGCAGGCGTCGAGATCACGCCTGCCGCGGTGGGTTTCCTTGCCGAGCTTGGCATCGAGAGAGTTAAAGTCCGGAAGATGCCGAAGGTGTCGGTCATAGTCACAGGCGAGGAGCTAGTCGGGCCTGAAGAAGATTTAACGCCAGGCAAGATAAGGGATACGAATTCAGTTACACTCAAATCCGCTCTTGCGGGAGAGAAGGTTAAGCTCATCTCCGCAGAACGCATTGCAGATGTTAGATCGGATATAGAAGAAAGGATCAAAAAAGGGCTTGTCTCTTCCGACGTCCTTATAATTACGGGAGGCGTGTCTGTTGGTGATTACGATTTCGTCAAGGATACACTCGGCGCCGCGGGGGTCGAAAAGATATTCTGGGGCGTTTCTCAAAGGCCGGGCGGCCCCATGTTCTTCGGGAGGGCGAGTGACGCTCTGGTCTTCGGACTGCCTGGAAACCCCGCGTCCACGCTCGTCTGCTATTACGAATACGTCCGCCCCGTGCTCCGCAAAATGATCGGGAAGAAGGACATATTCCTTCACGAATTAAACGCCATGCTCCTTGATCCGGTAAGAAAAAAGCCGGGGAAGACGCACTTTCTCCGCGGCATAGTCGGTAGAGAGGGGGAAAAAGTCTACGTCATGACTTCGGGAGGACAGGGCTCGCACATGCTGAAATCCTTTGCCCTGTCGAACTGTTTGATCGTTATAGATAAGGATGACTCATACCTGCCGGAAAATTCCGGGGTAAAGGTTCATCTCCTTCCATAGGCACATTTTACGAATCTCTCCACGGCTTGTCGAACGAGATGCCGTATTTGCTTATTCTGTAATCGAGCTGCCTCGTCGTGAGTCCTATGAGCTTGGCCGCTCTCGACTTCACCCATCCGCATTTCCTGAGCGCGTCCACTATACGTTCGATCTCTATATCTTCCACCGTCTTCGTGAGTGAGTCATCTTCGGGTTTGTGAACATCCTCCGGCTTGGATCGGTGCGGTATTCTCCTTGCATTCAATATTTCGTACGGCAGGTCGTTGCGCGTCGCAATGTCGTTATCGCTCAGTATAACGATCCTCTCTATGCAGTTTTCGATCTCGCGCACATTGCCGGGCCAGGTGTAGCCGAGCAGATATTCCATCGCCTCCCCTGAGATGCTCACGTTCTTGGAGTTCTCCTTGTTAAACTTCTTCAGGAAATGCTCTATTAAAAGCGGTATGTCTTCTCTCCGGCTTCTGACCGGCGGGAGTATTATGGGGACGACGTTCAAACGGTAAAACAGGTCTTCCCTGAAAGTCCCCTTCTCGATCGCAGCTTCGAGGTCGCTGTTGGTCGCGGCGACTATCCTCACGTCGACGCTTATCGTCGTCGAGCTCCCAACTTTCTCGAAGCTCCTCTCCTGGAGCACGCGGAGGAGCTTCAACTGCGTGGATACGGGCAGGTCCCCTATCTCGTCGAGAAAGATCGTCCCTTTATCCGCGAGCTCGAACCTCCCTTTCCTCTCTCCCGAAGCGCCGGTAAAAGACCCTTTTACATGGCCGAAGAGCTCTGTCTCTAGCAGCGTGTCGGGGATCGCCGTGCAGTTGATTTTGATGAACGGGCCTTCGGCTCTGGGGCTGTTATAGTGTATGGCCCTTGCGACGAGCTCTTTCCCGGTCCCGCTCTCACCCCTGATCAGGACGGTGGCGCTGCTGAGCGCCACGCGCTTGATGGTTTCGAAAGTCTCCTGCATTATATCGCTCCGGCCGACCATATTGTCTATACGGTGCATGCTCGCGAGCTCCTGCTGGAGGTGCATTTTCTCTTCCCTGAGCCTCGCCTTCTCCTCGTTTACCTTGCTGCTTATCTCTATCGCCTGCCCGATAAGCGACCCGATCATCGTCAGCAGTGAAAGCGCCTCGTTGATGGATACCGACTCCTCGCTCCTGCAGTAGATAACGCTCAGCGTCCCAATCGTCCCCCTCTGCGATTTGATGGGAATGCAGAGGAGTGAAAACTTCGTAAGGACGCTGTCCTCGAGCTTCATCCCTTTCCATATCGAGGGCTCGTCCCTTATATCCGTTACGACTATCGGGGACCCCGTTTTGAATACCTTCCCGATTATTCCCTCGCCGGATCTGAATTTGATGTGGCGTTTTTTTTCTACGCCGAGTGAAACGACGGTGTCGAGCGTTTTGGACTCTTTATCCTGAAGCACGATTGTCCCGTAACGCATGCCTAGAAACTTGTCGAGCACGTTCATGACCGAGGTGAGCGACTGGTCGAGGTTGAAAGTCGAGGTCAAGAGTTTGCTGATCTCGTATAATGTCGTGAGTTCGAGTGACCTTTTTGTAGCGGCGGCCATAAAATACTCCCTCGGGGTGGAATACCCCTTAGGTTAAGTAGGTGCAAGTTGTATGCCAGAATTCCATTTATTAAAAGGCCTCTAAATATTATGTGATTTTCTTATGCGGCCGGTTTTAATGTCGCATTATTGAGCAGTCCTGTGATATTTTCAGCACGGAATCCAAAAGCGGGGGTCGAATACCTCACCCTCCCTCCGGTATAAACCCACTCTCCTGGCGCTTTTCAATCACGATGATTTTCCATATAGGAATAAAGATGTAAGTGTACGGAAATTCGAGTCGGTGGAGTTTCTAACGTATTATGTATAAATATTATACAGCGGTAACAAAATACTACGACATGGTGGATACTATTTAACCGTTACAGCCAAGGCTACTGGTTGTTCCTCCCGTAAACATTAAATAATTTATTTGGCACGCATTTTGCCGATATAGCTCCCCTAATATCGATTCGGGAGGAGATGACAATGAAGATAAGGTTATTAATTTTAACTTTCGCAGTTTTGCTGGGACTTACGGTACTGATCGGGAACGCAGACGCCGATGATTCGAAAGTGACCATACGCGCGGGCCATTTCCCGAACGTCACCCACGCCCAGGGGGTCATCGGGCAGGCGAGGGGAGATTTCGAGAAGGCGCTCGGGGATAAAGCGTCCGTAGACTGGAAGCTCTTCAATTCGGGTACCTCGGCAATAGAGGCCCTCTTCGCCGGGGAGCTCGACATCACGTACATCGGCCCGAACCCTGCAGTTAACGGCTACATTAAATCGGACGGCGAGGCGCTCCGCATAGTATCCGGCGCGGCAAGCGGCGGCGCGGGGCTCGTCGTGAGGAAGGACGCGGGTATCAAATCGGCGAAGGATTTTAACGGGAAGAAGTTCGCGACGCCGAGCATAGGCAATACTCAGGACGTCGCGCTCAGGAACTGGCTTGCCGAGAACGGATACAAGCTCAAGGAAAAAGGCGGGACCGTGGAGGTCGTCCCTCTCGAAAACCCCGACCAGCTCACTCTCTTCATTAAAAAGGAGATAGACGGCGCGTGGACTGTCGAGCCCTGGGTGTCGAGGCTCATATACGACGGCGGCGGTGAGCTTTTCCTCGACGAGAAGGACCTCTGGCCGAACGGTCAGTACGTGACCACTCATATTATCGTCAACACGGAGTTCCTGAAAGAGCACCCCGGGCTTGTAAAAACCTGGCTCGAAACCAATCTTGTGCTTACTGACTGGATAAACGACAACCCGGAAGAGGCGAAACAGGTGCTAAATGAGGAGATCAAGAGGGAAACCGGGAAGTCGCTTCCTCAAAATATCCTCGACGCTGCCATCAAGAGGATCGAATTCACGTACGACCCCGTAGCCGGCTCTCTTTTCCAGTCGGCCGAGGATGCGTACAAGCTCGGTTTCCTCGGGAAAAAAGAGCCCGACCTCTCGAATATATACGACCTCTCGATTTTAAACGGAATTCTCAGGGAAAGAGGTCTTAAAGAGATAAAGGTCGAGAGCGGTCAGACAGCGGAAAAATAAACGTCAAATACAAGGAAATCAGATGCATTTGGAAACAGTAAAAAAACTGGAAGTGCTCAAGCCCGATAAAGTCGTCGATTTGAGGGACGCTATCTGCCCTCATCCGCTTAACGTGATAAGGGACACCATAAGGGCGCTCGGCGACGATGCGGTGCTCCTCGCTATATCGGACCACGAGGCTACGGCGCTCGAGAACGCGCCGAGGTTCTGCGAGAGGAGGGGATATCCGTACAGGGTCGTCGAGCAGGAAGGACTCTGGAACATATTCATTCAGAAGATAGAGAAGAAAGAGGCGAGGCTCAGGGTGGAAAACGTCTCGAAAGTGTTCAATACGAAAGAGGGAAAGGTCACGGCGCTGAGCGATATAAACCTCACTATCCGGGACGGGGAGTTCGTCTCGGTAGTCGGGTCTTCGGGGTGCGGGAAGTCGACTCTCCTCAACATGATCGCGGGGCTCGACAAGCCCACGAGCGGACGGATACTCGCCGACGGGAAGCGCGTGGAAGGCCCCGGCGCGGACAGGGTTGTAGTCTTCCAGGAAGGGGCGCTCTTCCCGTGGCTCACGGTTAACGAGAATGTCGAATTCGGGCTCAAGCTGAGAAAGGTTGCTCAGAAAATAAGGAGAGAGCTCGCGTACGATTATCTTAAGCTCGTAGGGCTCGACGACAAGTTCCATAACTCCTTCATCCACCAGCTCTCGGGAGGCATGAAACAGCGCGTCGCGCTCGCGAGGGCGCTCGTCATGGAGCCCTCTATACTGCTCATGGACGAGCCGTTCGCCGCTCTCGACATACAGACGAGGGAGTCGCTTCAGGAAGAGCTCCAGAGGATCTGGGTGGAGTCGCATAAGACGATCGTTTTCGTCACGCATAACGTGGAAGAGGCTGTGATACTCGGCGACAGGGTTCTAGTGTTCACGAAGAACCCGGGGAGGATAAAGTCAGAGCACGATATAGAGATCGAAAGACCGAGGAGGCCGGGCAATCCCGAGGTGTTCCTCAACACGAAGTGGATCACAGATGAGATAAGGGAAGACGGCGAGGATTCGGAAGTCAGGGAGGCCGCGGGCTGATGAAGAGGAAGATAATTTTATTGACCGTTTTTTATCTGCTCCTGGTCGCTGTATGGGAGGGGGTCGCGGCTCTCAAGCTATGGCCATCATACCTGTTCCCGTCACCGCTGAGCGTCCTGAGGTCCCTCATCGCGGGCTTCCAGGACAACAGCTTCACCATAGGGATTCTTGAGAGCATGAAGCGGGTGCTCATAGGCTACGGTCTCTCCATAGTCGGCGGGGTCCTTATAGGCCTCGCGATAGGAAGAGTCAAGGTGCTCGACGAGACCGTCGGTACCATAGTGCTCGGCTTCCAGGCGCTTCCCAGCATCTGCTGGCTCCCCATAGCGCTCCTCTGGTTCGGTCTCAGTGAAAGCGCGATAGTGCTTGTTGTCGTTCTCGGATCTCTCTTCGCCATTACAATCGGCGTCGATTCCGGCGTGAAGAACGTGCCGCCAATATACCTCAGGGCCGCGAGGACTATGGGTGCGGGCGGGTTCGACCTCTATACAAGGGTCATCATCCCCGCCGCCATGCCGTCCATCATAAGCGGGCTCAAGCAGGGCTGGTCTTTCGCGTGGCGCGCGCTTATGGCGGGCGAGCTGCTCTACGTGAGCATCGGGCTCGGACACCTGCTGACCATGGGCAGGGAGCTCAACGACATAAGCCAGATCATCGCGGTAATGATAATAATCATTGTCATCGGCATTACTGTTGACAGGTTCGTCTTCACGAAGCTCGAGAACCGCGTAAGAGAGAGATGGGGGCTGTTAAATGCATGAACATATCGATTTCAAAAATCTGGTATTCCCGAAGCACCGCGTCAAGCTAAGGGGCACGTATTATTGTTGTCCTGACCGTAATTAGTTTCTGAGACAATCGGAGAGCCGTGTCGTCTGACGCATGTGTACGGGCGCGCGGGAGAGTTGCGGAAAATTTCCTGGATTTTAAAAAGTTGATATTTCAACTTACGGGGGAGTTCTACGCAAAAACAGCAAAAGGGAAATTACGGGAGAAGAAAATGAAATCCGAAGATACGATCAGGATAGCAGAACGTGAATGGGGGAACATCAGGGAATCGCTTTTAGAGATCGCCGACGTCGGAGAGCTCGACTTCGGGAATCGGGCTGACTACGGCTTCGCCAGGAAATACAGCGGGCTTTACTTCGTGAGCAGCCTTAACCGGTTCGACGAAGGATTTGCGGAGCACGGGTATTTCACGCCGGAGGCTGCGTACGTGTACGTGAACTTGGCATTTATCGCGGGAAAGAAGCTGGGGCTCGAGGACAATTTTGCCGATAGCTTCGGGAGCGGTTACAGCTGGGTGCGGACCGGGTTCTTCGACCTCGATTACGTCGAAGACCACCGGACGGTCATAAAGCAGCTCCTCTTCTTTCAAACCTTCTACCCCGTCGAAGGGGATTATAACTGGAGCTTCGAATCGTCCGAGGTGAGGGAGAAGCTCAAGCGGGTCTTCAACAACTTCCTCTTGTGGCAGAATAATCCCGCGGCTTACGTGAGGGGCCTGAGAGCTTTCAGGGAGAAGCTCGAGCCGCTAAGACGCGGGCTTTCCAAGGCTCTCGGAGTGCCTATCGTCGACGGGCTGAGGAACGTAAGGAGCGCCAGGTATTCGAGATACAAAAGACCGGATCTAAAATCAGCCGGCAGGTTGATTATCGAGTGACCGACTCACTGCAGGAAAAATCAATTTAAGGAGGATAAGTAAGATGATAAGTAGGATCGTTAGAAACACGGAAGCGGTGGTAGTCCTGCTCCTTATACTTCTCAGCCCTGCGAGCTCGTTCGCCCAATCGACGAAGCAGCAGATAGAAGAGCTCAAGAAGCAGATCGAGATCATACAGCTCCAGAACCAGAAGCAGATCGAGGAGCTGAAGAAGCAAATCGAAAGCCTGCAGACGGAAAGGGCGGCAGATCGGGAGAAGATCGCGGAGATAAAGACGAAGCAGGAAACTGTCGACGAGGACGCCTGGTATAACAAGTTCCTGGCCAGGTACGACAAGGGCTTCGTTTTCGAATCGTCGGACAAAGACGGTTTTCAGTTCAAGACGAGGTTCGTCTTCCTGGCTCAGATACAGGGCATAGTCAACGATACTGACGAGGAGCTGGTATCTACGAACTTCAGGCTCCGTAGACTCGAGCTCAGGTGGGACGGGTATGCATTCAAACCGTGGTTCTATTATACGTTCATGATAGATCCCGCGAGCAGCCAGCTCCTGAAGGACATGTATCTCACTGCTGCGTATCAGAAGGAGGTCGCCCCGAGAGTAGGACAGTGGAAAGTCCCGTTCAACAGGGAAGAGCTTAACTCGTCCTCAGCCCTCCAGATGGTCGAGAGGTCGATTGTAAACGATCAGTTCGGGCTCGAGAGAGACCGCGGTCTCGCGCTCCTGGGCGGAATCGGGAAAAACAACAACGTCTCCTACAGCGCAGGCGTCTTTAACGGGGACGGGCTCAACGGCACGAGCGTCGATTCCAACCTGCTCTACGTCGGCAGGGTTCAGCTTGGCTTGGGGGGGGAAGATTTCAAGTTCAACCCTAACGGCACATACGCTACAGCCAGGGCTTACGAGCTGGTTCCCAACTTCGCAAAGAAACCCACGTTCGTAGCCGGGTTCGGCGCTTCGGCGCTGCCGGGGCTTAACTGCGAGAGAAAGCAGCCTAACGGCGGGGCTTGCGACAGGATAGCCGAGCTAGGGTTCCCGCAGTCGAACTTCACCCAGATAACGGGCGACCTGAGCTTCAAGATGCCTTACTTCAACGTGGAGGCGGAATACGACGCCAGGTGGCTCTCGCCCGATTCGGGCCCGCAGGACACCGCGTTCGACCAGGGCTTCAGGATTCAGGCCGGCGTGTTCCTTTTGCCCAAGACCGTGGAGCTCGCCGCCCGGTATGCGCTTATCGACTACGACACCGGCTCGGGCGTGGTTCCTCCGGATACGAGCGTACCCAGCAAACAGTGGGAATTGACTCCGGGATTAAATTACTACGTCTCGCACGACCACAGGTGGAAGCTCCAGCTCAATTACACGTTCCAGAGGAACGAGGCGACTCTTGACGCCCCGGACGTGGACGCGAATATCGTGAGGGCACAGGTTCAGGCAAATTTTTAGAAAGAAACGGAAAGACAATCGGTCTCTCATCACCTCCTTTAATAAACCTGCCGCCTTACTGCTGAAGGCGGCAGGTTTTCTTTTCCAGGCATTTTCTAAAAACCTTTCATCTTTAATACCGCCGTCGTTAAAAGCCGGGGTTCCACGCTCAGACACTGTGGATTTTTAATATTCGTAATAACTTTATATTCCGCTTGACTTTTCCGGCCTCCGGTATTTTAATTGAAGTTATATCAAAGAGTTAGGGAGGGATGATATGAAAAGGATAATGGTTGGGATTTCTGCTTTCTTAGCTATAACGTTCCTTGCTTTGAATTCATACGCTGCGAGCCCGGCGCCGCAGCAGCCTCAAACCCCGCCTTCATGCCAGGGCAAAACGGCCACGATCGTGGGAACCGATAAGAACGACACCATAAACGGCTCGCTCGGCCCTGACGTAATAGCCGGTCTCGGAGGGAACGACCAGATAAAAGGGTTCGACGGGGACGACGTAATCTGCGGCGGAGACGGCGACGACACGATAACCGGCGGCCCCGGCCAGGATATTATCTACGGCGACGCTGGGACCGACGACCTGAGAGGCGGAAGGGATAACGACGTCGTCTACGGCGGGGACGGGAACGACTATCTCGAAGGGAACGACGGGGAAGACTTCCTCGACGGTGGCATGGGCACAGACGGCATCGACGGCGGGAAAGATACGGACAAATGCATCAACTACGAGTCGCATCAGAGATGTAATATCGACTAGCGCTGATTTTATCCGCCTGATAATACTGGCGAAGCAAGGGGTTGACTCGGTATAAACCGTAATTGAAAATATCGTATTGACGATTGCGGTTTATTCTCGGAGAAGATGAGCGGAAAGCTTTATATCGTTTCGACCCCCATCGGGAACCTCGGGGACATAACGCTCCGGGCCCTCGAAATATTGAAAGAAGCGGACTTCATCGCGTGCGAGGACACGAGGACCACGAAGAAGCTCCTCGCACGGTACGCGATCGAGAGACCCCTCATCAGCTACCACGAGCACAACGAGATAGAAAAGTCGAACGAGATACTCTCGCTTCTGCGTGACGGAAGGAGCGTAGCCCTCGTTTCCGATGCCGGGACCCCCTGCATATCCGATCCCGGGTACAGGCTCGTCAAGCTCGCTTCCGAAAGCGGTATCGACGTGCTGTCGATACCGGGCCCGTCTGCAGCCGTATCGGCGTTGAGCGTTTCCGGTCTCCCCACTTCACACTTCGCTTTTTTCGGTTTCCCGCCCAGGACGAAGAAGCATCTGACCGATTTCCTCGCGCGTATAAAAGATTATCCCGAAACGCTCGTTTTCTACGAATCTCCCAATAGAGTTCTCAAGACCCTCCGCGCAATGCTGGAAGTATTGGGAGACCGCAATATTTCCCTGAGCCGCGAGATGACGAAACTCTACGAGGAGACTCTAAGGGGGAAGATTTCCCAAGTGCTCGAATCCCTCTTAGAGCGGAGTGAAATAAAAGGGGAGGTGACTCTCGTAGTCGAGGGTGCATCGCCTGAAAGCGGGGAAGCCGATACGGAAGAAGTGGACACGATGCTGAGCTCCTGTAAAAAGAAAGGGCTCAGCCTGAAAGACGCGGTAAAGATCGTGTCGGGTGAAACGGGATATTCGAAGAGCAAGACCTACAAGCGCGCCCTCGCAATCTGGGGCCGGGGATAGCGGGCCAGCGCCCGCTGGCATATGATTTCCATCTCCCACTCCGCCCAACCCAACCCGTTCGTGCTGAGCAGGAGCCTGTCCTGAGCGACGTCGAAGGATCGAAGCATGAGCGGGTTACGCATTCGGATGTCAGCAGCGACTCGCCATCCGTGCGTCCTGTTTGCGGCACGTCGCCCAAAGACTATGAGCCGTTGGGGGGGTCAGCCGTAGTGTGATCCGGCAAAGTATTGACGAAGACGGGAGCTTGTCGAAGGACGAATCAAATCAATTAATTCCCTCCCCCCTCTTCAGGAGGGGAGAGGGCTTGTCCCCCGAAGTCTCTTGTCCTTCGAAGCCTTGGCGAAGGAGGATGGCGAAGGGGGATCGGGTGGGGGTGTACCTTAATATTTTTCTGTCATTGCGAGGCTGCGACAGCAGCAGCTGCAATCTCATCTTTTATCCTGCATCATGAATCCCGTCCGTAGGAGCGGCTTTCAGCCGCGACAATCTTTATAATTCCCTCCTTAGAAAAAGGAGGGCTAGGGAGGATTTTATTTTTCTTTTCCGACATTCACAGAATCGGCGGCACACAATGTGTGCTCATATACGATTCATTGCAATCTCCTCTACTGAACCGCAAGTTACCTCTACCCGTTCGTCCTGCTTGCCCGGCGCACACATAGTGTGTTCCGTGGTTCTAGTTACCTACGGTGCTAAACCAACATCGCACCTTAACCCGTTCATCCTGAGCTCGTCGAAGGACGAACGGGTTGGGCCCCTGCCGAAACCAGAAGGGCGCTTGCCACGGCGAAGCACAGGGAAGCCGGGAAGCCTGTCGAAGGATCGAAGAGTGTCATTTCGAACCGAAGCGTGGGAAATCTATTGTTGTTTTTTTAATCCCCTCTCCCCTCTGTGGGAGAGGGTGAAGGGTGAGGGGACATTAAAAAGCAATTCAGTCATCCTGAACTACGGTTCTGAACAAGTGCAAGAACCGGACGCCATAGGCTGAATGCAACGCTGCAAGTATTCCACGGTCGTTCCTTGAATGACCCATAGTATTCAGGATCTCATATTTTAAAATCCGTTCGTCCTGCTTGCCTGGCGAAGCCTTGGCGAAGACTGGAGTGTGTCGAAGGACGGAATATTTGGCCTGTCTTTGCGAGGAGCGAAGCGACGCGGCAATCTCATTCTTCTTACTTCTTCTCCCGAATATGCTTCCTCACAATCTTGTCCTTTTCAACCTCGGACCCCACCTTCACCTGCTTCTCTATCTTCTGTTTCTCGCCCGCAGCCTCCCCCTGTATCTTCGCCTTGCACTCGTCGCATATAGAAGCTTCCGACGGCTTCCCGCATATCATGCATACCTTTTTCTTCCCGGTCATTTCGTTCTCCTCGTTTACAATCTCCGCTTAACATGATGCATACTGCTATAAGTCTATATGAGATTAACCTCAGACGTCAGAGTGGCGGTCTCCTTTCCCTCCATCCTGCGTGTTGCTCGTACGCGTGCGCTACGTGAATGACTGAGGCCTCGTCGAAAGGCTTGCCCAGCACCTGCATGCCGATCGGGAGACCGTCCGATGAAAACCCGCACGGGACGGATATCCCCGGGAGCCCCGCTATGTTGCACGGTATCGTGAGCACGTCCGACAGGTACATCTTTATCGGGTCGTCCGTTTTTTCGCCGATCCTGAACGCTGTTTCGGGCGCCGTCGGGGCCATGATGACGTCTACCTTTTTAAAAGCCTCGTCGAAATCCCGTTTTATGAGTGTCCTCACCCTCTGTGCCTTGAGATAATATGCGTCGTAGTATCCGGCCGAAAGCGCGTACGTCCCGAGCATTATCCTCCTCTTGACCTCGTTCCCGAACCCTTCTGCCCTCGTCCTGAAATACATTTCGCGGAGCGTTTCAGCGTTCGTGGTCCTGTAGCCGTATTTCACTCCGTCGTATCTAGCGAGGTTCGAGCTCGCTTCCGATGGGGCGATGATGTAGTAGGTCACGACTGCGTATTCCGTGTGCGGAAGCGATATCTCGATAATCTCTCCCCCGAGGTCCTCTATCAAGGCGATCGCCTTCTTCGCGGCCTCTTCCACCTCTCTGTCCATGCCCGGAATGAAATACTCCTTCGGCACGCCCACCTTCACGCCCTTTATGTCGTCTTTCAGGCTTGCCGTATAATCGGGCGCAGGTGTGTTGACGCAAGTCGAGTCCCTCGGGTCGTGTCCCGATATCGCGTTAAGTATTATGGCGGTGTCCTCGACAGTTTTCGTTATGGGGCCCGCCTGGTCGAGCGAGGACGCGAACGCTATCATGCCGAACCTGCTGACGCGCCCGTAAGTGGGCTTCATGCCGACGACCCCGCAGAATGCGGCCGGCTGCCTTATGGAGCCGCCCGTATCCGTTCCTATCGAGCCGAGACAGAGCGATGCTGAGGTCGCAGCTGCCGACCCGCCGCTCGAGCCTCCGGGCACCCTCTCCAAATCCCACGGGTTCTTCGCAGGGCCGAAGTAGGATGTCTCGGTAGACGAGCCCATCGCGAACTCGTCCATGTTGTTCTTGCCCGTGATTACCGCTCCAGCGTCGAGTATCTTTTTCGTGACGGTCGCGTCGTAAGGAGGGAAGAAATTCTCGAGCATCCTCGATCCGCACGTGGCCGGGACGCCCTTCATGACGAATATATCTTTCAGGCCTATGGGGATGCCGTGAAGGGGGCCGCGGTAATTGCCCGAGGCGATTTCCTCTTCCGCTGCCTTCGCCGCCTCGATCGCCCTCTCGCCCATGACCGTGATGTAGGAATTGAGCTTCCCGTCGAGCTTTACGATCCTGTCGAGTACGGACTCCGTCAGCTCTGCGGGGGAGATTTCCCTTTTCTTTATGAGTCTCGACGCTTCCCCTATAGACAAAAACGGGAGTTCCATTCAGATATCTCCTTAATCTTCTATCACCTGCGGGACGACGAAGAAGCCCTCTTCCTCCTGCGGGGCGTTCTCGAGCGCTTCACCGACCGTGAGCCATTCCTCGACGACATCAACCCTGAGCGGGGTCGCTATGTCGAGCACGTGGGATGTCGGCTCGACGTCTTTCGTGTCGAGCTCGTTCAGCTTCCCTATGTACGTAAGTATGTTTCCTAGCTGCTCGGTGAATCTCGCGAGCTCTTCCTCTCCGAACTCGAGCCTCGCGAGCTCCGCGACCTTGATTACGTCGTCCCTCGTGATTTTCATTCGTTTCTCCCGTCTGCAGTTTGACGCAATTTATGTTCGGGGGATGATCTATGCCTCAGTGCGAGCAGAGCTCCTCCGCGAAATCTATCACGTCCGCTTCGAGCTTCACGCCGTTTAGCCTGTTTATTTCCTGGATTCCCGTGGGGCTCGTCGTATTAATCTCCGTTATGGACCCGCCTATCACGTCTATGCCGACGAAATAGAGGCCGTCCTTCCTGAGTCTCCTGGAGAGCGCCTTGCAGATTCTGAGGTCTCTCTCTGTGAGCTCCGATTTGGCGGGGCTTCCTCCCGAATGGAAGTTGCACCTGAACTCCCCGCCCGGCTTGGGCACCCGGAGCACCGCTCCAAGCGGCTCGCCGTTAAGTAATATTATCCTCTTGTCCCCCTCGCTCACTTCTTTTATGAACCTCTGCGCGAGGACGTACTGCCTGCCGAAATTCGTGATCGTTTCGAGTATCACGTTCGAGTTCCTGTCCCCTTCGCGGACGTAGAAGACCCCTTCGCCGCCGTGGCCGTCGAGGGGCTTCACGACTATCTCCCCTCCCTCCTCGGCGAGGAACTTGTTAAGCTGCGCTATGTCCTTCGTCACTATCGAGCTCGGTATCCACTCGGGGAAATAGAGCGTGTAGAGCTTCTCGTTCGACTCCCTTATGCCCCGCGGGTCGTTTATGACCTTTGTCTTTTTCAAGTCTATCAGGCTCAGTATATAAGTAGCGTATATGTAGTCCTGATTGAAGGGCGGGTCTTTCCTCATCCACACGACGTCGAACGTCTCCATACCGACGGTCTTTCTCTCGCCGAGTTTATAGTAATCGGCGCCCCTGCTTAGTCTGATCCGGGCTGCGCTCCCGTAGGCCTTCGCGTTTTTTACGAAAAGGTCCTTGAGCTCGAGGTAATGCACCTCGTGTCCCCTCGCCTGGGCCTCCAGCATGAGGACGTACGTCGTATCCTTCTCCGTGTTTATTGTCCCCACGGGGTCCATGACGAAAGCCATTCTGAGCTTCATTTCATTTAACCTTGAGATCTTATGTGATGCCGTTTGATTCTACCGAATTTTATTGTTGCGGACAAATACAGACGCATCGGAATGCATCGAAAACAGGTTAATCCCTCTAAGCGCTTCATGTATACTTTTAATGACCGGTTTTTCGTAAATAGATAGTCCCGAGGCGGCTAATGCCATGGAAAAACAGATTCCCACACCCGAAGAAATAGCGGAGGAGAACAGAAAGCTCAGGCTCCTCCGGTTCATGGTCGATTTCACCATCTCCCTCATGTATCAGACCAACCTGACAAGGGAAGAGGCGCTCGAGCATTTCGAGAAAGTGAGGGACTTCGCGCTCAGGCTCTTTCCGGGGAAAGAGCTCGCTTTCGAGCTTATATACGCCCCGAGGTTCAGGAGGGTGATAAGGGACATCTATGGATACCACTGATGCCGACACTATTGAAGCCCTCTACCGGGAAGGCGCGCCGTCTATCGCCCGCGCATTCGAGATCCAGAGGAAATTAAGCAAAAAAGTCATAATACATAAGGAGCTCGGGGAGGTTAAGACTGTCGCCGGGGCGGACCTGTCCGTCATGAAAGACGGCCGCAAGCTCATATGCGGGATAATATTATTTTCGTACCCCGCCCTCGGCGAGATCGAGCGGGTTTACTCCGTTTGCGACGAGAGATTCCCATACATACCGGGACTCCTCGCGTTCAGGGAGGGGCCGGCGATAATCGAGACCTTCAGGAAGCTAAGGCGAAAGCCGGACCTCCTGATTATAGACGGGCAGGGCATAGCGCACCCGAGGGGTTTCGGCATCGCTTGTCACGTAGGCGTGCTCCTCGACATTCCGGCTATGGGGATAGCGAAGAAGAGGCTCTACGGGACGTACGATGAGCCGGGAGAGAAAAAGGGTGATTCGAGTCCTTTATTATCGAAGGAGGGGGATGTCATAGGCTCAGTCCTGCGGACGAAGGATAAGACAAAGCCCGTCTTCGTGTCTCCGGGCCACAGGCTCGACACGGACACCGCGAGGGAGATCGCGCTTCTATGCGCGAGAGGCTACAGGATACCCGAGCCCACGAGGCGCGCGGATATATACGTCGCGGAGCTGAAAAGAGGAGTGTACGGCAGTGCCTGAGAGGTTTTCATGGGTGGTAGAGGGCGTGATAGCGGGGATGGAACGGCCTGGTCTGTTTAACAGCCACGAAGACGACCTCGAATTCCTGAGAGGGGAAGGGATCGAGGCAATAGTGAACCTCGAAGAAAGGGAGCATGCGAGGGACTATGAAGGGTTTATCGTGAAGCACATACCTGTCGATGATTTCAAGGCCCCCAGGCACGAAGATTTTGCGGAATTCGTCGATTTCGTGAGCGCCCAGATCGCCAGTAACAGGCGCGTAGCCGTTCACTGCTACGCGGGTATGGGGAGGACGAACCTCATGCTCGCCTGCTTCCTCATGCACCATATGAAGATCGAGCCCGCAACCGCGCTCGATACGGTCAAGCTGAAAAGGCCCTTTCACCTCGTCACCTGGGAGCAGGAGGAGGCACTAAAAGAGTATTATTTTATAATACGTGAGAGTCTTGCCATCGAGGGGCTTTTTAAATGACAACCGGCTGCCGATACTCCTTTCTCTCTTTTTCTTTTTGGTATATCAGGCCCTTTTCTGGTAGATTATAGACGCCGGGGTTCGGGACGGGCTTCGGAGCGGGAGTTTTAATGGGTTACTCAAAAGAACTGCTCGAGCAGTTGAATTACGGCGAAGGCGAAACACTTTTCGGGGATACGCCGCTTGCGATACTCAAGGCTTTCCTACAGTCGGGCGTGAGCTATCTCGGAGGCTATCCGGGCTCTCCGACGGCCAGGCTCATCGATGTCATCTCCGACGCGTACGAGCCGGTTCTCAAAAAAAAGGGAATATATTTCGACTGTTCCGGCAACGAGGCCTCGGCTGCGTCATTGCTGTCGGCGTCGATCAGCTATCCGATCAGGGGCTCCGTGAACTGGAAAATAGTGGGCACGAACGTCGCCTCGGACGCCCTCTCGCATATATCTTCATCCGGGGTAACGGGCGGGGCGATGATAATAGTCGGCGAGGATTACGGCTGCGACAGCACGTGCGTCGCCGAAAGGGCGCTCCCGTTCGCGCTGAAGTCAACGATGGCAGTGATAGACCCCCGGGGGGACCTCGGGCAGGTCGCCAGGATGGTCGAGGCCGGATTCGAGCTTTCTGAATACTCGAACATGCCCGTCATGTTTCTCCTGTCAACGAGAGTAGCCCACATAATGAACAAGATGACCTGCCGTGACAACAAGGACCCTAAAATCAGCACGATCAACAGGCTGGATGACCTCATAACCGACCTCGACAAGATACCGCTCCCGCCCTTTACCTTCGACCACGAAAAGAAGAAATACCACGAACGGATTCCCGCCGCGAGGAGGTTCATACTCGAGCGGAGGCTCAACGAGTTCTTCGAAGGGACCGAGAGCAGCATGGGGATAATCACACACGGGATGATATACAACTCCCTCATGAGGTGCCTCTATAACCTGGGCGAGGCGAGCCTCTACGGCGAGTGCAGGATACCGATACTCAACCTTAACGTAACGAACCCGCTAGTCCCCGAGGAGATAATACTCTTCCTCCGGGACAAGAAAGCCGTGCTCGTCGTCGAGGAAGGCATGCCCAACCTCATAGAAGAGCAGATAAGGGCAATCGCGCAGAGGGCGAAGCTCGGCCTCGATATATTCGGTAAGGACATACTGCCCCAGGCGGGCGAGTTCACGCCCGACCATATCGCGAAAGGGGTGGGTCAGTTCCTCCTCAAGAACACGCTCTCCGAATACGAGAAGGAGAGGATAAAGGAAAGGAGCGAGTTCACGGAGAAACACAAGGAGAGGGCAGCGAGCTTTTTAAAGCAGCCCGTAACCAAGAGGAACCCCGTTTTCTGCACAGGTTGTCCTGAAAGGCCCATATTCACGGCGATCAAGATACTGGAAGAAGACTACGGGAAGTCATACTACGCGTCAGACATAGGCTGCTATTCCATGAGCGGGCTCCCGCCTTTCGACCTGAGCAATTCCATCACCGGCATGGGCATAGGCCTCGCCTCCGCGGGCGCTCTTTCGAGGATGGCGAACAAGAGGGTCATATCGTTCATGGGAGACGGGACGTTCTGGCACAGCGGCCTAACGACGAGCATCGCGAACGCGGTGTATAACAACCAGAACGCCATATTGATAATCCTCGAGAATTTCTGGACCTCCATGACCGGTCATCACGAGAACCCCGCTTCCGGCAAGAACATGAGACAGGAAGGGGTCGGCATGGACATCGAAAAAGCCCTCCGTGGAGCGGGCGTTAGGTGGATCAAAACCGTGAACCCCTACGACCTCAGGGAATCGATCGGGGTGCTGAGCGAGGCTTACGAAGAGGACGAGGGACTGAGAGTCATTATTTCCAGGGGCGAGTGCCAGCTCGAGAAGACGAGAAGAGAAAAGATTACGATTAAAAAAAATATAAAAGACGGCAGGCGCATGGTGCAGAAAAAACTCGGCGTCGACCCCGACGTCTGCACGGGAGACCACTCGTGCATGAGGTTCAACGGGTGCCCTTCGCTCACGCTAAAGGACAGTCCCACCATACTCCGGGAAGACCCTGTGGCGCATATAGAGCCTTCGTGCGTCGGCTGCGGGCTCTGCGGGGAGATAGCGCACGCGGCCGTCCTCTGCCCATCCTTCTACAGGGTGGAGATAATAGACAACCCTTCTCTCTTCGAACGGATCGGGGCTAAAATAAACCGCTCGCTACTTCACCTGGTTTCGCGGAACGGCTGGTCGGGTTAGGCTGACCGCTCCCGTCACCGCATCTCATACCGGAATCTCCGAAGGGAGGCTGACTATGACTATAATCCTTTCGTTTCTATCGTCGTATATCGATCAGAATCTCTCTGTTCTTTGTTAAAGCATGGAATTTATTGCGTCAGGCGTATAGATTGTAGAAGGCGTAAAAATTGTTGTAGTATTTTTCTGAAATTGCTTTTCTGATAAGTGATGCGGACTAAGAGCGATCTGATAAAAATATTTATCCCCGCAGTCGGCGGACAGGGCGGAGGGGTGCTCACCGAATGGCTGGTACAGGCGTTCTTCCTCGAGGATTACGATGTGCAGGGGATAAGCCTCCCGGGCCTCTCGCAAAGGGGAGGGTCCACGGTTTACTACATGGAGGCGCACCCCAGGTCGGCCTCCGGGGACAGGCAGGTAATCTTCGCGCAGTTCCCGGTCCCCGGCGAAGTGGACGTTATCATTTCACAGGAATTCCTCGAGCTCGGAAGGGCGCTGCAGCTGGGCTACGGCTCCGACAAGACGACCATAGTCACGAGCACGCACAGGATATACTCGACGCTCGAGAAGATGCCCGTCGGAAGCGGTATATACTCCGAAGAGAATCTCAGAAAGATAGCATCCTCGTTTTCATCGAGGTTCATTGAGCTCGACGCGCTGAAGCTGGCCAAGGAGAACGGCATGGACGATCTCGCCGTGAACGCGATACTCCTGGGCGCGGTTTGCGCTTCGGGAGTGCTGCCGATAAAAAGGGAATCGTTCGTAAAGTCGGTCGAGATGGTCGGAGTTTCGGTAAAGGCGAGCTTGAAAGCGTTCGAGGTCGGGTACGAGCACGTGTCCTCCCGTAAGGGCGCGGAGCAGAAGAAGCCCCCCCGGGTCTGGGAGAGCTTCGTGCAGGAGAGGGCCGACAGGCTCGAGGAGTACGACAGGGAGGAATATCTGGGCAGGGTTTCAAGGCTCGAGTCCGAGTTCCCGCCGAGCCTCCGGGAGATTCTTGCAGAGTCCGTATTCAGGCTGCTCGAATACCAGGACGCGGAATACGCGGACGAATACATAGAAGACGTGAAAGCAATCTATCAAATTGACGAAAGTGCGAAGGGGGGAGGGCTCAAGCTTACGGAGCACTACGCGAAGAACCTCGCTCTGCTCATGAGCTACGAGGACGGAATACGCGTGGCCGACCTCAAGATAAAATCGGACAGGTTCAAGAGGATAAAGGAGGAGATGAGGCTCAGGGACGACCAGGTCTTCAGGGTCGTCGACTACCTCAAGCCCGACGCGGAAGAGCTATACGGGCTTCTGCCGTATTTCCTTGTGGCGCCCGTGGTTCGTTTCACGCAGACGGGAATCTTTAAGAAGGTATGGCCCAGGAAGAAGCCGCTCACCTTCGGTCAGACTCCCGTTACCACGTCGTTCTCGGGATACGCGACGCTCTGGCTCCTCACAAAAATGAAGTTTATGAGGAGACACTCGTTCCGGTACAGGAAAGAGCATGCGCTCATAAAGAAATACAGGGAAGCCGTCAAATATTATGCGTCCCTCGATTACAGGGTAGGGTCACTCGTCGCCAGGAGCGCCTCGATGGTCAAGGGCTACGGCAAGGTCAGGAGGAGGACGATGAACGCATTCACCCGGTTAATAGACAACGTAATATCCCCGATCGCCGAGTTCGAGAAGAACAAGAGGAAGAACTACGACATCACGCTCGAGATAGGGGAGGAAGCGCTCAAGCTCATATCAGGCGAGTCCGTGAACGGCATAGACAAGGCCGAGAAGATGGCCCGGGAAGTGCTTGAAAGAAGAGCAGCTTAAACACCCCGCACATACCTCCTTAATCTTTTTGTCATTCCCGACTCGATTGGGAATCTCATCCTTAATAAACCGTAGGAGCGGCTTCCAGCCGCGATTCCTTTAATTCCCTCCTTTTGTAAAGGAGGGGTAGGGTGGATTTGTAGTTATCTGTCTTTGCGAGGCTCAGAATGAGCCGTGGCAATCTCATCTTTTATCCTGCATACTGTCCGTAGGAGCGGCTTTCCTGAATCAAGTTCAGGACAGGCCCGCCGCGATAGAAAGTTGTCATTTCGAGCAACGGTTCTGAACTAGTGCAAGAAACGGACGCCATACCAGCAAAGACTCTCAAGTAAATTAACTGCCGGCTCATCGTTGCCTAAACTAAAACAGGCTAGGGTGGTTTTTACCCGTTCATCCTGAGCTTGTCGAAGGATGTCATCATGAAGAAAGAAGGCTCAATTCAGAAGAGGGAATGGGCCGATAACCTGAGACTGACAGAGTGAACGCCCTCTCAGCAGTTCTCTTCCATCATCTCTATAAATTCCTCGAACAGGTAAGAGGAATCATGAGGCCCCGGCGAGGCCTCCGGGTGGTACTGCACTGAGAACACCGGGTGCTCCCTGTGCCTGAGCCCTTCGACCGTGTTGTCGTTCAAGTTGATGTGCGTTATCTCCACATCTCCCCCGAGACTATCCGCGTCTACGGCGAACCCGTGGTTCTGCGACGTGATCTCCACCTTCCCCGTTCTCAGGTTCTTGACGGGCTGGTTCGCCCCCCTGTGTCCGAACTTGAGCTTGTACGTCGTCCCGCCGAGTGCAAGCCCCAGTATCTGGTGTCCGAGGCATATGCCGAATATCGGCTTTTTCCCTATCAGCGTCCTCACGCTCTCGACGGCGTAAGCGACCGCCGCGGGGTCCCCCGGGCCGTTAGAGAGGAATATCCCGTCTGGCTTCATGGAGAGCACCTCGTGCGGAGGAGTCCTCGAGGGGACAATCGATACCTCGCAGCCGTGGTCGGAGAGCTTCCGCAATATGTTCCGCTTAAGACCGTAATCATATGCGACTACCCGGAACCGTCTCCTCTCCCCGGCCGCTTTTTCAGAGGCCGGTCTCCACGCTCCCGTCCCTTCGCTCCATTTGTAAGGGTTATCGCAGCTCACTTCCGTGACCAGGTCTATGCCCACTATCCCCTGGGAAGCGCGCACTTTCTTAAGCAGTTTTTCAGGGTCGCTTTCTGCAGTCGATATTACCGCCTTCTGGGCGCCCTTCGAGCGTATGAGCTTGGTGAGCGACCTCGTGTCGATCCCTTCTATCCCCACGACCCCGCTGTCCGAGAGGTACGACCCGAGGCTTCCGCGGGAGCGCCAGTTCGAGGGCTCTTTCCAATATTCTTTAACGACGAAGCCCTTTAAGAACGGCTTTCTCGATTCAATGTCTTCGGGATTGACTCCGTAATTCCCTATCTCCGGGTAGGTCATTGCAACGATCTGACCGTTATACGAGGGGTCTGTGAGTATCTCCTGGTACCCGGTTATGGAGGTGTTGAATACGACCTCTCCGTAAGCCTCCCCCTCCGCCCCGAAGCTCAACCCCTCGAAAACACTGCCGTCTTCAATCACCAGAGTCGCTTTTTTCATGATTTCGTTTGGAAAATACATACTAAAAATCACCGTGTCAAACTTTTGACTGTATATTTATACGTAATGGGGGTATGTGCGGCGCTCATCGGGGGTGATGGGTGGCGGAATTCCCCAATTCTAATCTTGATAAGCCGGCTGAGGATCGGCGAAAACTCTGCTTGGAAGGTATATAGCCTTCATGGATTATAGTTATTATGGAAATGGCTAAGAGAATATCCGTGGACGCGTTTAGAAAGAACGGGGAAAAGATCCTCATAGTGGACGACGAGGACGCTATAAGGAGTCTCTTCGTCGAGGCGCTCGAAGAGCTCGGTTACAGGTGCGACGTCGCCGCGAACGGTCTCGAGGCTCTCGAGAAGTTCTACCGCGTAAAGGACTACGATGTCGTCCTCCTCGACATACAGATGCCGAAGCTGAACGGCATAGAGACGCTTAAAAAGTTAAAGGCGTACTCCCCCGACCTCTCCATTATCATGGTCTCCGCGTCGCGCGATATCGAGAACGTGAGGGCGGCTTTGAAAGAAGGCGCCTACGATTACGTCTTCAAGCCTTTCAACGTAACGGACGTGGATACGGTCATAAGGCGCGCGATCGAGAGGTCTAACCTCATAAAGGCGAACAAGGACTACCAGAAGAACCTCGAGAAGAAGGTCATAGAGCAGACGGAGGAGCTCGTGAGGGCGTATTCCGGAACTCTCGAGGCGATGATACTTGCGCTTGACTTGAGGGAGCACGAGACGGGGTACCACTCCTACAGGGTTACCGAGTACGCGATCAACCTCGGAAAACACATGAAGCTCTCCGACGAGGAGCTTTCGATAATAGCCAAGGGGGCGCTCCTCCACGACATAGGAAAAATAGGCGTGCCCGACAATATTCTCCTCAAGCCCGACAAGCTGAATGACGAGGAGTGGGGACTCATGAGGAAGCACGCCGAGTTCGGCTACGAGCTCTTGAAGAAGATAGACTTCCTGGAGGAGTCGGCGAGGATAGTCCATACTCATCATGAAAGATACGACGGACAGGGTTACCCGTCGGGGCTTTCCGGAGAGGAGATACCGCTCGGCGCGCGTATCTTCTCCGTTGTGGACGCGCTCGACGCGATGACATCGCGGAGGACTTACAGGAAAGCGATACCTTTCGAGGACGCGGTGGAGAAAATAGCCGAGGCTTCGGGCTCACAGTTCGACCCGGATGTAATAGACGTATTCGTGAACATTCCTGTCGAGGAATGGAAGGACATCAAGAAGCGCATCGCCTCATCGAGCTCCGAGTACCTGAAACAGCTCATGTTCGAGCTTAGCAAATACAAAATCTGAGTCTCTTTCCTGTCACCGATTTGTGGACGTAGGGTCACATCATAATTCTGTCATTTCGAACTACGTGAGAAATCTATCTTTTGTCTTTACATTTAATTCCCTCCTTAGAAAAAGAACGAATGCAAGCAAGTGCGCATTCGGATGTCATATCAACAAAGGCAGCTGAGTAAATTAATTCCGGCTTGTCATTGCCTGAGCCAAAGTAGGCTAGGGAGGATTTGCTTGATTCTGTCATTGCGAGCTTCCGAGTCCGTTCGCCCTGAGCCTGTCGAAGGGTCGAAGGACGAAGGAGACGCGGCAATCTCGTCTTTGTAGTTATATGTCATTTCGAGGCAAAGCCGAGAAATCTATTTTTATGTTGTCATCCTTGTATCTTGTATCTTAAAAACAACGGATTAAATTGTATAAAATATCAAGAAGCTATAATACGGGAGCGGAGAGATACTCGTGTCATCCTAAGGTTTTAAAACCGGGAGTTCAGATTAGT